>DDCR01000077.1:10276-41722 GCA_002335115.1 Oceanospirillaceae bacterium UBA2001
GTTCGAACCCGTCATCACCCACCACTATTGTTAGAAAAAGACGGTCTATTGGGTAGGGCGTCTTTTTTTTTAGCCCAAATTTTTGTGGAACTATTGTTGGAAAACTTTGGAGCCGTGTAGCCTTGTTGTTGGCTAAAAGGGTGCTGACCTGCGATCTAATCGTCACGCCACCAGCCACTGGGCTGCTTGAGCTGATTAAGGTGCAACATTTCACCAATTTGTGGCACCACAATGGCTTGCCCTAGCCGTTTAGCCTCTGCCAAGGCCCGCTCTGGAGGCTCATTCCAGTCGTGCAAAGACAGTGTGAAAGCTCCCCAGTGCATAGGCATCATGACTTTTGCCTTAGCATCAATAGCCGCTTGCACGCCTTGCTCGGGTGTCATGTGCACACGAGCCCAACGGCGGTTGTATTGCCCCGTGTCTAAAAAGGCGATGTCGATCTCTCCAAAGCGACGCCCAATTTCTTTAAAGTGAGGCCCATAGCCGCTATCACCGGAAAAAAAGATACGCTGTGACTGGTTCTCAACCACCCAGCCTCCCCACAAGGTTTTATTGCGAGTATCAAATCGGCGCCCTGAAAAATGCTCCGCAGGGGTTAAGGTAAATTCACTTGCTCCCAGTTGAGCAGTTTGCCACCAATCTAATTCAGTAATGCGCTCAGTGGCTATGCCCCATTGTTGTAAATGCAGTCCTAAGCCCAAAGGAACATAAAAGTGCCCCACTTTAGTCGCGAGTTGTTTGATGGACACCATGTCCAGGTGATCGTAATGATCGTGAGACACGAGGACAGCATCGATTTTAGGCAAATCTTCAATGCTAATGGGTAGTTTTTCACTATACCGAGAGCCGGCCAGCATAGGGTGGGGCGCAGGGGTACTCGTCAACATGGGGTCAAATAATAGATTCATTTGACCCACTTGCATAAAAAAAGTGGAATGACCAAACCAAACGATGCGAGTGTCTTTAGTTGGCTCAAGAAGAGTTTTCGGGGTCACAGGTAGTATTTCTACGGGCTTATCAGGACGCATTTGGGCGTCACTAAACAAAACTTCCTGTAACCAGCCCATCGTTCTACTAAAGCTTCGCTTTCTGGACGGCCATGCTATTGTGTTGCTAAAGAGTGTGCCGTTGAATTGCTCGGAGTCTTGGTAAGGCTTTAAACTTGCTGGATCAAGGTCCGCACCAAATTGATCACTGGTATGGTAAAATAGATAAGCCCCTAGGCTCAAAAGAAATAAAAGGGTAACTATGGTCAATGTGATTTTCTTGATCATAAATGTATGATTCCATTTGAATTGGGTGCTCTTTTTATCTCATGAAAAAAGTGCTTAAAAGTGCTTGAAGCTGCTTAAAAATCTTTGGTGTTTATACATAGCCAAATAAAAGCCATGAATTAATTTAGTATGGTTTTATTTCACAAGGTCATCAAAGAAGTAGTAATTGATTCCTGGCTTAGCATGTTTTTTAGAAATCATGGTTTTAGCTAATAATGCCGCATCAACACTCTTATATTTTCTTGTTGAGCCTATAAAAAATACATCCATTATTTTTGCAATTTTCATGACCGCATGTTCTAACATTGTTCTTGGTCTGCCGCCATTGCCGATTAGAAAACTGGGCCTAAATATATTAACTGATGTAAAGCCGAGTTTTTGAATGGCTTCTTCTAGCTCACCTTTAGTTTTTAGATAAAAGTTTTTTGAAGAACTATCTGCACCTATTGATGAGATAAGGCTTATGGTTTTCGCCCCTGCTGCACTGGCTTTTTTAGCAATGCCTAAGCCGTATTCAAAATCAACTTGTCGAAACTGTTCTTGGCTACCTGCTATCTTAATGGTGGTTCCAAGGCAAATAAATACATGATCACATTCTGGCAGTATGCCATCTTTAATTAATTCATCAAAATCAATAACAAACTCATTGGCATGGCTCGGTAGATTAGCTAGTGGTCTTCGGCTTAACGCAATGACTTTCTTTTTTTGAGCACAAAGCTGCTGGAGAATTTTGGTTCCAACTAAGCCACTAGCGCCTGCAATGATAGAGGTTGTCATCTTATGTCCTTAAAAATTAGCAGTGTTTACTGATGGTGATACAATTTAAATAGACTGGGGCTCTAGTGAGATTAGGTTAAGTTAGATCACATTTTTTATGAATTCAATTAACAAGGGTTATAAAAGCGATGAATCACCAACTTCAAGCCTTGTTTATGGCTTATGAAACACCCGTCTTAGACTGACACGATAAATGCAATGTTGCGATAGGTTCAATGAAATTAGATGTAACCGTTTATCTATTAAATTAAGCCCCGGCAATTTTAAATACTATATTATATTAAACGAGTGTTTATTTGAGGCTCAGTTAAAGCTCAGTAAAAACTCAATGAAAACTCAGTAAAAGGTTTTGCATTGAAGGCAAGATGGTTATTTCACTGCGGTATCAGTTTAGATGTTTAGTCATCGTTAAAACGCAGGTGTGAAGTTCGCCTAACTATGAAGATTCAGTGAATTAATGCGTCTACCAGCGGAATCCCCTTGGCGTGTGACATGTGAACTGGTAACTTGACCATAAATCTATGGCTACAAAAGAGTACCCAAGCCTTTATGTTTTGCACTCAATTTAGAACACTGACTATGCAACCTAAAGCACTTAGCATTATTTTGCTACTGATGTTTTTGCTGTTAATTTCGGTTGGCAGCGTTGCTGGTCAACCCAAGCAGTGTCAAAAACCAATGCACTCTGACCATATTATTTATGATTGTTATGGCGACTGGGCCGTGCGCCATGTGTTTGAACGAGGGGTGTTAACACATAAATATTCTGATGCCACAACGGTCATGGATGTGGGATGGTTTGGTTCAACTGAGTTCCAAATTAACCGCCGCCAAGACGGCTCCATTTACTACATTATTAACAGCCAAATTGATCGAGTAGAAATGATCATAGAGGGTCAAGTGTTTGAGGCCGAACAAGCACCTAGTGCCGTCTTTTACGGGCCTGTGACAGACCCTATGTTAGAGGCCATTTCTGAGACTAATTCACCAGTGACAATGTTGATTTACAGTGAAGGAAAAACCATAGAAGCGGCCTTTTCTGCCACTGGATCTAGTGCAGCATTGCGCTGGATTGGCGCAATCGATTAATAGCAAGGAGCAGGCATGAGTAAAAATGGCACCATAGTGATTGTTGAGGATGATGATGATCAAAGGTCAAATTATGAAAATTTGCTGAGTCGTCGTTTCTACACCGTCCACGCTTTTGCCACCAAAGTTGAAGCCCTTGAACACTTAAGTCGTCATCGACCCGATCTACTTATTTTAGACATTATTTTAGGCAGTGATTACGATGGTGGGTTCGAACTTTATAGTGAGGTGGTAAAATATCATGCAGGACTTCCGGTCTTGTTTTTAACCGATCGTGATGGTGAGTTTGATAAAGTGTGGGGCCTAAAAATGGGGGCTTGGGATTATCAATCTAAGCCCATTAGTATGGAATTTTTAGCAGCCAAAGTAGCCACACTGATGATGCTGGCAAACAATCAATCGCGGCCTAATAATGACGCTAATACAGAGTTAGTGCGGGGAGACCTCGTGTTAAACACCTTATCTAGAAGTGTGGCCTTTGCTAGCCAATCTGTATTGAATCTTACGGTGACAGAGTTCAACATGTTACATGCCTTAGTGCTGCGGCCGGGTAATGTTATCACTTATGAGCGCTTCGCTCAGGTCACACACTCTAGTGTGGTTGAAAAAAACACCATTAGTGCACACATCAAAAACTTAAAGAAAAAAATTAAAAGGGCTGCTCCTGAATTTAATGGCATTGATTCTGAATACGGTCTTGGTTATCGGTGGAAGGTTTAACGAGTGGCGCAAGTCATGAGGCGAAAACGTGGCTTTAAGTTATCTTTTCAGGTTTTGAGCCTGCTCGCAGTGCTGTCTGCAGTACCTTGGCTTGGCTATCAGTTCATCAGTGAAGCTAAACAGTTTTTAGATGCAGGGCAGTTAATCTCTCAAGAACAATTTGGCCGTTCCGTGGCCAATACTTTTTACAACAAAAAAGAAAGTCTGACCTTGTCCCTAGCAGAGGGGGCCCCTTTACCTAAAACCTACTTGGCAACGCCTATGACCGTGGATGGGTCGAAACAAGATTGGCAAGATCAAAGTTATAGAAAGGTGTCCTTTCCTCAGCGTCAGTTTTACGATGGTTTTGGTTTTTCTGTTGCTATGGGCGAGCGTAATAATAGCCTCTATGGGCTTATTGAGGTGCGAGATGTGGACCCAGACTATGCCACAGGCAGCCTTAACGGTTTTGGTGCAAGAGACCATGTGCGTTTGGAATGGCTTAACCAGCGCGATGCGATTGAGCGCGTGGTGTTGGTGCCTCAGCAAGACGGGTTTGTGGCTATTTTCAGAGTGGGTCCTGATTGGCGACGTGACACTATGGAT
The DNA here is from genome assembly GCA_002335115.1 of Oceanospirillaceae bacterium UBA2001. Lineage (GTDB taxonomy): Bacteria > Pseudomonadota > Gammaproteobacteria > Pseudomonadales > Balneatricaceae > Njordibacter. The sequence goes on from DDCR01000077.1 coordinate 14,722, forward strand.
CGATTTCAAGCGGCGCCCATTGAAGCGCTCATGAGTGCAACTCTGGACGGCTATGTGCTCGAGATTAAAATAAATAAAGCCAACATTAATGCAAAGCAACAACTGCGTTTTTCTGCCTATGATGGGACCACTAAAAGTGGTATCTCGTCCATGGGTTCTACCAAGGGCTTTCACACTTTAAACACCAGTTCTTCAGCGGCGAATCAATTATTGGGGCGTTTGGCTAAATCGGTCAGTTATATTGCCTTATTTGACACTAACTTTCAGTTAAGGGCTCAATCTCAGGTCAAACTTCGCCAGTATGCTGAGCCTGTTGGCACCTCGGTTTGGCAGGACGTGGCTAGCGTCATAGAAGAAGCCATGATGCTCTTGTTACATATGACCATGGGCATTGAAGGCAACGAATCAGAGACCCAAGCAGAACTTCTGCAGGCGGCCCAGTTGGGTGACTTGGCGCAGGCTCGCTGGTCTTCTCTGGGAGGCGGTGGTTTTTTAGCCACTGCTGCTCCCGTATTGGCGGAGGATGGCAACGTGATAGGCATTGTCCTAGTGAAGCAATCGACTGATCAAATCTTAAAATTACAGCTTAATTCTTTACAAAATATTGTGCTCTTTAGTGTGGGGGGTATTCTGCTTATTTTTTCAATTGTGTTTTTCTTATTCTGGCGCTTAGCCTTTCGAGTGCGTAAGTTACGCATAGAAACAGCCAATATGGTCAACGATGAAGGGCGCCTGGTGGCGAGTAAAATTGTGGGGCAGGTAGATCGAGAAGATTCCATCGGAGATTTAGCGCGCAGTTTCTCTGATGTGGTGTCTAAGTTGCATGAGCAGCAATCCTTTATGTCAACTATGCCTCGCACACTAAGCCACGAAATTAAAAACCCATTAAATGCGATCTCTACCTCACTGGCTAATATGTCAGACTATCCCCTCGATGAAGAGATCAATAGTTATCTAGAGATTGCTAAACGGGGCTTGCACAAAATTGAGTCGATTTTGTCTAAATTATCGTCAGCTGCAAATCTTGAACAAGCGTTAACTGATGATGAACTAGAACCTCTGGACGTCAATCACTTTTTGACTGTGTATTGCCAACATCAGCATCAAATGGCTGGCAGCAACGTGGTTATTGAGTATGTGGCTAACAAAAAAGCGGCCATGGTGGAGGCCGTAGATTATCGCTTAGAACAAGCGCTTGATAAGTTACTCGACAATGCGCGAGATTTCCACCGTTCTGGAACCTCAATCAAAGTGCGTTTGTGGGCTGATAAATTTGACTGGGTGATCGATGTTGAAAACCAAGGAGATCAAGTTGACTTGGATAAGGCAGATCAACTCTTTCAGTCTATGGTGACATCTAGAACCCAAGCTTCGGCAGGTGGGGCGGGCCACTTCGGCTTAGGACTATACGTGGTACAAACGATTGCTCAGTTTCATAAAGGTACGGTTCAAGTTGCCAATTTAGCGGATGGCTCTGGTGTTTGTTTTTCTATAAGGCTGCCAGCCAGTCTCATTTAATGTTGATCCATAATCTTCATTATTTCTTCAGACTTATTCCATACATCTTCAATAAGTCTTCCCTAATTCCCCATTGTTAAGTTGTTTAATGGTTGTCATACCAATAACAAGGAGCAAAATCATGGGCCTTAACTTACTTCAACCCAATAATGTGCAACCCATTAGTTCTGTGGAACACCTGCAAGTAGAATTACTCATGCTTTATGGAGAAAGCTGTGACATTGGTGAAGGCAAACACTATACCAGTTTAACGGGGCGTGGCCTGAAGCGGCTAGTGCAAGACATGCAGTACATACAACAACACCTTAAAGCCCTACGCAGTACTTACCTAATTGATGCTGATGGTGAAACTGTGCTCACCGTGGGTCATAAACATAATCACCCTAAAACCCTATGAGGTGCATGCTATGAAGGCCATAGACAAGTTCGAAAGCCGTTGTATTGAATATAAAGATCAAGACCCAAAGCAAGATTTAACAGCCTCAGCAGTGTATTTGTTAAGTCATAAAGTGGTTTACGCTGAGGTCACCTATATGATGCCAGAACATCCACCTGGAGTTGAAATATTGGCCATTATTATTAAAGACGTGTGCCAAGGTGAGTCGCACTTTACCCAGGTGTTTGAACAAATCGCTGTGCGCTATATAAGCCTAGTCGGCGATGGTGGTGTATCACCACAAGTGATTTTTTATTATGTCAGCAACGTGGTTATTTCACTGTTGGTGTTAAGTCGGAAAAATAGCCAATTATCTACTGATATCCTGATTAAAATGATACAGCGTTTTAATTTTAGAGACACAATTTTGAGAGCTGGTATTGAGGTGATTGCTGCAGAGGTCTTACGTCGCTGTTTCTTAGCTATTGAAAGCCCCCCACTTAGTGCTGAGGTTTATTGAACTGTGAGTCTTGAAAGCGAGTTTTTATGGCTATTTTTGAGCTGTTTTTAGGGTGGTATTTTAAGCCTATTGAGAGGCTATTGGGAGGCCATAAAAGGGGCTAGTATCATCGTTAAAAACCTTAATAATGTTTGCACTTTGCCAAAGTTGTCTTAGACTAATTGCTTAGTCAAAATAAAAATAAAGTGGTCTCAAAGTGCATAAAAGTCGAATATATCCTGTTTATTGTCATTTTGTGTTCAAAAGCGACATAGGGTGTCGATATATCCTTCTACCCTCCAGCTCAATTATTTTACTTTTTCAGCACTAGATAAAGTTCCTATCTATATAGGTATGCTTTAGAATTCTGCACCATAGTCAACTGTGGCTAATATAATAACAGCGGAGGCACACATGGGCCAATATAACGCCCTAAACATCGCTTGGAACGCGCTACGAGGCCATAAGCATTGGCAACGTGCGTGGCGTGATCCAGAGCCAAAATCTAACTACGACGTCATTATCATTGGTGGTGGTGGTCATGGCCTTGCTACGGCGTATTACTTGGCGAAAAACCACGGTATTACTAATGTGGCGATCCTTGAGAAAGGCTGGATTGGCGGCGGTAACGTGGGCCGTAATACAACTATTGTGCGTTCTAACTATTTACTCGACGGCAACTCGCCCTTTTACGAGCATGGCATGAATTTGTGGCGCGACATGGCCCAAGACTTAAACTACAACGTCATGTTTTCTCCCCGTGGCGTTATGAACATAGCCCATAGCAAATCGCAATATGACACCTTTGCTCGCCGAGCCAACACCATGCGCTTGAACGGTATCCAAGCTGAATTACTCAGCCGAGAAGAAGTACTTGAGCGCGAACCGATTATTGATGGCAGTTCTGACACACGCTTTCCTTTGTGGGGTGGCATTTTACAACCCGATGCGGGTAACGCTCGCCATGATGCCGTGGCTTGGGGCTATGCCCGAGCCGCTGATCAGCTAGGTGTAGACATTATTCAAAACTGTGAAGTCATTGACTTTATTAAACAAGGTGAGCGCATCATCGGTGTTAAAACTAGCCGAGGAGACATTCATGCTGAGAAAGTAGGCATGGCTGTTGCAGGCAGTTCCAGTCGGTTAGCCGACAAACTGGGCCTGCGCTTACCTATTGAAAGCCATGTGCTGCAGGCTTTTGTTACGGAGCCCTACAAGCCATTAATTAATGGCGTTGTCACTTTTGGTGCAGGCCACTTTTATGTATCTCAGTCTGACAAAGGTGGGGTAGTATTTGGTGGTGACATTGATGGCTACAATACCTACGCTCAACGGGGCAATTTGCCTGTGTTTGAGGATGTGATTGCTGGTGGTTTGACCATGATGCCATGTTTATCTCGGCTCAAGTTGCTGCGCAACTGGGGTGGAGTCATGGACATGTCTATGGATGGTTCCCCAATTATTGATGTTGGTCCTATTGATGGTTTATACCTCAACACGGGCTGGTGCTATGGTGGCTTTAAAGCCACGCCTGCTTCGGGTTACTGTTTTGCGCATACGATTGCCAATAACGAAGCCCACGAACTTAATAAAGCTTATACCTTAGATCGTTTTGCCAAAGGCTACGCGATTGATGAAAAAGGTATGGGTCCATATCCAAAGGCGCACTAATTATGATTAGAATTAATTGCCCCTATTGTGGCGAACGTGAACATAGCGAATTTACCTACGGTGAAGATGCGACTCGTGCTACACCAGAAAACGACGCTCCACTAGAGCAGTGGAATAAATTTGTTTACGAGCGGGATAATCCAGCGGGTGAGCACATTGAATATTGGCATCATGCGTTTGGTTGCAGGGCTTGGTTGAAAGTTCAACGTAACACCTTAACCCATGACATTTCTTGGGTGGGTTTGCCCCATGAAAATCCGGAGGCTGCATCATGAGTGGTTTTAGACATGGCTCAGGTCGTTTAGGTGATGCCCATATTAATTTTACCTTCGACGGTAAACCCATGCTTGCTCGCACTGGTGACACTGTGGCCTCTGCCCTGTTAGCTAATGGTGTAGAAGTGGTGGGGCGTAGCTTCAAATACCATCGCCCGCGCGGTGTGACCTCAAGTGGCCCAGAGGAAACGGGTGCTTTGGTGACTATTGGTTCAGGTGGAAAAGCTGAACCCAATGCGCGCGCTACAATGGAACCTGTGACTCAAGGTTTGGAGGTGTTCTCCCAAAATTGTTTCCCATCCCCAAAATTTGACTTAATGTCTGTTAATGGTTTGGCGGGTGCAATTTTACCAGGCTCTTTATTTTCGGCGGGTTTCTATTACAAAACCTTTATGTGGCCCGCAGCCCTTTGGTACAAGTTTTATGAGCCATCTATCCGTGCAGCTGCTGGTATGGGCGTTCCACCTAAGGTGGCCGACCCAGATCTATACGACCGCATTAACAGCTTTTGTGATGTGGCCGTAGTAGGCGGTGGTGCTGCTGGTCTGACTGCAGCCTTAAGTGCCTCCCAAAGTGGTTTGCGCGTCGTCTTATTCGATGAACATAACGACCTAGGTGGTCAGTTGCTCAATGAAACCAATAACCTTGAAAATGCCAACTTAGAAGAGTGGCGGGCTGACATAATAGCGGCGCTGCATGCAGCTTCTAATGTCAAAGTACTCACGCGCACAGTTTGTTGGGGGCGCTTTGATGGCAACACACTGGCGGCACATCAAAGTGTGGATGGTAAGGTGCGCCAAAATTACCACAAGGTACAAGCCAAGAAAATCATCATCGCGGCGGGAGCCATTGAACGCCCATTAGTGTTTGGTAACAATGATAAACCCAACGTCATGTTGGCTTCTGCTGCGCGCAGGATGTTGAACCATTATGGTACAGCCACGGGTAAGTTGTTGGCTGTATTTACCAACAACGACAGTGCTTATCAAACCGCCTTTGATTACGCTGATGCTGGCATTAAGGTCTCTGCATTGGTGGACAGTCGCCAGTACCCAAGTCAAACCTTGGTGGATGGCTGCCAGTCACGAGGCATCATCTTGCACACCCAAGCTGTAGTCACCGAAGCGAAAGGTTGGCAAGCGGTGCGTAGCATTGAAATTGCAGACTTAGCGGCTAATGCCCAAAGTGTCTCCAATCGTCGTCGCGTTGCTTGTGATGTGCTGGCTCATTCAGGTGGTTGGACACCACAAGTTCAAATGGCCTCTCACGGTGGCAAGCCCCCAGTGTTTGATAAAAAGATTGCGGCTTTTGTTGTGGGTGATCAAGCCCCAGACACCTACTCAGTCGGCGCAGCAGAAGGCGAAAGTAATTTGTTAGTGAACGTGTCTCAGGCCGTTGACGCAGCCAAGGCTGCATGTGCTGAACTTGGTGCAGAAGCAGGTGCAGTGACGCCTCCCCCTCAAGACCGTGAAGGCACAAGTAACATTGTGCCCTTATGGAGTGTACCCGCCAAAGGTAAGCAAATGGTGGATATTCAGCATGATGTCACGGCCGCTGATGTGGTTCAGTCGCACCGGGAAGGATTTGTGTCGGTAGAGCACCTAAAACGCTACACCACCTTGGGCATGGCCAATGACCAAGGCCGTACTTCTAACGTTAACGCACTCGCCATTATGGCTGAGTGTCGTGGTTTGAGCATTGCTGAAACTGGGACTACCCGTTTCCGTGCGCCCATTGCCCCCGTGTCTATGGGTGGTTTTGCGGGCCGCGAAATTGGTAAACACTTTAAGCCTGTGCGTCGAACTCCTATGCAAGAATGGCATGAGCAAGCGGGTGCAGTATTTGTTCAAGCGGGCATGTACATGCGGCCACAGTATTACCCGCAAGCGGGCGAAACTATTGATGATGCCTATGAGCGTGAAACGGCTCACGTTCGAAAGAAAGTGGGTATTTGTGATGTCACCTCTTTGGGTAAAATTGAAATTGTAGGCCCAGATGCGGGTGAATTTCTTGATCGCGTTTACATCAACATGTTCAGTACTCTCAAAGTAGGCAAAGCTCGTTATGGTGTCATGTTGCGTGAGGATGGCATTGTTTATGATGATGGCACCACCTCTCGATTTGCTGAAGATCGTTTCTTTATGACCACTACAACGGCCAAAGCGGGTCCCGTAATGGCCTATCTGGAACGTTGCTTAGAGATTGATTGGCCAGAATTGAAAGTGCGTGTGAGCTCTGTGAGCGAGCGTTGGGGTGGTATGGCTGTTGCTGGTCCTGATGCTCGAGCAACTTTAATTGCGGCCTTCCCATCGGTAGACTTTAGTAATGAGGCGTTCCCATTTATGGGAGTCGTGCATGCTGAGCATAATGGTGCCAAGCTGATTTTATTACGCATTAGCTTTTCGGGTGAAATGGCTTTCGAAGTGTATGCCGAAGCTGAACATGCAACTGATATATGGCAAACCATTATCGATGCAGGTCAAGTGCATGATATCGTGCCTTATGGTCTTGAAACACTGGGTGCTTTGCGTATTGAAAAAGGTCACGTTACGGGTGCCGAGCTTGATGGTCGAGTCACCCTAGGTGACGTGCACATGGATGGTATGGCGTCAAAGAAGAAATGGTTTGTGGGTAAAAACTTAAAAGACCGAGAGGGTTTGGTACATCCAGATCGTCCCCAACTGGTTGGCTTAAAATCTGTGGATCCTCGCACACCGATTGCTTCGGGTTCTATATTAGTGACCGATGCCAACGCTACTGCGGGTGCAGACAAGCAAGGCTGGGTCAGTTCAATGACATATAGTCCTGAGCTTGGTAATTTTATTGCTCTGGGTTTCCTAAGGGGTGGTAAAGACCGTATTGGCGAGCGCATTTACGCTGCTTATCCAGTCAAAGGCAAAACCGTTGAAGTAGAAGTGGTCAGTAACCACTTTGTTGATCCAACAAACGAAAGGGTGAAAGGCTAATGGCTAATGCATTAAATGGGCATTTTGAAATGCCACAAACTTTCCCTGCAGTGAGCATTGATGTCATTGCCACTAACATGTGGCAACTTGAAGGCTGCGACAAGGTCGATGCTCAAGTGGCACATCTCACTGGAATGGCGGTGCCATCTCAAGGCCAAGTTACTGTGCAAGGTGACGAACGCTTGGTATGGGCAGGGCGAGATCGTTATTTGTTAACCACTCAGCGTTCAGATCTAACAGATCACGATGGTGTATACGCAACAGACCAAACTTACGGTAAAACTCAATTACTCATTACCGGTGAAGATGCCCGTGCCTTGTTGTCTCGGGGTTTACCTCTAGATATTGACGAAGGGCAGTTTGCCATTGGTGAAGTTCAGCATAGTCACATTAACCACATTGGCGTGAGTGTGATTCGAAATGCGGATGTGGGTGGTCAACCTCAGTTTGAGGTGTGGGTGATGCGCGGCTTTGCCAAATCTTTGATGGAGTTTTTGGTGCATTCAGCGCAGACATTACGCTAAACTAGACGCTGTAATAAAAGCTATTAACTGTTAACATTACTGGCTTTTAAGTATCCAGACCAACGCTTTTATTCGCCATTTTTCCCACGCATAATGGCTAAAGATCGAATCATTTTTTAGGAGGCACCATGCCAGGCTTGTTACCCAATGTAGACCCCGATGGATTATTAGAATATTCGGTGGTTTATACCGACCGAGCCCTTAACCACATGTCCCAGTCTTTTCAGGGTGACATGCGTTATATTTCTAGCACGTTAAAAAGTGTTTACGCTGCAGACCAAGTGGCTATTGTGCCAGGTTCTGGAACCTTTGGTATGGAGGCAGTTGCGCGCCAGTTTGCTACGGGTAAAAAAACCCTAGTCATTCGTAACGGTTTTTTTAGCTACCGTTGGACTCAAATTTTAGACATGGGCAGTATTGCTACAAGCTCTACCGTGCTAAAAGCCCGGCAAGCACAAACAGGTGATCAAGAAGCTTTTGCTCCAGCACCCATCGATGAAGTTGTTGCGGCTATCGCGCGTGACAAGCCGGCGGTGGTGTTTGCGCCCCATGTGGAAACGTCGGCAGGCATTATCTTGCCTAACGACTATATCAAAGCGGTCACCGACGCTGTTCATGCTGTGGGTGGTATTTTTGTCTTAGATTGTATTGCTTCAGGTTGCTTATGGGTAGACATGAAGGCCTTAGGCGTAGATGTGTTGATTAGTGCACCGCAGAAGGGCTGGAGTGGACCACCGTGTTGTGGTCTGGTGATGATGAGTGGTGCAGGTGTTGTGGCTTTGGAAGCAACCACGAGTACAAGTTTTGCCTGCGACCTTAAAAAATGGCGTGACATCATGGTAATCTACGAAAATGGCGGCCATGCTTACCATGCTACGGTGCCTACAGACGCCATCGCTGGTTTCGCTGCAGTAATGCGTGAAACAGAAGCCTATGGGTTTGATAAGGTGAAGTCTGAACAGCAAGAATTAGGTGACGCAGTGCGGGCATTGTTAGCTTCTAAGGGCATTAAAAGTGTTGCGGCTGAGGGTTTTGGTGCACCCGGCGTGGTGGTGAGTTACACCCAAGACGCAGCGGTTCAAAACGGTAGTAAGTTTGCGGCTTTAGGCATGCAAATTGCTGCTGGAGTGCCCTTAATGTGTGATGAACCTGAAGGTTTTCGCACCTTTAGATTGGGTCTATTTGGCCTTGATAAATTGCACAACGTGGAACGTTCGGTGGCCACTTTGGATAAAGCCTTAAGCCAAGTGCTTTAGAGCAAGCGGTTTTAAGCTAAACAAAAGCTAAATCAAAGTTAAGTCACAGCGAAGACAAAGCCAAGTAAAAAGCCCGCAATGTGGGCTTTTTCATGCCTTTGCTTGAATGACCTGTATCGTTAGAGTCTCTGGAGCATAAAAATACGTGCATCGTTAAAGTATGCCTAAATCCAAGCCTGCGGTCATATATTGGCCCATCTCAAAGCAGGGTTGAATGAAATCTTCTTGCCACGGCCCCTTGCAAACCAGCACGGGTTGCGCCAAATTCCAACGCAGACCCTTACAAATAGATTCTATCGCTCTTCGTGTGCCGGTTCCATCGGTGCCTGCTCGAATCACTAAGGCATAGGGTAGTCCTTGCTTTAACTCTAGTACTGGATAATAAACTCGATCAAACCAATCTTTGGTGGTACCAGCCATATAACCTAAATTTTCTGTGGTAAATATTAGCACAGCATCAGCATCAAGGAGTTGCTTCGGTTGGCACTCCAAAGGCGCCACCATAGAGATGGACACATTTTCAGCTTCTGCAGCGCGACTTCCAGCAATAAAGGCTGACGCCATTTGTTGGGTGTTAGTAGACGGCTGGTGAGCAATAATAAGTAATTTTTTGTGCATGGGCGCAGTGTAGCAGACCTGTAAATAGGTATCTGCTAGACTTGTACACAAATAGCTAACAATCAGGAATCTTAACCATGGCACAATTCATCATCACATATTTAGGTGGTAACCAACCAGAAACGCCAGAAGAGGGTCGGGCCCATTTTGATAAATACATAAAGTGGATTAATGCCCTGGGCGAGACTGTTATCAGTGCTATGAACCCTCTAAAAGATACGCATCATATTGCGCCAGATGGCGTTGTCTCTTCTGGTTCAGGCACGCAAATGTCGGGCTTCACCATCATCGAAGCAGCATCTATTGAAGCTGCAGTAGAGATCACCATCACTTGTCCCTTCACTGAGATTGGTGGCAGCTTAGAAGTGTCTGAATTGGTGCAAATGTCAGACTAACTTGGGTCACTTTAGTTTCACCCGCCTTGGGCTAATAAGAGGCACACCTTGATCATGCTGTTAGGCTCATTTGCTATAATAGATGCGCTAACTCGCTTTGTTTAATACACCTTTGGGAAACACTCATGTCAGATGTAAAACCGATTTCAATTACCCTAGTTGATTATCAAGATGCGCAACAAATGTCCCATTTAATACAACAACTGAGTCACTATGCGCTGGATGATATGGGTGGTGGTGAAGATCTATCAGCAGCGGTCAAACAGCGTTTGTTAATCGACTTGCCACAACAACAACAAAATTTTAGCTTATTAGCGTGGGTAGGAGACGAGTGCGTAGGCATGACCAATTGCCTCTGGGGCTATTCAACCTTTGCAGCCCAACCCTTGGTTAACATTCATGATTTGGGGGTACAAAAAGAGTATCGGGGCATGGGCATTAGTACGGCTTTATTAAGTGCAGTTGAAACCCATGCGGGCTCCAGAAATGCCTGCAAAGTGACCTTAGAGGTACTTGGTAATAACCTCATTGCTAAGGCGTCCTATAGTAAGTTTGGCTTTAACGCCTATGAACTGTCTGTAGGCACAGGCAAAGCAGAGTTTTGGCAAAAATACCTGTAATCTGCTGTGAATGATGAAGCCCAAACCGCATGGGGTGGTGGCGTGATTTAGTCAGGTGATGTAATTATGTGATGTCATCCATGGCTTTGCTTGAATCCCATTTTATCTGGAAATAAACTGTGAAATTATCTGCATTTGGTCAAAAATTTAGTGGTAATGCTGGCATCACGGTGCTGATGGATGACATCACTAATGCCCTCTCTAGTGATCGTGACACGATTATGATGGGAGGTGGAAATCCAGCTAATATTCCACAAATTGAAGCTATTATGCAGCAACGTCTGCAAATTTTATCGAGCAATCCCGCCGCGGTAAGGCAACTTTTGGGGAGTTATGACCCAGCTCAAGGTAATATGGCACTCATTGATGCGTTGGCTGAGTTATTCAGTAAAAAACTGGGTTGGCCTGTCACCCGGCATAATATTGCCCTGACCAATGGCAGTCAGTCTGCATTTTTTATGCTCTTCAACATGCTCGCTGGTGAGTTTGACGACGGCAGTTATAAACAGATTCAACTACCCATGGTGCCAGAATACATTGGCTATGCTGATGCGGGCATTGGTGATAACTTATTTATCGCAGCCCACCCTTTGATTGATGAGTTAGAGCAACGGCAATTTAAATATAGGGTCAAATTTGATGATTTACATATAGGCCCAAATACAGGTGCTATTTGTGTGTCTAGACCAACTAATCCAACGGGCAATGTCATTACCGACGATGAAGTAGAACAACTAGATGCATTAGCCCAAAACCATAATGTGCCTTTAATTATCGATGGTGCTTATGGCCTGCCATTTCCTGGCTTAATTTATACCCCCGCCAGCCCTTTTTGGAATGACAACACCATTGTGTGTCTGAGCTTGTCTAAGTTTGGCTTACCAGGCGCTCGCACAGGAATTGTAGTCGCGAACGAAGAAACGATTAAAACCCTATCTGGCATCAATACCATTATTAATTTAGCCAGTGGTAGCTTTGGTGCGGCCTTGACCACAGACATGATTGCCTCGGGTGAGATTATTGACCTTAGCCAAAATGTGGTGCGCCCTGCGTATGAAGCACAACTAGCGTTTGCTCAAACTACCCTGCAGCAGGTGATGGACCCAACTATTCCCTACGCTATTCACAAACCAGAAGGCACTATGTTTATGTGGTTATGGTTTAAAGGTATGCCTATTTCCAGTCAGGAACTTTATGAGCGTCTTAAACAAGAAGGGGTGATTGTGGTGTCTGGGCATAATTTCTTTGTGGGCATCAAAGATGATTGGCAGCATCAACACGAATGCATACGCATTAACTATGCAGCCCAAAATCCAGAACGCATCGCTCAAGGTTTAAAGCTGATCGCACAGGCAGTGGGTCAGGCGTATTTGGGCTGACAGGGTAAAAAGTAGGTTTTAACTAATCCATATATCAGTTTTTACTATATTTTTAATTAATTTTGATTTTCACTCTATTCACCGGCTTAAAAAAGCAGTATTGTGGCGCCCATAAGGTCAGCTCTTATGGTGGAGATAAACGCCATGTTGCAAGAAATAAAAGCCAGTTGGGCCCTGCTCCTAGGCATTGGGTTTATTATGGTAGGCAATGGCCTGCAGGGTACGCTATTGGGTGTTCGTGCAAGCTTAGAGGGGTTTGAAGTATTCACCACAGGTGTGGTCATGTCGTTCTACTTCTCGGGTATGCTTGTGGGCAGCATTGTGACCCCTAAGTTGGTGGCTAGGGTAGGGCACATTCGGGTCTTCGCTGCATTAGCCTCTACGGCCTCCATTGCTATTTTGTTGCACAGTGTTTATGTCAATCCATACACATGGAGCTTGATGCGCCTGGTGACAGGCATTTGTTTTTCTGGTTTGTTTGTGGTGACTGAAAGTTGGCTGAACGACCGAGCGAGTAACGAAAATCGTGGCGCCATATTATCCATCTATATGGTCGTGGTGACTTTAGGTATGGGAAGTGGTCAATTCTTGTTGAACGTGGCTGACCCAGCCAACACCGATCTGTTTATTCTTATTTCTGTGATCATTTCTTTTGCATTGGTACCTATTCTGCTGACTGCTCGGCCTGCGCCCGCTTTTGATCAGGCTGAAAGCATGTCGCTGCTTGCCCTCTATAAAGTCTCTCCCCTAGCCGTGATCAGTAATGCCTTAACAGGTGCAGCCCACGGCACTGCATTTGGCTTAGGGGCTGTATACGGTTTACAAAAAGGCTTTGATAATAGCTTAGTCGCGTTATTTATGGCGTCGTTTCTGTGGGGTGGTTTCTTACTGCAGTGGCCTATTGGATGGTTATCTGACAAGTATGGTCGGCGTGGCATTATGTTAATCACGGCTATGGCAGCAGTAGTCATGTGTTTATTGGCGTCGGTATGGGACATCAGTAGCAGCAGTTACATTCCCCTTATTGCCGTGGTGGGCGGTTTAGTAATGCCTATGTATTCCCTGTGTGTGGCTTATGCGAGTGATCGACTCTCTCCAGAACAAATCGTATCTGCCAGTGGTGCCATGGTTATGGCTTCTGGTATTGGCTTGAGTGTGGGTCCAATTTTGGTGGCCTTGGCGATGTCGAGCTTTGGTCCTGATGTGTATTTCATTGGCATCGCCTTGGCTTTTCTAGCCATTACCCTAGCGGTATTAAATAGTATGCGTTATCGCGAAGTCACCTTAGCAGACGTTGAAGACCAGTCCCCTATATTGGCTGCAGGTGTCATTGGTACGCCTATTGCTGCCTTCACTGCGCCTGATGCTCAAGACTATGCTGAGGCACTAGAAGAGGACGAATTAGAGCTATTAGATGATAGTGACGAGTGGACTCAAGCGCCTATTGCGGGTCCAGAGATTGCGGTGCCAGATGCCGATGCATCCGCTGAGGAAGACCACTACTAATGGGGCAGCAATTCCCCATTGAGGTGTCTTACCAAAGTGATAAAAATACAGTTAACAAACTTAGCTCAAAATACAGTTAACAAACTTTTAAATCGACTTGGAATCACTTTGGTTTCAATGATTAATCTAAACCAATAAAGCCGCCAGTTTGATGTTGCCAGAGTTTGGCGTAAACGCCGTTAAGAGCCAGTAACTCTTTATGGCTACCTTGCTCAATAATATTGCCTTCGTCAATGATCACCAGTCGATCCATGGCAGCGATGGTCGATAAACGGTGGGCAATTGCGATGACCGTTTTGCCATCCATAAGGCGATTTAAGCTGGCTTGGATGGCAGCTTCTACCTCTGAGTCTAAGGCTGAAGTGGCTTCATCTAACACCAATATAGGTGCATTTTTAAGCAGTACACGGGCAATGGCAATTCTTTGACGTTGGCCACCAGATAGTTTTACGCCCCTTTCGCCTACTTGAGCCATATAGCCGCGGTTACCTTTGGGATCTTCTAAATCGTCGATAAACACATTGGCTTCGGCTTGTTTGCAGGCAAGCAGTAATTCGGCATCTGTGGCATCAGGTTTGCCATACACAATGTTTTCGCGCACAGAACGATGTAGCAGTGACGTATCTTGTGTCACCATGCCGATAGCCGCACGTAAGCTGTCTTGCGTGACTTGGCTAATGTCCTGACCATCAATCACAATTTTACCACTTTCTAAATCATGGAAACGCAGCAGCAGATTAACTAGGGTAGACTTGCCTGCTCCAGAACGCCCGACAATGCCCACTTTTTCTCCAGCTTTAATCTGTAAGCTTAAGCTATCGATGACCCCATGGCTCTTACCATAGTGGAAGCAAATAGCATCAAAGTTAATGTGTCCATGAGTCACTTTTAATAAAGTGTCAGCATTATTGAGCACAGTTTGAGGCTGAGAAATAGTGTGCATGGCATCTGCCACAGTGCCTAAACTCTCAAAAAAGTCATGCACTTCCCACATCAGCCAATCAGAAAATCCCTGTAAGCGAATAGCCAGGGCTAAACTGACCGCGATCATGCCTAAACTCGCACTATGGTTAAGCCATAAATAAATATCCACCGCCGCAGTCGCAAAAATAAGCAGGCTATTTAAGCTCGTAACAACGACATCCATCCAGGTGCTAAGACCCATCATTTGGAACACATTGAGCAAAAAAGAGTTCATGGACGACTTAGCGTAATCCGTTTCTTTTTGCGTATGGGCAAACAGTTTTACCGTGCTAATGTTGGTGTAACTATCCACGACTCGGCCCGTCATGATGGCACGTTTGTTGGCTTGGTCTTCTGCAATTCGGCCTAAGCGGGGCAGAAAGTAAATCATGGCGCCAGTAAAAAGCACTAACCAAATCGCAATGGGTGCAGCCATGCGTAGGTCGGTGTTTGATAACAGCACCAGCATAGAAAATATGCCCACCACAACGTAGGCAAAGGTGTCGCAAAGTTTACCCACGACTTGCCTAACAGCAATAGAGCCTTGCATGACTTTGGCGGCGATACGACCCGCAAAATCGTCTTGGTAAAAGTCTAAGCTTTGTTGTAATAAATAGCGGTGTGCTAACCAACGCACGCGCATCGTTAAGTTGGGTAATAGGGTTTGCATGCGAATCAGATTATTGAGCAGACCAATAACAGGCACCACAAGCACAATTAATATGCCCATTAGCCATAACGTACTAGCTTGATCCTTTAAAAATGTGGCTCTATCTTGCACACTAAGCCAATCGACCAACTGACCCATGAAACCAAATATAATGACTTCAATGGCAGCGAAAGC
Organism: Oceanospirillaceae bacterium UBA2001; assembly: GCA_002335115.1. Classification (GTDB taxonomy): domain Bacteria; phylum Pseudomonadota; class Gammaproteobacteria; order Pseudomonadales; family Balneatricaceae; genus Njordibacter. Next base: position 30,132 of record DDCR01000077.1, read on the forward strand.
ACCTGCAGTGAGGGCCAATAAAAACATATAACGCTTCATGCCATGGCAATAGTGCCAGCAAAAACGCCACACGCCCTTGGGGGGTTGTTGGGGTTGCTCCGGGGGGTAGGGATCAACTAAGTTTTCAAAAAACTTTAACATAATGGCATGCATCTGATGCTAACAAACGTTTATTTTAGCCCAAAAGCTTGAAGCTAGCTTCTGTTTATAAGGTGGTTTTGGATTAACTTACTCAATGAGGCTATCTGTTTTAGCAGCCATGATGAAATCGTTATGATGCAGGCCATTAATGGTATGCGTCCACCAATTAACAGTAACTGAGCCCCATTCAGTTAAAATGGCTGGATGGTGGTCTTCCAATTCGGCTATAGCGCCAAGCCGATTAGTGAATTCTAAGGCTAAATTAAAGTTTTTGAACTTATACTGGCGCTGAAGTTGCTGCATTCCAGCCACAATAATAGGCTCCCAAGCTGGAATTTCCTGCATTAAGACCAACTGGTCTTCATGGCTCACTGTGGGGGTGCCAGAACGACATACGGCGCATTTTAATTGACTTAACTGCATGCTGTTTCTCACTCTTTTGAAGACCTGCTACCTAGGTCAAGCGGCCCTAATAAAGTTGGGTTAAATCTTGCCATGCTTGATGCTGACTTAAGTATACGGTGCCGGTGAGCTCATCTGCAAAGTTAATCCTGTGTAATCGATCTAACACGGGTCCTTTAACATCTGAAAAGTGCATTTTAATGCCTTTGTCGTCTAATCTAGTGTTTAATTCTAACAAGCTTTGCAGCGCACTTGAATCGATATGGTTAATACCAGACGCCACAAGCACCAAATGCTCCATAGCTGGATGGCTGGCCAATAAGCCATTGATCCGATTATCTAAGTAGCGAAGGTTACCAAAAAATAAACTCTCGTCAATCCGCAGAACAAGCACTTGATTGACTTGTTTAACAAGGTGGCGGTCTATATTGCGGAATTGTTCACCACCTTCAACTGGGCCAACAATGGCAGTATGGGGACGACTAGTGCGCCACAATATAAGGCTGATCGTCGCTGTGACACCCGCGATAACACCAGCTTCCACCCCCACCAATAATACCGTGCAAAGGGTAACCATCATGGCTGCAAAATCATGCTTACTATACTTCCACGTAAAGGTGATTTCATGGGGTTCAATCAATGTGAGTACAGCGACAAAGATAGTAGCTCCTAGCACAGCCTTGGGTAAAAAAGCCAAGTAGGGTGTCAGGTAAAGACTTGCGAGGGCAACCCCTAGGGCGGTAAAAACACCAGCCATGGGGCTTCTTGCGCCTGCATCAAAGTTAACTACAGAACGTGAGAAACCGCCTGTCACTGCAAAACCACCAGAAACTGCAGAGGCTACATTAGCTGCGCCTAAACCCAAAAGTTCATGGTTTGGGTTAATCTGTTGACGTCGTTTACTGGCCAAGGTTTGGGCCACTGACATGGATTCAACATAACCGATTAGACTAATCATGAGGGCAGAAGGCATTAAGGTGGTGACTAATAAAATACTTAATTCAGGCCAAGTGAAGCTAGGCAGTTTTGCTGGAATATGGCCCACAACCTCCACACCAAGATGATCTAAGTCAAAGGTTGAAACCAATAGAATAGAGAGTATGACTGCACCCACAGGTGCAACTTTAGTAAAACCTGAGGCTGCAGATTTGCTCATAAAACGGCATAAAAAAATCGTCAAAGGTGCACGAGAAAGCCACAAAAATACGATGGTGACGACACCTGTTACAACGGTCAGGAAGTGAGAATTTGGGCTATATTGTGCAAGTTCAACAACCAATTCAGGTAAGTTATGCCCAGCTAGGGGAATACCTAAAATGTGTTTCAACTGACTCAGGGCGATCAATATGCCAGCCGCTGTAATAAAACCAGTGATGACGGGGCGACTTAACAAATTAGCGATAAAGCCTAATCGAAACAAGCCCATAATAAACATTAAAGTGCCAGACACTAAAGCCAAAGTCATAGACAGGATTAATACGTCTATGCCACTAGACATGTGAGCTAGGCCCACAGCATTGGCTGATAAAAGGGAAACTACTGCGACCGGACCAACGGATAATGTGCGGCTGGTACCAAACAAAGCATACGCCAAGAGTGGGAATATGCTGGCATACAAGCCGGTTTCAGCGGGCAAACCAGCTAACATTGCATAGGCTAAGCTTTGTGGAATAAGCATAATGCTTACAATCACAGCCGCCATCATGTCAGCCCGTAAGCTACTCAAATCATAGTTTTTTAACCATATTAATGCAGGCAGTTGAGTCACACCAAACCTGCTCGCTTTTCCCATGCCGGTTAAGTAACCATTTGATTAACAGGGATCTTAATGTAAGCAATGCCATTATCTTCAACTGGAGGCATATGGCCTGCGCGCATATTCACCTGCACTGAAGGCAATAATAGTCGGGGCGTATTAAGCTGTGCATCACGGGTTTCACGCATATGAACAAACTCCGTTTTGGATTTTCCCACTAAATGAATATTGTTGGCCTTTGATTCTGCAACACTACTTTGCCATAAATATTCGCGTCCACCTGGAGCGTAATCGTGGCACATAAAGAGACGGGTGTTATCGGGTAAACTTAGAATCAATTGCAGTGAATCATATAAAGCCTTGGCATCTCCACCGGGGAAGTCACATCTTGCTGTTCCATAATCGGGCATGAATAAAGTATCACCCACAAAACAGGCGTCACTCACCACAAAACTCATGCAGGCAGGAGTGTGGCCTGGCGTGTGAAGTGCCATGATTGTTAAATGCCCTAGTTTTAATATCTCGTTGGGGCTAATCAAGTGATCGAACTGACTTCCATTCCGTGCAAAGTCGTCTTCAGCATTAAATAAATGACCAAAAATATCTTGCACATGGGTAATTTGGTCACCAATCGCTATCTTGCCACCCAGTTGGCTTTGGATGTAAGGTGCCCCTGATAAGTGGTCTGCGTGCACATGGGTTTCCAATAACCAGATGAGGTTGAGGCCCTGCTCTGTGATGTGCTTAATCATTTTGTCTGCGGAGCGCGTGCTAGTCTGTCCCTTGCTAACATCATAGTCGAGAACACAGTCAATGGCGGCACAGTCTTTAGTTTCTGGGTCTTCAACGACGTAACTCACCGTTGATGTTGCCTTATCAAAAAAGGCGGTAATCACTGGCACACTTTGCGTAGAATTTGACACGATACCTCCAACATTGGACTCAATCTGTGGCTTAATTGTACGAGAGTTTATTAGAGTTTGCAAATTAAGTTATAACCTTATGCTTTAATACTATAAGCTATTTATTTAACGCCACTTAGTTCGAAGCACGAATATTCATAAACCCACTGTTTTATTGGTATTTAGCTTAATTTTGATCATTTTTTATAAGATTAAACCTTACCTTTACTGAGTTAATGCCTATAATAGCCAGCTGTTATTTACTGTTTATTTGGAGTCCTTATGTCTACAGAAGCTTTTAGCACCCGCGAATTTCGTGACGCTTTGTCGTCATTTGCCACGGGCGTGACTGTAGTGACTTGTTTAGACGCAAACGGTGAGCCAGTGGGCGCCACGGCGAGCAGTTTTAACTCTGTGTCTATGGATCCTCCATTAATTTTGTGGAGCATTACCAAAACAGCATACAGTGCCGATGCGTTTATTAATGCTAAGCACTTTGTGGTCAATGTTCTAAGTGCTGAGCAAATGGCAACTTCCAATCAATTCGCTCGCAGTGGCACAGATAAGTTTGCCGATGTGGAGGTAGAGCAGGGTATTGGTGGGGTTCCCACATTACCTGGAGCGATCACCTTCTTTGAATGCGAAGCCTGGGCAACTTACGACGGTGGAGACCATGAAATCATTGTTGGCCGAGTGAAAGGTCTGCGCAGCATGGCAGGATCTGGGCTCGTCTTTTACCGGGGCGCCTACGCCACAGCAGAAGCCATTCCAACCTTGGCGCCCACAGAGACCAATGATGTAAGTCACTTTATTGATAACTATTTGTTGTACTACATGTCACGGGCGACGCATCAAATGGGTGAAGAATTTCATCAATTGGTGGCGGATGATGGCCTAACAACGAAAGAGTGGCGCGTACTGGCGTGTTTATACAATGAAAATAGTATGAGCCTAGCTGACCTTGCTAAGCGCACGATGGTGGATCAAACCACTTTATTAGAACTGTCTATAGAATTGCAAAAACAGAATATGGCGCGCGTACAACAGCTAGATGCGGGTACCAAAGTAACCGGTACAGCTGCGGGCCAAGAGCGAGTAGCACATTTAATAGAAGACTACCAAAAGGCAGAGAGTAACGCCCTGGAAGGGTTGGATAGTGATGCGTCAGAGACTTTAAAAACCATGCTACAGCGTATTATTAAAAATACGGATTAGTGGCAGCTAGCCTTTACTTACAAAAGTTTATAGCTCTATCGCAAGCAATGTGCCTTGGCGGATAGCGCGTTTAGCGTCTAATTGAGAGGCTTTTTGGGCGCCTCCAATCAGGTGATATGGGCGCTCTAAGCCTTGGCTTAAACTTTGGTTTGGATCTTGTCCGGCACACACAATAATATGGTCTACATCTAAAACCTGCGCTTCACCCCCCACTGTTAGGTGCAAGCCTTGGTCATCAATGGCCTGATACTCGCAGCCAGCCAGCATATTAACTTTCTTCTGCTGTAATCCAGTGCGATGTACCCAGCCCGTCGTTTTTCCTAAACCAGCGCCCACTTTGCTAGTTTTACGCTGTAATAAATAAATCTCGCGTGGCGACGCTTCTATATTTTGTGGTATTTCAGCCACCCCACCACGGGCTTGCATGGTCATATCAATGCCCCACTGAGACATAAACTGAGTCACGTTAGTGCTGGGTTCATGGGTGCCGTGAGTTAAAAATTCTGCCACGTCAAAACCAATGCCGCCGGCACCAATAATGGCCACCTTGGGCCCTACGTTTACGCCTTTAATCACCTCTAAATAGTTAAGCACTTTGGCATGGTTATGGCCGGGCAATGCCAGCTGGCGAGGGCTAACCCCTGTAGCCAGAACTAATTCGTCCACTTGCATCTGATTTAACGCTTGAGTCGTTAAACTTGTATTAAGTTTCACCTCTACATTCAGCTCCGCTAGCCGCACCTCAAAATAGCGCAGGGTTTCACTAAATTCTTCTTTACCTGGAATGCGTTTGGCGATATTAAATTGGCCACCAATTTCGCTAGCTGCATCATACAAAGTGACCTTGTGGCCTCGCTCTGCTGCAGTCACAGCGCAGGCTAAGCCAGCAGGCCCTGCACCCACAATAGCAATCGTCTTTATAGCTTGGGTAGGTGCAATAATAATACGGGTCTCTTCACAAGCTCTTGGATTAACTAAACAACTACTGGTTTTGCCATTAAACACATGGTCTAGGCAAGCCTGATTACAGCCAATGCAGGTGTTAATGCGTTCGGCTTGATTGGCAGCTGCTTTATTAACAAATTCTGGGTCAGCCAAGAAAGGGCGAGCCATAGAAATAAGGTCTGCATCGCCATTAGCCAAAACTCTTTCAGCCACTGCTGGTGTGTTAATGCGATTAGACGTGATCACTGGCACAGTAAGGTGTTTGCGCACCGCATGGGTGACCCAGGTGAACGCAGCGCGAGGTACTTTGGTAGCAATGGTGGGTATGCGTGCCTCATGCCACCCAATACCCGTATTGATTATACTAGCACCGGCTTGCTCAATGGCTTTACCTAACTGAATTACTTCAGACAAGTTGCTGCCTTCGGGCACTAGATCGAGCATAGAAAGGCGGTAGATAATAATAAATTTTTCACCCACTGCAGCGCGCACACGTTTGACCACTTCAATAGCAAGGCGCGTGCGATTGTCGTAACTGCCCCCCCATTTGTCATCCCGCTGGTTGGTTCGAGTGACGATAAACTGGTTTAAAAAATAGCCCTCACTGCCCATGACCTCAACGCCATCGTAACCTGCTTGTTGAGCTAATTTAGCACTGTAGGCAAAATCCTCAATTTGCTGCTCGATTTCTTCACTAGAAACAGCTTTTGGAATAAACGCATTAATGGGCGCTTTAATAGCAGAGGGGGCGATGGCATTAGGTGAATAGGCGTAACGTCCTGTGTGCAAAATTTGCATACAAATTTTGCTGCCTGCTTGATGCACGGCATCAGTGACTAAGCGATGTTGGGCAACTTTATCAGCCTTATCTAAGGCCGCGGCGCCACTAAAGGTCAACCCTTGTTGGTTGGGTGAGATGCCACCTGTGACAATAAGGCCCACACCGCCTCTAGCCCGCTCTGCATAATATGCGGCTAAACGCTCAAAACCATTTTTAGCCTCTTCTAGGCCTGTATGCATAGACCCCATGATGACTCGATTTTTTAAGCGAGTAAAACCTAAATCTAATGGTGCGAGTAAATGGGGATAAGCTGAAGAAGGCTCAGAAGTGGTCATAATTAAAACATGGGTTTGATGTATGGAATATCAGGTTAGGTGGTGCTACCTCGTGGGTCAAGTTCTATGTGCTTGATGACTAAAAGGTCAATAATGTTATGCAGCTTTTATTTGGCTTTTATTCAGTTTTATAGGGCAGGGCAGTTTCTGCCCATTGCATATAATGTTCTATTTGCTGAGCTTCTGCTGTGCAGAACGCTTTAATGGCGTCATTAAAACCTGTCTCCGCCAAATAATGGTACGAGTGGGTCAACTGGGGTATAAATCCACGGGCAAGTTTGTGCTCACCTTGGGCGCCTGCGTCAAAGTGAGGAATGCCCTTGGCAATACAATAATCAATGCCTTGGTAATAGCAGGTCTCAAAATGAAGAAATTCAACTTCTTCTAAACAGCCCCAATAGCGTCCATAAAGTGTGTCATCATCAACAAAAAATAAGGCGTAGGCAAGGGGTGATTCATCTTTAGAGGCCGTCACCAACAACAATTTTTCTGGCATTTGTGTGAGTAGTTGAGAAAAGAATGGGTAAGTTAGGTAGCCTTGGCTGCGGCGTTTCATGTAAGTGCTCTGATAGCAGGCATAAAACTCTTTTAAAGACTGTGAGCTAATGTTATCGCCTTGCTGCCAAGTAAATTTGATGCCTTGTTCAACAATGACGCGGCGTTCTTTTTTAATGGATTTGCGTTTGCGCGAGGTTAGTCGCGCTGTAAAGTCTTCAAACTGGCTGTATGTATGGTTGTACCAATGGTATTGGCAGCCAATACGTTGATGCCATGACTGTTGCTGAGCAGCTTCCCAGTCGGGTTGCTGAGCAAATAGCCAATGCCAGCTGCTTAACTTGAGTTGGCTGCATAAATGGGGTAACTGCTGTTGTAAAAAGGTCAAAGCTGTTGTGAGTTCTGCACCTTCAGCTAACAGTATCCGAGGCCCAGCACAGGGCGTAAAAGGCACTGCACTAATCATCTTTGGGTAATACTCTAAACCATAACGCTGGTATGCGTTAGCCCATTCAAAATCAAACACGTACTCACCCCAAGAGTTGGTTTTAACATAGCTTGGTATGAGGGCAATCGGATTACCTGCTTCAGTAATTTCCAGATGTAGAGGCTGCCAGCCACTTTCACCACCGACGCTACCACTGTGTTCTAGGGCAGCGTGAAATGCATATTGGCTAAAGGGGTCTGCCTGCAAAGAGAGGTATTGCTGCCAATGGCTTGAGCCAAGTTCGAGGGTGCTGGGATGAATGTGAAGTTGCATGAATAGTGCACAAAGCCTAGTAAAACGTGAAAAGAAGGATACAACAAATAGCATACAATAATATGAACAATAACAATATCAAATACAAGGTTTGGTGAGATGGAAGTGATCATTTAATTGGGCAAAGTAAGGCCAGCGTAAAGTAGAGTAAAGAGCAAAGTAAAGTAAGGTAAATTAAAGAGCAGACCAAGGCCCAGATTAAGCTTTGCCCTTTTTATGAGCGCCCCTATTTTGCTTTTCAGCGAGTGTCTCTAACTAGCAATTGTGAGCCCTTGCAAAGAAGTTTAGTGCGCTCTAGGCGATCAAAGAGAATCAGACATGAGTCAATCTAAGGTAAATTCTTGAGTCTCAAAAGTGGTGGAATTGTAAGCCACCAAAGCGCCACTGCGCACCACATTTTTAGTGATGGCGCTAATGACTACTTGGTGGGTGACCATTAAGATTATTCCATGATCAAGCGAAGCCAATTTCTTATTAAGAAGATCGAGGGTTATTTGTTGATCTACATAGCCTTGGAAAAAAGAGTTGAGTCCATCGAAAGTGCTCCAATGGCCTAAATTTAATAACTCAGTTGTTTGTGTGCATCGGCACCATTGACTCGATAATATTTCTTTAAATTGTAGACCACTATTGCGCATTGCCTTACCGATGCTAAGCGCTTGCGCACGGCCTTCTTCATTTAAGTTTCTTTGGGTCGAACAATCAGCCACATTAAAATCCTCTGGATCACCAAAGCCTGGGGCCAAAGCGTGTCGCATGAAAATAACATTCGCATCGATCGCTGCTGTAGCTTCAACTAACTTGTTGTTAGTTATGTCATTATTAGCCCATGCTTGAGCAGAAATGGTGATCAATAGAGCGATGAAACATATGCGCATGGGGGACTCCTGCATAAACGAGTGACATAATAACTTGGACATCAGCCGACACCAAAAACCAACCGCAACCTCAATCAAGAGGTTTAAACAAAATCACTGCGTAACCTTGCTTAACCCAGCCAAGCCCTGTGCAGTATTAAAGACTAATTTAGGCCTATGTTACAACTTTGTGTAATGCATATATCTAGTTATATCTAGTTATATTTAGTCTGGCGCAAACGGATTGCAGATTGTAAATAACATTCAAATGTCTGATGAATGATTTTACCAACAACTACTCATGAGGTGAAATTCAACATAAGTAGTTATCTCTTAACTGAGGTTTAATTTATAGTTAAATTATTAAATTATTAAGAATAAAAAAAGGCCTACTCGCGATGTGAGTAGGCCCTTGTTCAGGAGGGATAAAGTAGGTTAATTATCGGTTAGTGAACTCTGGGTAGGCTTCCATGCCGCACTCAGTAATGTCAACGCCTCTGTCTTCTTCTTCGTCCGTAACGCGCATTCCCATGATTGTTTTGATGATAAACCACACCACAAAACTGACACCGAATACCCATACAAAGATCGTTGCGGCACCGATGATTTGTCCCATGAACGTGGCACCGTCATTGGTCAAAGGCACGAGCATCAAACCGAGTAAACCAACGGTACCATGCACCGAAATAGCACCCACTGGATCGTCTAGTTTAAGTTTATCCAAAGCCAGAATACTGAATACAACCAGCACGCCACCAAGGGCGCCAAACAAAGTAGCTTGCAAAGCAGTGGGGGTAGAAGGCTCTGCAGTAATGGCTACGAGTCCAGCTAAAGCGCCGTTGAGCATCATCGTAAGATCAGCTTTGCCAAACTTTATCCGAGCGAGTAATAAGGCAGCAATTGCTCCACCAGCAGCTGCTGCGTTGGTATTAAGAAACACCATAGCCACAGAATGAGCAGAGTCAATGTCACCCAGTTTAAGTACTGATCCACCATTGAATCCAAACCAGCCCATCCATAGAATAAAGGTGCCTAAGGTGGCCATGGGTAGGTTCGCGCCAGGTATGGCCTTAATTTCGCCATTGGGGCCATACTTACCTTTCCGAGCACCAAGTAAGATCACACCCGCTAAAGCAGCAGCTGCACCCGCCATGTGAACAATGCCTGAGCCTGCAAAATCTGAAAAGCCAAGGTCGCCAAGGTTGTACAAACCAAAGACGTCATCGCCATTCCAGGTCCATGCACCTTCCATAGGGTAGATGAAGCCAGTCATTACCACAGCAAAGGCGAGAAATGCCCATAACTTCATGCGTTCTGCGACCGCACCAGACACAATAGACATCGCCGTAGCAACAAATACCACTTGAAAGAAGAAGTCTGAAGCAGAGGAGTAAACCGAACCACCATTAAATCCTTCTGCTGCTGAGTCAGCTAATACCTGATCAGTATCAATGGCTTCAATTCCGCTCAAAAACCAGCCACCGCCATACATGATCTGATAACCTACGACCAGATACATCACACTAGCGATCGCATACAAAGCAAAGTTTTTAGTTAAAATTTCGGTAGTATTCTTGCTGCGTACCAAACCTGCTTCAAGCATGGCAAAGCCAGCAGCCATCCACATTACAAAAGCGCCACAAACTAAAAAGTAAAACGTATCCAGAGCGAACTGGAGTTCAAATATATGATTTTCCATGGGGGTCTCGGTTAGTTATATTGATTACTAGTTCGACTATTGCGATTATCATGCCAAGGTAAAAATATATATATAAAACAATTATTTATAGTATTTTATTGCTCAGGTTTAAAGTCAAGCGCACCAATTATGGTGCATTTGAAATAGCATTTAACTCGATTTGCACTAATATGGGGCGCATAACATAGGGGTAGTATTTAGGGGCTTAAAAAGTTGAAGAGCATCGACAAAATTGGCCTTCTCAACATTGTTTGATACACTGCAGAATCACTACTTTTGGATTGCATACATTGACTTACTTAGTGGCAGCCATTGATCTTGGTTCTAATAGCTTTCATGCTACTGTCGTGGACACTACTGAGACGCCGTATCGGATCGTTAGTCGTTCTGGTGAGAAGGTGCAGTTGGCTGCAGGCCTTGACGAGCAGGGTTTCCTGAGTCAAAAGGCAATAGATCGTGGTTTAGACTGTTTGCAGCGTTTAGTCCCTAAACTCAAGCAAGTAGCCCTAGAAAATTGCCATGTGGTGGCAACAAACACTGTGCGGGTGGCTCATAATAGAATGCATTTTATCCATCAAGCAGAGGCCATATTAGGCGTACCCATTCGTGTGCTCACAGGTGAAGAAGAAGCGTCATTGATTTTTAGTGGAGTGGTGGGTGAGGTGTCTTCTTCCGACTACCAATTGCGCAAAAAGTTAGTCATTGACATTGGTGGCGGTAGTACCGAACTTATCCTAGGTCAGCAGCATCCCCAACACTTACAAAGTTTCCCTATGGGTTGTGTTGCTTTTAGTGGTCAATTTTTTCCCCATCGTAAAATTCAACAAAGCTATATTCAAAATGCTGTTGAGGCTGCCAAAAATATCATTGATAAAGCCTCCTTAAGCGACTCTTGGGACAGTTGGCAAATGTGTATAGGTTCGTCAGGCACCATAAAAGCATTAGCGGGCCTGAGTGCGCTCACCGATCATGGTATGCCTTATTTAGATTTAGCTTCAATGAATCAAGTGGAAGATCAACTGCTGGCCTTTGAGAATTTAGATGAAGTCGTCATTGAAGGTTTGCGGCCCGACCGAGGTGAAGTGCTACCTGCAGGTTACGCCATACTCAAAGGCATTATGCTGAGCTTAAATTTAGACCGTATTTATTTTTCCACGGGCGCCCTGCGTGAAGGGGTTTTGCTGCAAGCACTTAAATGACAGTAAGCGGGTAGACCTTTTAGAACTCCTGCGATATCAATTTGCACATTTACCGACTTTATTAAACGGCGAGGTACTCTTCACGTAATGCTTGGTTGTCGAGT
>DDCR01000150.1 GCA_002335115.1 Oceanospirillaceae bacterium UBA2001
CTTAGGGCAGAGCGTTCCAAAATAAAAAAAGAGGCAGACATGTCCATCAAAAAACCGATTCGCTACGCTTTTTTGCAAATCCCTAATTATTCCATGGTGACCTTTTCATCGGCGGTTGCTAGCCTGCGTGGTGCCAACTATATTAGCAAACAAGATCTGTATGAATGGCAGGTTGTGTCCATGGATGGTGTTCCTGTAACTGCCAGTGTTGGTTTTGAAGTGACGCCCACTTTGCATGTTAATGACCTTAACTTAAATGACCTAGAAGCCGTTATTGTGTGTGGCGGTACTTTTATTGATCGAGCCTACGACAAAAATACCATTGCATTTTTGCGCAAAGCCGCGAATGCTAAGATTAAAATTGGATCAACCTGCACAGGCAGCTATTTATTAGCCGCTGCAGGCCTTTTGGATGGTTACAAATCCACCATTCATTGGGAAAACTTAGCCAGCATGCGTGAAGAATTTCCTAATGTATTAATGTCGTCTAATTTATTTGCCATTGACCGAGATCGGTTTACCTGCTCAGGTGGTAATTCTTCCTTAGACATGATGTTGCAATTTGTGAGTAACCATTACGGCCCTGAATTGGCCGCTGCGGTGTCTGAAATGTTTATCATGGAGCGTATTCGTGATCATCACGATACTCAGCGCATTCCCTTACGTTTGCACCTTGGTAATAGCCAGCCTAAATTGATTGAAGCCGTGGCTTTGATGGAAGCCAATTTAGAAGAAACCATTAGTTTGGATGATTTGGCCCAGTATGTTGGTGTGTCACGTCGACAACTAGAGCGACTATTTCAAAAACACTTAAAATGCGTGCCATCACGCTACTACTTGGAATTGCGCCTTAACCGTGCGCGTCAGCTTTTGTTACAAACTAACTTATCAATCATTGATGTGTCATTGGCTTGTGGCTTTGTGTCTGCTCCCCATTTTTCCAAATGCTACCGAGATTTTTTCGGTATCCCGCCGCGAGAAGAACGGCGCCGTTTCTCCCCAGGCCAAAGTGTGCGTGCTGCTGAACAGAGCCTCAAAGAAGACGTCTCAGACGACACCCCAAATAACGCCCCAGAAGACACAAATATCGCCTTTGATGTCGATATACCAAGCAATCACCCATCTGACTGGCCTCGATCTTAAAACCCAACACAGGGCCGTTTTGAGTTAGCCATGCGCACCAACAAAACCAAACCCAAAGTTCAATGGCTTTATTAGGCGTTAAGAATCGCCATAGCTAGCTCACTGCCCGGTAAATCGAGGGCAGCAATCCAAACCATCATGCCAATCAGTGCAGCAGCAGTGAGTAAATACCAAATTAAACTAAAAACGATGCCGTAGGTGTTGAGTTTTGGTTTGGGGTCCTCACCAAAGCTTTTCCAGTCAGCTAACAAATCCACTAACCCCATAATGCCAAAAAAGCCAATTAAGGCAAAGCCATGGGTAAAACTATAAAAAATAAGTAACCCAGAAATAACCACTAACCCAACATAAATAAAACGGCTACGACCTGAATAAACCAAGGCTTTCACGACGCGACCACCGTCTAGGGGATAAATGGGTAACAGGTTAACAAGGTTAATTAAGGCACTCACTGAGGCCACAAGACCCACAAAGTGGTTACCCGTAAGCACAAACCCAATAAAAAACGCCACGCTCATGCCTAAGCCAAAAACAGGTCCCATCATGGCAATATAAAGTTCTTGCCAATGGGTTTTGGGGCGATCACCTACGGCAATACCTCCTACAAAAGGAATAATGTAAATGCCCTTGGTGGGGATGCCAAAGCGTTTCATAGCCCACATGTGGCCATATTCATGGAACATTAAAATTGCCAAAAGGGTGACTGCAAACTCGAAGCTGAGCATGATGGTCCAGCCTGATAGGGCCATAGCCACTAGCGCCACTTTCAACACTTTAACGCTTTTGAAGAGTTTAAAGGCAATGCCGATCATGACTCCCAAACGTGCACGGTTATTGGTCTGCATAATTTCGACTAGCTCCTGCGGCGGCGGCGTTTCTTTTCGCCCCCTTCAGTTTCTGCTTTAGCTTCCTTGATAGGTGGCAAAGTGACTACCTTTTCCAACTCTGGAAAAGCATCCACCTTGTTAGGAAAAGCCATTGCATCTATAAATAGTTGTTGAAAGTCAGGTTCTACAGCAGTTTCTATTTTTTCAATCTTGCGAACAACCTGTTCAATTTCGGCACGTGATGACTCGTTTAGCAAAGCAATACGAGCGCCAGTGCCCGCCGCGTTACCTGCTGAGGAGACTTCATCCAACGCACAATCTGGAATTAACCCTAAAACCATGGCGTACTTTACATCAATGTGGCTGCCAAAAGCGCCAGCAAATCGAATGCGATCTACCTTGTCTACTTGTTGATACTGCATCAACAACTTAATCCCAGCATATAAAGCCGCTTTAGCCAGTTGAATGGCTCGAATATCATTTTGCATGATTTTCACGGCACCACGTGTTTCTGTGGCGGGCATAATTTCATATGAAAAAGTCCGCCCATCGGGCTGAATACGCTCATTCATAGCCGCTAAACCACCATCGATGACACCGTCTTGGGTGACCACACCTGCCAAATACATTTCGGCCACTACTTCGATAATGCCCGAACCACAGATGCCCGTAATGCCTGTTTTTACTGTCGCTTCATCAAAGCCCTCAGCATCAGACCAGAGCTCACACCCAATCACTTGAAAGCGGGGCTCCATAGTAAGTGGGTCAATACGAATACGTTCAATAGCCCCTGCTGCTGCTCGTTGACCACAGCTAATTTGTGCACCTTCAAAGGCCGGACCTGTGGGGCTTGAGCACGCCACTAATCGATGTCGATTACCTAGTACAATTTCAGCATTGGTTCCCACATCAACCAATAAAGTCATTTCATCATGATTATAAGGTTCTTCTGCCAGCACCATGCCCGCTGTATCTGCACCGACATGCCCCGCGATACAAGGTAATAAATAAGCCCGTGCTTGTGGGTTAAGTTTTACGTCTAGGGTGCTAGCTAGGGTGCTCACTGCCATGTCTGTGGCTAAAGCAAAAGGGGCACCTCCCAACTCGACCGGGTTAATGCCCAATAACAAATGATGCATGATGGGGTTAGCTACAAAGGTAATTTCTAGTATATCTGTGGTTTCACATTGCGCTTGTTTGACCAAGTCTTTCACTAAGCCATTGAGTGCCTCACGCACGGCGTTGGTCATGTCGACTTCGCCACCCGGGTTCATCATCACATAGGACACCCGACTCATTAGGTCTTCACCGAAGCGAATTTGAGGGTTCATCACGCCTGCGCTAGCTACGACTTCACCACTGGACAAATTACATAAATGCGCAGCGATAGTGGTAGAACCCACGTCCACAGCAACACCATAAATGGTGTCTTTTAAACCTGGCCAAAGCGCAACAATTTGTTCACCTTGACGCACAGCAACCGTTACACCCCACTTACCGGCTCTTAGAATGGGTTGTATGGTGGCCAATAAAGCCACATCGTAAGACAAGTCCAATAATTGCCAATCGGCTTCTAGGGCATTCAATAAACGCCTCAAATCACCAGAGGGGTCATGCATGTCTGGTTCTTGTACTTCGACATAGTACAAACGAACCAATGGGTTGATGGCAATATCGTGCAACTCTGCATCTTTGCGCACCATTTGATGGTGCACTTGGCTTTCTGCTGGAACATCCACCACAATGTCATTGAGTACCTTAGTATGGCAGCTTAAACGTCGACCTGGTTTCAGTTCCCTGCGTTCAGCAAATTTAAGTTCAGGGGCAGTGATGGGCTCTAAACTATCTGCACTGGAGGTAATACCGAATTTGGCAAATTCGCCCTCACTAACAAAGATTTGGCAACGACCACAAATACCTCTGGCTCCGCATACGGAATCTATGTCCACATTAAGATAACGCGCTGCTTGCAACAAGGGCGTTCCTACTGGGAAGCGCCCGCGCTTGCCCGAAGGAGTAAAGACGACTAAAGCTTCATCGGTATTAGGCTGGCTCATGGGGTCACCTCAATGGGTTTATCGTGAGCTCAATTTAAACTTGAGCTCTGCTGTGTTCATGGTGTTTAATTTTGCACAAAAAAGGGCCTGCATGGCCCTTTTTGATTATTTAATACGCATCAATCATAACCTAAGCGCGCCGGCGACCCGTGCGGCTACCCCGGGCACCAGTGCCCTCTGCAGCTGGGTCGCGGTAGGCTTTAATCCAATCTTTACATTCTGGGTCATGGCCCATCATTAGGTTACCCCCTCGCACCCCTAACATCACTTCAGCATGCATTGGGTTAATGATAGCAGAGGTCATTCCCGAGGCCACTGCACAGGCAATGAACGCACAGTTAACGCCATTGCGATTAGGTAAACCAAAACTAAAGTTAGACGCACCACAGGTAGTGTTGACTTTAAGTTCATTACGCAAGCGGTGAACGAGCTCCATCACCTGACGGCCAGAAGTATTAATCGCTCCAACGGGCATCACTAAGGGATCGACCACCACGTCTGAAGCAGGAATACCATAGTCAGCAGCCCGCTGCACAATTTTCTTGGCCACTTCAAAACGCACGTTAATGTCCTGTGAGATTCCGGTCTCGTCATTAGAAATGGCAACCACGGCGGCACCGTATTTTTTAACCAGGGGTAAAACTCGATCTAAAGATTCGTCTTCACCGGTCACAGAATTTAATAACGCTTTGCCTTTATAAACAGCAAGTCCTGCTTCCAAGGCATCAATAATGGACGAATCGATGCATAATGGCACATCGACTAAAGCTTGCACGAGTTGTATCGTTTTGGCCAAAATAGCCGGTTCATCAGCTAATGGAATACCCGCATTAATGTCTAAAATAGTGGCCCCAGCAGCAACCTGAGCTATGGCATCGGCTTCTACACGACTAAAATCGCCATTTTTCATCTCTTCAGCCAATAACTTACGGCCTGTCGGGTTAATGCGCTCTCCAATTACTGCGAAGGGACGGTCAAAACCAATAACCACTTCTTGAGAAGCGGAGCTGATAATCGTATCAGTCATTTAAAATTCCTGCTTTATAGTCTAATAAAAGCCAGTAATCTGGCCCAAAAATTAAGAGTTAATTGTGAAGCTTTTACCGCTTAGTTCAAACCGGCCATCTTGCACTTGGTACATCCATGCAGCTGATTTCTTTAAGCCACCCAAAGGGTATAAATGGCACTGAGAAATTAAACAATTAGGGTCGTTATGCATGCCTTGAACCAGGTCACGCACGAGTTCACTTGGCTCCGAAGAGGGCGCATTAACGAACTTGCCTAAGAATGAGTCCTTAAGACCCAATTTCACCATATTCATGGGATTACGCGTTAAAAAACGCACCGATGCGCCTACACCACAGTGAGCCGCATGACGCATGAGGGTTTTAATGGTAGCAAGACCAGGCACGCCAATATGAATGGGGAGCTCGTTACCCACAGCACGAATACTGCGTTCCCAGGCGAAAATAGGCTCAGCTTCAAATGCAAACTGTGTAGCTAGGTACAAACTCATATCCGTTTGTTTGGCAAAATCATTTTTTTGTTTAATGGCTAAGGCACAGTCTTGTGGGCTTATGTCCGGGCTACCCTCTGGATGGCCAGCTAGACCCATTTTCAAAATACCATATTTTTCAAATAACCCCGTTTGTAACACCTCTATAGAAGATGCAAACTCTCCCACCGGAGTGTTGACTCCACCACCAATTAACAATCCTTCGGTCACACCCGTCTCACCTTGCAGTGTCGCTAGATTTTCTTCCAAAAAGTGGGCTGAAGGAATCGACCGAGCAGCAAAGTGCGGCACTGGGTTAAAACCTTCATCTTTTAATCGGCGCACACTATTCACCGTGTCAGCAAAGTCTGACCCGGGAAGAAAGGTCACGTATACAGTGCAGCCCGGACGCAACAGTTGCCTGAAATCTGCCACTTTAGCCGCACCACCAGGGGTCACCTCGACAGTGGTTTTTTGCATCAAGTCAATAATAGCTTGTTTTTCTGTGACCGCATTGAGCGCCATAAGTACTTCTCCACAAAATAAAATGAGGTGCGTAACAAATTATTCAGCAATGCCGCCAGCCGCAATTAATAACGCCAAACGCTCTTCAGTATAGTCTGTTTGTATTTGATTCACTGTGGTTTCTAAAATCGCTTCTATGTCGTCACCACAGGCTGTCGTATCTCGCCTCCACTCTGACAAATAACCATCACTGCCGTAAAGACCAGCGCGCATAGCAGCTTTGTCCACGGCTTTTTCAAAGCGCTCTTCCAAGGGACGCTTGGCGCTGTTGCGTCCTTGCTTGACAATGACTTGGGCGGGAATATCACGCCACATAACAATGGTTAGCTTGGCCATTTAATTACCTGTTCTGTGTAGTTACTGTAATGAGTAGCCAACTCTTCAGCCATCTGGCCATAGCCTGTTTCCACTCGTTCATACTTTAAGCCTAATTTTACAGCAGCCGCTTGAGCAAAATGATCAAGTTGACGATTAGGTTCCTGCACTAGATAGACTAATTTTGTGTAATGAGCAAACATCATCTCAATCAATTGTGGGTGTTTATTAAGCCCCATACCTTCCATGATGAGTTGTTCAAAATGTTTAGCAAGATAGTCGGTCAGGTAAAACGTGCCTAACTCATGTTCTGCCATGGCAGCAAAGTTTTCACTGCCACTATAAAATTCATAGCAGTGAGCGCCTGATAATCGTTTGATGTTGTATCGTTGCAACACTTTATCCAGCTGCCCACCCGTGCCACAATCGCCAAAAGCGGCAAACACGTGATCATAGTCTGCTGCGTAAGTTGCAAGCCGCTCTTCCACTGCCGCAGGAATTTTCTCTGGGCGGTTGTGCAGCTCCGCTGGAATTTGTGTCACTTTCAAATGCTGCCAGCCACTGCTTTTAGCCACGGCCATCACTTCTCGCGCAATGGCACCACAGGTGATCACTAGCAGGCTGGCAGGTTGCATCATTAAGCTAACAATAATCTAACGTTAATCTAAGCAGCGCGCTTTTCAGTGATAAATTTCTTTGCTGTTTCTACTGCAACTGCGGCATCACGACAGTAAGCATCAGCACCAACGGCATCTCCAAACTCTTCATTCAAAGGCGCGCCACCAACAAGAATAATAAAATCATCACGAATGCCCTGTTCTTTCATGGTATCAATCACAACTTTCATGTAAGGCATCGTAGTGGTCAGCAGCGCTGACATACCCAGAATATCTGGTTTATGCTCTTCTAAAGCGGCTAGGTACTTTTCTACTGGGCAATTAATGCCAAGGTCAATAACTTCGAATCCAGCACCTTCCCACATCATTGCAACTAAGTTTTTACCAATGTCATGAATATCCCCCTTAACCGTTCCAATGACTGCCTTGCCAACAGGCAGAGCTCCTGTTTCAGCCAATAATGGGCGTAATATTTTCATACCAGCTTTCATTGCATTTGCTGCCATCAGTACTTCAGGTACGAACAGGATGCCATCCCGAAAATCGATGCCGACAATATTCATGCCACCCACAAGGGCTTCATTAAGAACCCGGTCTGGCAGCCAGCCACGGCCTAATAAAATTTCTGTACCCTCTGCAATTTCATCTTCCATGCCGTCATAAAGGTCGTCATGCATCTGTACGGTGAGGTCTTCGTCACTAAGGCTATTGAGGTCAAGATCTTCTTCATACTGGTCGTCAGACATGGCTTAAACTCCTGCA
This sequence comes from Oceanospirillaceae bacterium UBA2001, assembly GCA_002335115.1. GTDB lineage: Bacteria > Pseudomonadota > Gammaproteobacteria > Pseudomonadales > Balneatricaceae > Njordibacter. Next base: position 7,742 of record DDCR01000150.1, read on the forward strand.
TTAACACTGGCATTGCGATGAGGTTTCATAGAATGGCAGTATCTGGGCGCTAGATTATATAGGATGGTGATTTTGGGCTAACTTCCCTACGACAATGCATTATCGAAACGCGACTCATTAGATGACTTGTCGTTAGCTATTTAGCAGCCAGTATAGCACTAGCAAACCCCTACCTTACTTGAGTATTACCCACGTATGTTGAATGATATTCAAGTGCGTGTCTGTGCGTATTTGCATTGCAACCCAACACCTCGCGCTGAGCGGTCTAACATGCGCACCAGATTTAAGATATTATAGAGGGCTAATAGGCGGGCCTGTGCTTGACTCCTTCACGACTGGGCCATTTCTTTTATTCCAACATGAGTTAATCCATCATGGCACACCTTATTGACGGCAAGCAGTTCGCTGCCAAACTACGTGAGAAAATGTCCGGTCAAATTGCGACCATTAAATCCAACCACAATGTGGTTCCAGGCTTAGCCGTGGTTCTCGTTGGTGAAGATCCAGCCAGTCAGGTATACGTGCGCAGTAAAGGCAAGCAAGCCAAAGAGTGCGGTATTACATCAATCGAACACAAACTAGACGTCACTACCACTGAAGAATTTCTACTTAATCTCATTAATGATATGAACCATGATGCAGCCATTAACGGCATCTTAGTACAATTGCCATTGCCTAAGCACATCGATTCAGCCAAAGTACTCGAAGCCATCGATCCTGCCAAGGACGTGGATGGTTTCCACCCGGTAAACGTGGGTTTATTATCAACAGGTGGCAAAGGCATGATCCCCTGCACCCCGCTAGGCAGCCTAATGATGCTGCAAGACTACCATAGTGACATGTCTGGTATGAATGCGGTGGTCATTGGACGCTCCAACATTGTTGGAAAACCCATGTTTAATCTTTTGTTACAGCAAAGCTGCACCGTAACCGTGGTGCACTCACGCACCAAAAACATCGAAGCCGTAGTGCGTGAGGCTGATATCGTTGTGGCAGCTGTAGGCGTGCCCGAGATGGTCACTGGTGACTGGATTAAGCCAGGCGCTACAGTCATTGATGTGGGTATCAACCGCATAGAAACAGCTGAAGGGAAAACTAAACTGGTGGGAGATGTGCACTTTGAAAGCGCTGATAAAGTTGCTGGCGCTATCACTCCAGTTCCTGGTGGAGTTGGGCCCATGACCATTGCTTGCTTGCTGTATAACACCCTGGTGGCTGCATGTCGCCACAACAACATTGACTTACCCACGGCATAACGTCTAGCCAAGCTAGGCAATCACACAGTACACCCCCCTGTTATAGGCCTCTTTTTGAGGCCTTTTTTAAGCCTTTTTTGGAAGCCATGTTTGTTATTGCATGGAGTTGATTAAGTGTGTGCTTTAGGGGCGTAGTTTTGACCAATTGAGCTGGCACAGATGCGACTCAAACGAGTAAAAGAAAAGCCTGTTTGCTGACGCCAACTGTTAAAACAATCTTGTACCTTAGTCAAGTCACGCTTGTTACTTGGCTGGTCGGCAATGTCTAAGCCTGCATCTTGTAAACACATGACAACGTCAGTACTGAGCATAAACGTATCAAGGCCCATTTGACGCAATATACGCGGCCCACTCATACCGCCCAAACGACAACCTGCTTGTTTTAAATGCCGGTATAGTCCAATTAAATCCTCTTGTGGCCATTGCTGTAAAAAAGCTGCATAACTTCCATACTCTCGACTTTGATCATCAATATAAGTGGCATTTTGGGGCACACTAATGATTTTTTGCATATTGCGCACGATGCGTTTGTCTGTGCCTATTTTTTCCCATTGCTCAGGGCTTAATAACATCATTTTTTCAGTATCAAAACCCAAAAATACAGTTTCAAAATCAGGCCATTTATTTTCGATGACTCGCCATACAAACCCTGCTTGAAATATCACCTTGGTCATCATGGATAAAAACCGATGATCTGGTTGGGAAATAAATGTGGCCATGGGCATCGGCTCTAAAACCCATAGCTCTAAGCCTTGTTCTCCATCTTTACGTCGCAGAGCCCGCTTAAGAATCGGCTTAAAATCTGCCATGACCTGCCTCTCTATTGATTTTATAAGGCAGTATTATAACCAAGTCAGCATTGAATTACTTGGCTTACTAAATAAAGCTATACCTTAGTATTAGGCTGATACAAGGCAAGCATTATTGCTATTAAGTACCATTACTTAGTTAATAACAGACACAAAAAAGGCCTCAGCTGAGGCCTTTTAAATTCTTCCAATGGTTTATTTATAAACTGGAAAACGGCTACAAAGCTCAGTAACTTTGGCTCTAACTTGGTTAATAACCTGCTCGTCATCAATGTTATCCATGACATCACACATCCAACCCGTTAGGTCACGTGCTTCATCAGCACCAAAACCACGCGTGGTGATTGCTGGCGTCCCTACACGAATACCAGAAGTCACAAAAGGTGACTGTGGGTCGTTAGGCACTGAGTTTTTATTCACTGTGATGTGCGCCTCACCCAAAGCCGCATCGGCCGCTTTGCCAGTAATGCCTTTAGTAATGAGATCAACGAGCATAAGATGATTCTCGGTACCACCAGAAACAATCTTGTAACCACGAGATTGGAACACCTCAGCCATAACCTTTGCATTGACACACACTTGACCTTGATATTCTTTAAAGGCAGGCTCCAGCGCTTCTTTGAAAGCCACTGCTTTAGCAGCAATCACATGCATAAGAGGTCCACCCTGCTGGCCAGGGAACACTGCAGAGTTAAATTTCTTCTCCAGCTCTGGATTAGCCCTAGCCACAATTAAGCCGCTTCGGGGACCGCGTAAAGTCTTGTGGGTGGTCGTTGTGCAAACGTCTGCAAAGGGCACAGGATTCGGGTAATGACCCGTCACAACCAAACCAGCCACGTGCGCCATATCAACCAGTAGATATGCCCCAACACTATCAGCGATGTCTCGGAACCTACTCCAATCCATTACTTGCGAGTAGGCAGAAAACCCAGCTACGATCATTTTGGGTTGATGTTCTGTGGCTAAACGTTGAATTTCGTCATAGTCTAAGGTACCCGCTTCATTGAGGCCATACTGGATAGCATTGTAGTTTTTGCCAGAAAAGTTAACGTGTGAACCATGCGTTAGATGACCACCATGAGCAAGGCTCATGCCTAAAATAGTATCCCCTGGTGTGACTAACGCTTGGTATACCGCAGCGTTCGCCTGTGAACCCGAGTGAGGCTGAACGTTAGCATAATCAGCACCAAACAATTGCTTGGCCCGATCGATGGCTAAAACCTCAGCTTTGTCGACGAATTCACAACCTCCGTAATACCGTTTACCGGGGTATCCCTCGGCATATTTGTTGGTCAAAACTGAGCCTTGGGCTTGCAACACGCGGTTACTGGTGTAGTTTTCTGAGGCAATCAATTCCACGTGATGTTCTTGGCGCTGCTCTTCTTCTTGCATACTGGCCCAAAGTTCCGGGTCAAAGTCACTGATACTATCGGACTTGTTAAACATTGCTTACTCCCAAAAGATTAATTCCCAATTAAGGGACATAAAATAGCTAAAACTTAAAAACTGATCGGACCCATTGAGTATGGTCAAACTAAAATTCTTTCATTAAGTGCATCATAACGACTATGGCATCGCCCACTTAGTTTTTTACGACACTACATTATGTAACAGCGAATTGTGGGGGCTTAAAGCACTGATATAATGCCAGAGTACCTAAAAATATGGCAAAGCGATGCTCTAAATAAATTAATTTTGTATATGTTTATTATTTGTTGAATCGATAAAAGGTCTCAAGTCGCAAATACTCATCAGGCTAATTTATTTACTTTAAACCGCCAAATGAGTCTTTGCGGATGGAGCGTTACTCGGTGTCTGCACCCGCTTTAATAACCAGCAGCACCATGTCACGGCTGCCAACCACTTTAACCTGAGTACCAGCTGGATAATTAATAGCTGATTCAACCCGCCATAAGGTATCGCCCACCTGCATCTTGCCTTGCCCACCTTTCATGGCTCGGGTTAAGGCAAATTCACCACCAATAAGCTGCGCTGCTCGGTCATTAAGTTGAGGCTGGTTGGTTGCTTGGTTAAAGTTCTTAAAGCGATACCAAAACCATACAGAACATAATAAAGCGAGCACCGCAAACAAAGAGATTTGTTGTTGCCACGTTAAGTCAGGCCAAATGTAAGTAATGAGGGCTAATTCTAAAGATGCCATGACGGCACCTAATAAAAACCCTGCAGCTCCTAATGCTTCGCCAGCAATTAACACAATGGCTAATAGAATCCAGTGCCAAAACTGCATTGCTTCAAAAAATTCTATCATGAGGTTTGTTTACCCATATCTTTGACTAGTTCAGTAATGCCAGAGATCGAACCAATGACGCTGCTGGCTTCAAGAGGAATCATCATTATTTTATTGTTATCTGATGCTGCAAGTTGTCCTAAAGAATCGATGTATTTTTGAGCAATAAAGTAATTCACTGCTCGGGAATCACCGTTTTGGATGGCTTCAGACACCATTTGCGTCGCTTTTGCTTCTGCTTGGGCTAGGCGCTCACGTCCTTCAGCTTCTCGGTTGGCCGCTTCTAGCTGGCCTTCAGCTTTAAGGATTTCAGATTGCTTTTGACCTTCAGCTACTTTTATGGCGGCTTCTTTTTCACCTTCTGCTTCCAAAATAAGTGCTCGTTTTTCACGCTCAGCCTTCATTTGCCGAGCCATAGCGCTGACTAAATCTTGGGGTGGAGCAATATCCTTAATTTCAATTCGAGTGACTTTGACGCCCCAAGGGTCGGTGGCGTCATCAACCTTTTCCAATAAATTACGGTTGATACTCTCACGATTAGATAACATCTCATCCAATTCCATAGAGCCTAACACAGCGCGAATGTTGGTCATGACCAAAGCTTGCATGGCTCTATCTAAATTATTCACTTCATACGCCGCTTTAGCCGCATCTTGTATTTGAAAGAAACACACGGCATCAGTCATGACTTGGGCATTATCTGAAGAAATTATCTCCTGCGGGTCTACATCTAATACTTGCTCCATCATATTAAGCTTTCGACCCACGGAGTCGATGAAGGGCACCAATAAATGCAAACCAGGACTTAAAGTGCGCGTGTATTTGCCAAAGCGTTCTACCGTCCAGTGATGTCCTTGCGGCACCATGCGAATGCCTTTAAAGATGATCAGCACTGCTACCATGGTAAAAAATAACGCCGTTAAACTTTGTCCTAAATCTGCAATAGACATGCACAATTCCTTGTTGATGATCTTAAGGCTTTAATAATAGCGTGAGTTTGTTCAAAAAGCATGACTTATCCCATACAAATTAACGGCCTTAGTGTTTCCTGACTAAAGCGCATGTGCGAGAATAGAACGAACTGATCGTTTTGTCACAAACCCACGTCAAACAAGGAAACACCATGTCCAACAGCTTGTCGACTAGTGCCCATCAAAACCATCTCACTGCGCATTACGCTAAAGGTGCAGCCGAAGCACTCACTGCATTGAGTCGCAAACGCTCTAGGGTACATTGCATTACCAGTACGGTGGCACAGGATATTTCATCAGATGTTATATTAGCGGTTGGTGCAGGTTCCTGCTTCACTCTTGGAGTGGAAGAAATTACCGAGTTAGTCTCTGTGACCAACAGCCTAGTGGTTAATATTGGCACCTTGGACAGCAATCGGAGAGCGGCCATTCGCCCTGCGATTCAGGCGGCCAATGACTATGCAAAACCTTGGATCTTAGATCCTGTTTCAGTACATGCCTCAAAAAAGCGTTGTGCTTATGCGGTGGAATTATTACAACAGAGACCCCAAGTAATTCGAGCCAATGCGATGGAAATCAAAGCCTTGGCAGGCTCGTCTAGCCCAATGGCTGCGCAAGAACTGGCCTTACAACAAGGCTGTGTAGTGGCACAAACAGGGGAAACAGACCTAATCACCAATGGTGTGAAAACCATTATGATCGCTAATGGACACGAGATGCAGACTCGCATTTCAGCTATGGGCTGCGCCACTACCGCCTTTATGGCCTGTTTTATGGCCGTAGACCATGATGCCTTTGATGCTGCAGTACAAGCATTACTGACCATGGGTGTCGCCGCAGAATTGGCGGCAAATAAATCGTTTGGCCCAGGCAGTATGCACATGAATTTATTGGACTCACTTTATTCCATGAACCAACAAACCATTGCTCGTTATGGCCATGTGTTGGAATTGGAACGGTCTAAGTAAAAAATTGAAAGTAAATCGTGTTAAAAAGATCTAGGTCAACACGTTTAGGAAGCAACGATAAAGAGTAGGCTTATAACGTGGGGTTAACCTGATTAGGCTCAGGCTTAAGCTGGGCCTATGCATAAGTTCAAGGAAATTGCGGCTAAAGACGACAGGTTGATACATCGGCTGGGCAAAAAAATAGCCACCGAGGTGGCTATTAAGTGCCGCAATAAAAAACTTAAGGAGTTACAACCGCCTCAACATTACAGGGGAACTGATTAAATTTCAACACTTAGCGATCATATTTATCATTTAATTATTATTTACACTATTAAGCAACAACAATTCCGTTAGCGCTCCTTTTGAGCAAGCCTATTAAGTCCTCTTTGGTTGCTAATAAATGCAGCCAAATCGCCCACGACGACTCAGGCATATCAATATATTAAGCCTGCTGTACTTGTCCAAGGTGAGCGAACGCCCCCTTTAAGTTAGCCATCTGCGGGCTCTGAGTAAAATCACAGCTTGCGGCGATATGACCTAAATGATGAGCCATTAGTTTTTGGCTCTGCGCTTCGTCACCCTGCTTTACGGCTGTAAGTAACTGGCTATGCTCGTCCCTAGCACAGGCATTACCGCCACCATGGTTGTACATGGTGATGATCAACGATGTCTGAGATATTAAACCTCTTAATGCATGCACAAACGGTTGGTTGCCCGCCACGATCGCTAATTGCAGGTGAAACTCTCCCGAGCGTCTCAATGCGGTAGCCATATCGCCCTGATTAATCGCACTTTGTTCAAGGTCTATCATGTATTGTAACTTGAGCACATCGGTGACTTTACAGCGTTGGCAGGCCAACTTAACCACTGCTAGTTCAATGGTGTGTCGTGCAAAAAGTATTTGTTCAGCCACGTCTGGTGAAGGTGCGGCCACAAAGGCACCACGGTTTTTATGGATCTCAACCACTTGTTCTAGCTGCAAACGTTGCAGAGCCTGCCGAATCAGGGTTCGACTGACACTAAATAACTGGGTTAACTCCACTTCATTAAGTTTGGTACCCGGCGCTAAACGTTGCGATAAAATGCCGTCAAAGAGCTGCCGATAGGCATCCATTGGTGCATTTTTATTGGCTGTCGATGATGCCACTGGGTTAGCTACCTCGGTAGGTAGAATAGCTGTATGGCGACACCAAAAGTGGCACATGATAATGCTCATTGGCTTGGGCAATGCCGAATCGCAAGGTTACATCTGTCAAAAATGGGGGTGTGGGTTGCGCGACTCCTGCTTGCTTAAAATAATCTTCAACGCCAAACTCAAGTTCGTATATGCCCACTGAAAAAGCCTCATGCTGCAACAAAGGGCCATCGCATCGACCGTCACTGTTAGTCATTTGCTGGCTTAATAGCTGACGTTGATTATTGGCAATACGAAACAGACTAACAGACATATTACTGCCTGGTTTACCCTGAGCTGTATCAAGTACATGTGTGGTTAAAAATCCCATGACGTCCATCCTTAGTTAATATTGGCACCGTCAGCAATCCAACGACCGAGCTGATCACGTTCATCTTGTGTCATGCCCGTACTGTTGCCCAACGGCATAATATGGCTGGCCACAGTTTGTGAGTAAATTCGATCTTTATACGCTTTAATGGCCTCAATAGAGTCAAACATCAAACCCCCAGGCGCTGCCGAAAACGCCACATGAGACGGCATAGCCGAGTGACAAGCAACACAATGTGTCACCACAATGGCTTGTGCTTGAAGCGCACTAACAGAGGTCTCAGCAGCGGCAGACGATGCACTGATGGTCTTAGCACTGGGGTAACTTGGTGCCGTGACATAAGCCATAACCAACAACGCCAAAACGGCTGCAGGCAAGGCCCACACAAATCGCTGGCTATTGTGCCGAGTATTAAAATAATGCCGCACAGCCACACTGATAATAGACAAGCCCAACAAGATAGCCCAGTTCCACTCATGCCCATAGGTGCTTGGGAAATGGCCACTCACCATAATAAAAATGACGGGTAAGGTAAGGTAATTATTGTGGCGCGAGCGTAACAAACCATTTTTTGGTAGGGCAGGATCTGGTTCTGTGCCTGCCTCTATGGCGCCTACTAAGTTTCTCTGAGCAGGCATAATGATAAAGAACACATTACCGACCATCATAGTACCTATCACTGCTCCAACGTGCAGGTAGGCCGCGCGGCCCGTCATAAATTGGCTAAAGCCCCATGACAAACCCACTAAAAATAACATCAACACCACACCTAACAACAATGGCTGATGCCGTAATGGACTTTTACACAGCAAGTCATAGACCCACCAACCCATTAGTAAACTACCTAAACCAATGGCCACGCCCAGCATTGGAGCAATGGTAGAGCCTGGCAAAAGCAAATAAGTGGCCGCATTAAGGTAATACACAGTACTTAAAAGCAGCACGCCAGTAATCCAAGAACTATAGGCTTCCCACTTAAACCAGTGCAAGTGCTCAGGCATGGTAGCAGGGGCCAAATTATACTTTTGCAGGTGATATATACCACCCCCATGAATGGCCCATAATTCACCCGCTATAGCTTGGTTCTTTACTTGGCGATCAAGATTGTTCTCTAACCAAACAAAATAGAAAGAAGCACCGATCCATGCAATGCCCACAATGACATGCACCCACCGCAGGGCTAGATTAAACCACTCAAATAAATGAGCTTCCATAGTTATTCTCCGCTATTGGACAGTTGGTTTGTTATAAGCTAAGTTAAGTCAATAGATAAGTGATTAATTAAATCGTCCACATCTAATTGACCACACTGGTCTTCATCAAACATCACTTCATTGAGATTATTACCTTCACCAGAACGATCTATGACCAAAAAATTTTGCTCTTTAGCCAAGATCAGTAACGGGTGATGCCATACGCCGGTGGCGTAATTTACGCCCTGCTTACCATTGGAAACAAAGGCACAAAGGTCTGCTAACTTAGGTTCTGGCCCAGCCTTAGCCACCACCACTAAAAATGGCGTTGAATTTAAAGGCATAAAGGCTTGGCTACCTAAGGGGTGGCGTTCCATCATATTAATGGCAATGGGTGCGGGCCGGTTTTTGCTACTAAAAATGCTAATAATAGCCTCATCTGTAGGCTGGTCTGTGTGCACCTTAGCCAACTTATGGTGGCGCCAAGTAAAGCCTTGGTTAATACCAAAACCATCTCCTTCATGGGCTTCAATCACCTCACCAAACTCAGCAAATGCCTGGGCTGTTAAAGGTTTTATCACAATTGACTTAGCCATTAAGATGAAGCCCCTTGAGTCACTATACACCCCTTAATACGCAACCGTGATACGCCCCCATCTGGGAAAATATTCAACCGCACATGGGTGATCTCGCCAAGCGCTTGCACTTCGCTAGTAAAGTGATGAATGCGGTCCATACTGAGCTTTTGAGAAGCTAATAACTCTGGCCAGTATAAACTTTGAGCGGCCATTTGTTCGTCACTGCCACCCTCTACAAAAGCACCTTGAATCGAACAAGAATCAGGGAAATTGCCCTTAAAATGGGCCGTATCCACTTCAATGTCACTCACAATACCCCCATGACCAAGGGCCACAATTACCCAATCAAAGCCTGGCACTCGACGCCGAGCAGTTTCCCAGCCGTCACCCATGTTAATGCCTCGGCCTGGCGCTAGAATATTATCCATAGTGCCAAAGTGTTCATTACTGCACAATAAGGCCCGACCACCATTACTCATGGCTGCAAGATCCACTAATTCATTGGTTTGCGCGTTCCAGTCCTTAACCACTTCACCATAGATACGCAAACGAGCAATGCCACCATCTGGATAAATGTGCAAGCGCACATGACTGAACACCTGATCACAATCAATGGTTTGAATGTGATGACTGTCACCTAGGAGATTTAGAGCAGCTTGCACAGGTTGCCATTGCGTGGCCTGCGTTGGGTCGCCTTGGGCCACATAACAGGCTTCCAAAGACACGCTGGGGGCATAATTACCGGTAAAGTAGGTGGTATCAAAATTAATGCCTCGGATGCGTCCAGGTAAACCTAAACGCACCGTGCAATGGTCATGGCCCTGCTGGCGTTTACGGCGCGACTCCCAACCATCCATCCATTTACCCGTGTCGTCATACACCCCTTCTTTCCAAACAGGATCATGGCTTTGCAGCATCCGATTCATATCTGCAAAAAAATCATCCGTGCAATGAATGGCCTCAGCACCGAGGCGTGCGTCTGCTAAATTGGTCATGCGGGCGAAAGGATTATGCGGCTGATCAGTCATGATGTGTTCCATTAATAAATTCAAATTACATATCAGCCATGCGAAAGCTGGCTATCTTGTTAATTTCAGTGAGCGCTTGGCCAAATTCAACGTCTTTTACGTGATGTATGCGCACTTCAAAGGCGGCTAAAATTTGATGCCTATCACTGCCCTTTACGGCCTTGATAAAGGGAAAACCAAACTTAGTTTTATAGGCTTCGTTGAGTTGGGTAAACTTGGCAAATTCTGCGGCAGAGCATGCGCTAATGCCAGCACCGGCTTGCTCTGCTGTTGAAGACAAGGTGAGTTCACCCCGAATGGCCGCTTTGCCTGCTAAGTCTGGGTGCGCACAAATCAATGTCAGTTGTTGCGCTTGAGAGGCCGCTAACATAGTCTCTTGAAAGACGGCTAACAAGGGCTCCGCGTGGTCAAGATCTTTGGATAAACCTTTGTCAAATACAGCTTCAGCCACCCAAGAGGAGTGTTCGTAGAGGTCTTTAAAGTGCTCAACAAAGGCCTGACGCGTCATTTGACTGGGGGTACAAGTGGATAAAAAGCCCACGTTAATTGTGCTCTTTGTGAGTTGTGCTAGCCGCAGTGGCTGGGTGAAATTTCTGCCAATGCCGAGCAATGTCTATACGGCGCGCACACCAGACGTCATCAAACTGGCCCACGTACTCTAAAAAGCGCTGTATGCCCTTGAGTCTTGCAGGGCGCCCCAGCAAACGGCAATGCATGCCAATAGACAGCATTTTAGGGGCCGTAGCACCCTCTTCGTAAAGCACATCAAAAGCATCTTTTAGGTACTGATAGAACTGTTCACTAGTGTGGAAACCTTGGGGCGTCGCAAAACGCATGTCATTGGTATCTAGCGTGTAAGGAATGACTAAGTGGGGTTCACCTTGACCGCTGGAACCACGACTCCAAAACGGCAGATCATCGCTGTAATCGTCAGAATCATACACAAAGCCTCCCTCTTCCATGACGAGGTCCCGAGTATTGGGGCTATTACGCCCAGTGTACCAGCCTAAAGGCCGTTCGCCAGTTACTTGGGTGAGAATGTCGATGGCCTCGCGCATGTGCTGCCGCTCTAATTCAGGATCCATGTATTGATAATCGATCCAGCGTAAACCGTGACTGCAGATTTCATGCCCACGAGAGTACATTTCTTGCACCACTTGGGGGTGGCGCTGCGCGGCCATAGCAATGGCAAAAATAGTGAGGGGAATGTTGTGTTTTTTGAACAGGTCTAAAATACGCCACACGCCCGCACGGCTGCCATATTCATAGATTGATTCCATACTCGGGTGGCGCACACCCTGATACGGCTGCACCCCAATAATTTCTGACAAAAAGGCTTCTGACTCACTGTCACCGTGCAACACACAGCGCTCGCCACCCTCTTCATAATTCAGCACAAAAGACAAAGCCACACGGGCTTTATTGGGCCATTCTACTTCGGGTGGCTGGCCGTTGTAGCCTATTAAATCTCGTGGATATGGGTAGGTCATGGAGCTTATTTCTACATTGTACATAATATTGTATACAATATAATAGAAGCCAAATCAAAATGCTAGTTTAAATACGTTTAATAAGCACTTGCTCGAGTACGGCTATAAAGTGGTCAATTTCTGCATCCGTATTAAAGTAGTGCACTGAGGCTCGCACCACTTGGGTTAAACCTCGATGCTTAAAAGACACCAAACTACCTGGCCATTCTGAGGTAGATACATTAATGCACTGCTTGCCTAAGGCTTAGTTAATATTTATGGGACCGGCTGAGCAAAGTCATTGGTAAGAGTTATTGAACAAATTTAATACCTTGATTAACTCATAGCAGTGATCAATACGGCGCTGCAACAAGCGCCTTAAAAAAGTTGATAAAACATTAACTAGAAATTTAAACCAGACAGAAAACAGTTGGCTTTTGCTCCTTCATCCCTTATTTTAGGCGCTCGGTTTAGTTCATGGGTTTAGGCCATGGATTTTGGCTATTGTTTAAGCGTTATCATTTAATAGGTGTGCCATGCGAGTTACTGTAAAGGATCTAAAAAAATACCCTTGGATACTGCGACCCTTCTTTTGGAATCAGAAAAGAAAATATGGTGAAGTGCTTATCCCCGGTTTACTGTGGGCACGGGTGCCCAAAATATTCGCATCTGTGGCGCTACTTTATGGCGCACTCGACAGAAAGAGCTCGCCTATAAACCCAGAACTGCGTTCATTAGTTACCGTAAGAGTGTCACAAATTAATTGGTGCACCTTCTGTGTCGACATCAATTCTGCCACTTTTGCCAAGCGCTCTGGTTCCTTAGACAAGNNAAGGTGGAACAACTTGAGCAATGGAAAGACAGCGATCTGTTCAATGAAAAAGAAAAAGTAGTGCTTGAATACACCGAAGCGGTGACCTATTCCAATCAACAAGTCACCGATACATTAGTTTATCGCCTCAAGCAGTTCTTTGATGACGACGGTGTGGTAGAGCTCACTGGCCTGATTGCTTTCCAAAATTTATCCAGTAAATTTAATAGCGCGTTAGATGTGCCTGCCCAGGGGTTTTGTAAACTACCTAACAATCAATTTAACAACCCGAACTAATAGGGCTTGCCTCCACTTTAAAGCACATACATTGCGCCCTGCACCATCTTTGATGATG
>DDCR01000023.1 GCA_002335115.1 Oceanospirillaceae bacterium UBA2001
TAACAAACCATGTCTTTAAATAAAGCCATTTGCTCTACTTCTTGAAAACCACCTTGGCCAATGGTCTTGTTAGCCGCCTGGGGCGTAACTAGCAAAAGGGGCGTATGGTTCCAGTAAGCGGCTTTAACAGGGGTAACAAAATTGGTAATGCCTGGGCCGTTTTGAGCAATCATCATGCTCATTTTACCAGTGGCACGAGTGTAGCCATCTGCCATCATGCCGCCGGAGCCTTCATGGGCACAATCCCAAAAGCTAATTCCAGCTTCTTCAAAAATATCAGAAATCGGCATAAAGGCTGAACCAATAATACCAAAAGCGTGCTCTATTCCATGCATTTGTAGGGTTTTTACAAACGCTTCTTCTGTGGTCATTTTCATAATCGGTTACACCTAATTAGAGTTTAATAAATACAAAGATTTTAGAATTCTAAGATCATGAGCATAGGATACTAAAGTATTAGCCAATGGTTTAGATCCACATTAGTGATTTCGATTAGCCCAGATAAGGCTTGGGGGCCAATCAAACACCATGGTTATTTAAAAAAACGCTTAGCTTGCCTACATAGCTATGTATATGGACAAGTTAAGCGTAAAAACGATTAAAACGGTCACTAGGTTACTGATGGTAACCAGTCTCTGCCGACCCAATGGCTAATAAAAAGACAACTTAAGGGAAGTTAACTACCCATAACAACCCCTTGAGACTTTGGTTACCAGTAGTTAGGCAGCCACAACGCAATTTGTGGGAAGTAGATGATCAATAGCAAGCCTATGAGTTGGATGACCATAAACTGCATCATACCTAAGTAAATATCCTTTAAGTCCCACTCTGGCACTACCCCTTTTAAGAAGTAAGCCGACAAGGCCACAGGTGGGCTTAGCCAGGCAGTTTGGAGGTTTACCGCCACCAGTATGGCGAACCAAATTAACAAGTCTGCTTGATTCAAACCAAAGTCTAGGGTTTCTACCACAGGTAGCAAAATAGGTACGATAATCAATACGATGGGGACCCACTCTAGTGGCCATCCCAAGACAAAAATTAATGCCAAGATGAAAAACAGCATGGCCCACGAAGACATGTCAAAGGACAGAAGTAATTCTGTTAGCATCTGTGGCGTGCCAAGGTTAGAGAACACCGCCCCAAAAAAGTTTGATGCAGCCACCAAAAACATGATCAGAACAGTAATTTCTAAGGTTTTAATTAAGGCATCATAAGCACCAACAATACTAAACTTTTTATAGCCTATAGATAGAATCAACGAACCAAAAGCGCCACATGCTGCCGCTTCTGCTGGCGTTGCAAGGCCTGCCACAATAGAACCCAGAGAGAAAGCAATGAGCACTGTGGGCGGCACTAGCCCCATAAAGAATTCATACCATAGGTCAGAAAAATAAAAACCTTTAGGTCTCACTTCGCGAGCCCATTTAAACACCCAAAACATCAGCGCAATCCATAATAATGGAATCACAAGTCCTGCTAGTGGAAAGAATGATAAGCTGCCTTTGGTTGCTAACACACACAAGAATACAAACATGCCCAAGCCAGACATGACCAAAATGACTTCTAGGCCATAATAAGGCGAGGTTTCTGGCTGTTCGTCTTCAGGCAAAATAGGCCCAAGATCAGGGTTAATCATGCAGCGGCCAATGGTGTAAATCATATATAAGCTAGCCAATAACACGCCAGGAAGCACTGCTGCACGAAATAAATCGGTCACAGGCACTTCCAACACAGGCCCCATAACGATCAACATAATGGAAGGCGGTATTAATATACCTAAGGTTCCACCCGCCGTAATCGCACCGGCTGATAAGCGCACATCGTATTTAGAGCGGTTCATGGTTTTAGCCGCCATAATGCCCAAAATAGTCACCGAGGCGCCCACAATACCTGTCGCCGCAGCAAAGATCATAGAAACAAACAACACAGCCACAAACAACGCGCCCCGAGTGCGAGACATCATCATTTGAACAGCGTTAAACAAGCGCTCCATGAGACCTGCTTGTTCCATCATAATGCCCATAAAAATAAACAAAGGCACAGCGACAAGCTGATCATTCATCATGGTGGAATTGACTTGTAGGGTCAGCAAGAAGAACGCTAACTTACTACTGCCTGCTATTGAAGCAAACACAAAACCAAGAAAAATTAAGGTAAAGGAAATTGGAAAACCAATGAAAATAGAAAACAACATGGCAGCTAACATGAGCATACCAATCATTGGTTTTGAAATATTAACGTCACCCAGTAAAGTTGATAACCAATCCCCTAAAGGCAATACATCTGGATAAAATACGGATACAAAAACACACGCCAGACCGATTAGATAAAAAGGGAAAAAGGTTAGAAATTTAGCTTCTCTTACTTTACCCATTTGGTGAAAAGCACGAAATAGCTCAGGGAAACCCTGTAGAAAAAGTAATCCAGCACCAATGGGCATAAAGATACGGGCAGGCCATAAATAGGGTGCCCAGGTCGAATCAGCACTCGCATCTTCCCAAATACCCCATTCTTCACCCCAGCCATTAAAGCCTAAAGAATCACCAGCAAAGCCCAGTGCGCTGTAAAAAAATAGCAGCATCGCAGGGAAGTAGAACAATAGGTATAAAGTAGCATCAACAGTGGCTTGGGTTCTTTCATGCCAATTACGGTAGATGAAATCTGCCCGAATATGCACACCACGCATTAAGGCATAACCTGATGCAGCCATGAATATGACTCCCCCAAGCATGCGACTGACGTCATAAACCCACGTAGTGGGCCCCAAATTTACAGCGCGGGCCAGGTCGCCTAAATCATGCGAGACTAATAAAGCAAACATGCCACGAGAGAACACTTCGGTCACCATTACAGCAACCAAGGGAATAATGGCCAAGCAAATGATACGCCCCATCCATAAATTCAACACGTCTATAAAAGCAGTAATGGGACGTTGCCAAGGCGTCATGTCCTCTGGAGTTTCTCCAGGTTTTTCAGCGCGCCGCTCAGCGATTAATTCATCGGTAATATCCAACTCGCCGATGTCTGTTGTTTGTGTCGCCATGGTGGCTTCCTCTTATTATTATCTATAATTATTGTTATGCATTATCTTCAGTAAAACTGATGAAAGGCACTGTAACTCGTAGTTACAAATTGGAAAAATCTATCATAGGTTGCTGTATCAAAAGTGCGAGAAAACTATGATAAATCTCTACCATCGTATCGGTTGACAAGCTTGATGATCACGCTACGAAAAATCGACCTAGCACTTTGTACTAGGTCGATATCAAGTCAATACAAACTATTACTTGATGCTATCGGCAAAAGCCTTACCTAAACTGGCGTTAGACGCTTGAGCACCAGCCCAAAAAGGTACCGCGATTGCAGCAAAATCTTTCTGTGACTGCCACACTTCTGCAAAGAACTCATTCTCATCAGAAGCTTTTTTAAGCAACGCATTGGCTGCATTCATGTACGCAGGGAAGTAATCTGCTGGCGTATCATGCAATTGCACACCATGATTCTCAGTCAAATCTTTCAACGCTTTACCGTTCTCATAGATACGGTAAGAAATTGATTTTGACAAAGACGCATTAGCGGCAACTTCAATGGCTTTCTTCTGCATATCAGATAGAGAGTTGTATTTGTCACCATTTAAGTACATGTCAGCGTTTACTACCACTTGGTGAAGACCTTGTAGGTAG
>DDCR01000008.1 GCA_002335115.1 Oceanospirillaceae bacterium UBA2001
ATCACAACCAATTAATAAAGCTCCTGGCAGACTCATCTTTGGCAAAGCAAAAAGCCCCCCTTTTTCTACAGCACGAGCGCCATAAGACACCCGTGTACCCCCTTCTAAGTGTTGCTTAAGTACTGGGTGATGTTTAAGCCTCTGGAATTCGTCAAACGGGCTTAGGTGGGGGTTGTCGTAACTTAAATCTATAATGAGTCCGACTGTAACCTGCTTGTTATCTCCATGATACAAGAAGAAACCACCATTGGTACCATTACTCAAGGGCCAGCCCGAGCCATGAACAACTAAGCCTGGTTGATGCTTGGTGGGGTCAATGTCCCACAATTCTTTAATGCCGATACCATAGTGCTGACTCGTGGTGTTGGCATCTAGATTAAATTTCTCTATCAGTTGTTTGCCTAGGTGACCCCGACAGCCTTCCGAGAAAACAGTATATTTTGCGTGCAGATCCATACCTTGCATATAACCGTCTTTTTGTTCGCCAGAGGCGCTGACGCCCATGTCACCGGTAGCAATGCCTTTGACACTTCCATCGGGATGATAAAGTACTTCAGAAGCTGCAAAGCCAGGAAATATTTCTGCGCCTAAACTTTCTGCTTGTTCCGCTAACCAACGGCATACATTGCCTAAGCTAACGATATAGTTACCTTCATTATGCATCGGCTTGGGTATGGCAAAACTAGGCATTGAAAAGCTATTTTTTTGGCTCGTAAGAATATGCATCTCATCCTTCATCACTGCTGTCGTTATGGGAGCACCCATAGATTTCCAATCTGGAAAAAGCTCGTTAAGGGCGGTAGGTTCTAGTACTGCACCAGATAAAATATGTGCTCCCACTTCAGAACCTTTTTCAACCACACATACGCTCAACTCGTGTTCTTTTGCTTGAGCCAATTGCAGTAGTTTACATGCGGTAGCAAGTCCAGACGGACCCGCCCCAACGATAACAACATCAAACTCCATTGATTCACGTTCCACTGTATAACTCCTGTGTAGTCTTGTGGTTATAAAATTAACACTCTACCAAATGGACCAGCAGGCTACTGTTCCTTAATTGATCAAGTTTGGCCCTTCTTCAGCCGAGTTTCAATCAGAACTGGCCAGTTTTTTAAGTTAATTTCTAAAAATGTCCAACACGTGCAAGGTTTGCTAAACTAATGACTCTTGAGATCAATAAAGACGTTCCAATGCATATAGAAATCACCAGTACGACTGCGCAGCAACAGGTGCACGATGAGTTACGTCAATTGCGTTCAGGTGATCGGGTGCATTGCGATAATGTCGGGCAATTTTTGTTTTGTAAACGCTTATTAGAACAATGGCGTTGGAGTGACATTCTTTTGTTAATGATGGATGATCAAAAACAGGTATTAAAACAGTTTAAATACAAGCCCCCAGCTCATGATGAAGTTCCAAGAGAACGTTTGCTAAAGGATCAAGAGCAAGTGGTGCATGCGCTAGAAAAGGTGTTTGCCCATTGCCACAAAGTGGGTCTGCAAGTGGTCTCTTTTAGTGATGGTTTGGTGGTGGTACCAAAGGATCTAGCTGAAGATCCAATGGCGTTGTGTTCAGCTGCAGCTTTGGGCATCAATGATTATGAAACCTACACCACATTTGCTGAACAGGTAGAATAGTCGACTTATCTTGAGTCACTATGCGACTTCCTCATCCGGTTCCTCTGGGTCTTCAGCCATAACGCGCGTAATCTTATCGATGCCTTTGCGAGTGTTCGTTTTTGATTTTGCTTTTTGTAACTGACTCTCAAGTTTGGAACTCAAAGAATCGATGGCACTGAACATATTTTCGCCTTTAGCTTTAGCGAATATTTCTTGGCCTGTGTCAAGGTGGAGGGTGGCTTCAGCAAGGTCTAGGCTGCCTTCTTTGTCTATAGTGACCTGTATGTTGGTGATGTGATCGAAGTGGCTTTCATTTTTCTGTAACTTCGCCATAATACGTTGCTTTATAGCGTCAGAAGCTTTGGTATCGTGGCGGGCAGTAATGTTCATTTGCATAATCGATTCCTTCTTAGAGAGCGTTAAACGGTTTATAAATAGGCCTAGGTTCCTCTTGCATTAGATAGTGATGTGAATTGAGTTGTTAATCGTTAGACTAACGCTTTTAAGACTTCAAATGGTCATATAATGAGTCTTGAGTCTTACGTTTAATAAACCATAAGTGGGCTAGGAAGGGAAGTGATTTTGTCAGGCAAGGATAAATTAAACTGAGCCATTTATTGAATAGTCCATAGGCGATTAGAATTGAAATGTAATTATGACATTGTAATATGTGGCGGGGGAATGATTGGGGCTGCTTTGGCCAATCAGTTAGCACCCCATGGATTCTCTATTGCGTTGGTTGAAGGGCAAACGCCGACTGATTATGATTTGAGTCAAACGTTCGATCTAAAGGTTTGTGCTTTAAGTCCTAAAAGTGCACAAATCATGCAGCAGTCCTCAGCATGGGATATTCTCCAAGGGATGCGGCTATGCCCCTATAAACGCATGCGCGTATGGGAAATGGATGGTTTTGGGGATTTAACGTTTAATGCCAACCAGGTTGGAATGCTGGAACTTGGTCACATCGTCGAAAACCGCTTAGTGCAGTTAAGTCTTTGGCAGGCCTTGGAAAGTCATGAAAATGTGGCAGTGATTTGTCCAGCCTCGCCAATAAGTTTTAACCGCCATGGTGATGTCACAACTGTCGTGCTTGATAATGGACAACACCTTTTAGCCCGCTTAGTGGTGGGAGCAGATGGTGCTCAGTCTAAGGTCAGAGAGGCTTTTGGGGTAGGGGTTAACCGAGGTCAATATCAGCAAGCGTGTTTAGTAGCGTCTGTGAATACCCAGCTAGGCCAACAGGATATTACTTGGCAACGGTTTGTAACCACGGGTCCACAGGCTTTTTTACCCCTACTTGGACAGCATGGTTCAGTAGTTTGGTATCATCAAGCCGATCGAGCCAGAGCACTTTCGAACTTGTCTCATGAAGAATTAGCCACTGAGATTATGACCCATTTCCCACCTCAGTTGGGGCACATTGAGGTGACTGCTAAGGCCTCTTTTGGGTTACAAAAGCAACATGCTCAGCGTTATTATGGAGAAGGTATGGTGTTAGTTGGTGATGCCGCGCATGTGATTAACCCATTAGCTGGACAGGGTGTCAATTTAGGCTTCCAAGATGTTGACAGTTTGGCCAATGTACTGACCCATGCCCACAGTAAAGGAGAAAACTGGTCCTCTAAGGAGGTGCTTAGTCGTTATCAAAAACAACGTAAGTTAGCCAATAGCTTAATGTTGCATAGCATGGATGTGTTTCATCATGGATTTAGTAACACTAATTCAAAAGCCAAGTGGCTGCGTAATTTGGCTCTTTCATCAGCCAGAATTCCACTCATTAAAAAACAAGTTATTCGCTATGCAATGGGTATTTAATTGGCTAATTAAAGTTTCTTTTAAAGAATACTTTTCTAGTAACGAGTTTCAAATTATACTCAAGTTTATAGACCGACCAGTAGACCATTACGGGTTTGGCAAATTTTGAGATTATTGCCCCAGTGAGCCAAATGACAGACTTCGAAAACAAAGTGTATTCAGCCCTAATTGTTGACGATGATGAAATTAACTTGGAGATACTCAGTGATTACCTAGAGGCTGCTGGCTTGGCTGTGATGACTGTGGTGGATGGAGAATCAGCAATCACGGTGCTTGATAGCCAAGACTATCAGTTTGACGTGATGTTCTTAGACTGGATGCTTCCTGGGATTAGTGGTCTAGAAGTACTAAAACATGTGCGCACTGGCAACACTAAAAATGTAGACTTGCCGATTATTATGCAAACGGCTAAAGCCAGTGATATCAATCGCAAAAACGGTCTCGAAGCAGGGGCTAATTATTATTTAAGTAAACCCTTCGATGAAAGTGCATTCTTGTTGGCCTTGCAAGTGAGTCTGCCTACAATTTCTTTTGCTTAGTTTTTGTACACCGAATGTGACGCTAACAGTGACTTAGCTTTTAGGTCTTTTTATTGCATCCGTTGGTCTTTACCGATGGTATTTTTTGAATCTATTAATTGGTATGAATATGTCCGCAGCACCACAATCGCACCCTGCATTTAGATTTTTGCGTCAGCAAACAATTGATTCGTTAAATATTAGTATTCAGCAGTATGTGCATATTGCTACTGGGGCAATGCACATTCATTTGGCAAGCCAACAGACTGAAAATGTATTTTTAGTGGCCCTAAAAACTATGCCTCAAGACTCCACAGGTGTGGCTCATGTGTTAGAGCACACGGCTCTGTGTGGTAGTGAAAAATTTCCAGTGAGGGATCCTTTTTTTATGATGATTAGGCGTTCCTTGAATACCTTCATGAATGCCTTTACGAGCAGCGATTGGACCGCATATCCATTTGCTAGTCAGAATAAAAAAGATTTTAATAACCTCTTGGAAGTTTATTTAGATGCCGTATTTTTTGCCCGTCTTGATGCCCTAGATTTTGCCCAAGAAGGTCACCGCGTAGAGTTCACAGACGATGACAAAGGACAACAAAGCCTCACCTTTAAGGGTGTAGTCTTTAACGAAATGAAAGGGGCGATGAGTTCTCC
>DDCR01000130.1:0-25808 GCA_002335115.1 Oceanospirillaceae bacterium UBA2001
GACATGATTGCATCGGGTTTTATTATGTACTTTACTTTAGGAGCAACACACACTTGCCCAGCAGGCATAGAATTCAAGCCAATCTTAGCAAGTCGAGCAGCGCCGTATGCTGGGCCAACTTCTCCACCATGCCCATAAACTAGGTTTCTATTCAATACACTGGCTAATATTTTACCCCATAGTTGGCTCACTGAGCCCCCACCGATGACAGATACCGTGTCAATTTGTGTCCCTGCGGTGAGCATGGCCTGTTGGGCATCAGCAAAAGCGAAAGCAATGCCTTCGAGTACCGCCCGGCCTAACTCGGCTGAGTCAGTATTATGGCCTAAGCCAAAGAAAACCCCCTGCGCATTTGGGTTGTTATGCGGTGTGCGTTCACCCGATAAATAGGGCAGGAAAGTGACTTGTGAAGGCTTTGAAAAGTCGAGTTTTTCAATCTCAGATAGTAAACTCGCTTCATCTTTGTAGCCGGTGAGTTGAGTCACCCAACTGAGGCAGCTTGCGGCACTTAAAATCACTGCCATTTGGTGCCACGTATGGTCTATGCAGTGACAAAAAGTATGCACAGCATTCTCAGGGTTCGGGCGATAACTGTCGTTAGCGACAAAGTATACGCCAGAGGTACCGAGTGATAAAAAGGCTTGGTTTGGATTAATCACCCCAATGCCTGCAGCACCAGCAGCGTTATCACCGCCGCCAGCGATCACAGGTACCACTTGCAAGCCCCATTTTTTTGCCACATGCGCATCAAGTTGGCCTGTTATTTGAGTGCCTTCATAAAGCTTAGGCATCTGCTCTTCAGTCAGTCCAGTTGCCTTAAGCATAGTGGGAGACCATGTCCTATTTTGTACGTCTAGCCAAAGTGTGCCTGAGCTATCAGACATATCAGAAGCAAAGTCGCCGGTCATCAAAAACCTTAAGTAATCTTTAGGGAGTAATACTTTGGCGACCTTGGCAAAATTATGGGGCTCATGCTCCCGCAACCAAACTAACTTTGGTGCGGTAAAACCAGGCATTGGAATATTTCCTGTTATGGCTCGAGTGCGGGGCTCTTTGATCTCTATTGCCTTACACTGAGCTTCGCTGCGGCCATCGTTCCACAAAATAGCAGGTCGAATAATATTGTTTTGCGCGTCTAGTAAGGTTGCACCGTGCATTTGTCCAGCTAAGCCAATGGCCTTAACAGATTTCAGAGCTGCAGCATTAGTCTCTTGCAGAGCATGCATGGCTGTATGTGTTGCTTGCCACCAAGCTGCAGGATCTTGCTCAGACCAAAGTGCATGGGGCCGACTCACTTCTAATTCCGATGAAGCTTGTGCGATCAACTGATCCTCTTCATCAAGGATAATAACCTTCACGCAAGAAGTGCCTAAATCAATGCCTAAATACATATTAACAGTCGCAGGTGTTTAGTGTGGGCTAATGCGCTGCAAAAGTGGTCAATTAATCCTCGCAAACCAAAGTCGACGTCTATGCCTTTGTGGGTGTTGCCACGGGTGTAATAAATAGCCATGGATACCATACTTTTCACTCACTTCCATTAAGGGTTCGTGATATTCTAGCATTGATTCCAACCCACATATTATTTAAACCCACATCGAGAAATTCATGGCCATAGGCGCGACCATTTACAAGGCAAACTTAAATTTATCCAACCTTAATAGTCACCATTACGCAGATTATAGCCTGACCATAGCTAAGCACCCCTCTGAAAATGAATATCGTCTCATGTGCCGCTTAATTGCCTTTTTACATGCTGCACATGAGGATTTAGAACTCACTAAAGGCATTAGTTCCGCAGAAGAACCCGATCTTTGGCAACGAGATTTAACGGGTAATATTGTGCATTGGATTGAACTAGGCATGCCCGATGAAAAACGTATTCGTCAAGCAAGCGGGAAAGCGCAACAGGTGTCTATTTATACTTACCAGGATAATAAGGCTGACCTATGGCTAGAGAAAAACCGAACGAGCTTATCAACAAATAAAAAGGTTAAGGTTTTTCATATCAGCATAGAAGGTGAAGTGGCCCTTGAAAAATTATTGCTTAAAACGATAAATTTGAGTTGTATTATAGAAGAAGAGCAAATGCATCTAAGTGATGCTGAGCGCCATATAACAGTGCATATTACGCAAAGCTTTTAATCGCCAACAAAGCAAGGTGTTGCAGGCAGACCAAGTAATAAAAAGGACAAAATTGCATGGCTTTAGCAAAACAACTGATGGTGTACCCTGCAAATCGGCTAGAAGATTTAGCCGTGTTACTCAATCATGTGTTGAAACTTGGTCACCAAAATGACACGTTTGGGGTGCTTAACTCAGCTCAAGTGATTGTTGAGAACACAGGCATGCAGCACTGGCTTAACACCCAATTAGCTACCCAGAATGGCATTGCAATGAACATTGACTACCCTTTACCCGGTAAGTTTGTGTGGCAACTAGCGCGACAACTATTGGGAGACACTGAGGTGCCTCAACAACCACCTTATCAACGTGAGGCACTGGTTTGGCGTATTGATGATGTATTGGCTAGTGACGAGATACGGTCTAATAATGAATTCTTCGAGGCGAATCGCTATTGGCAGTCAGAAGCTTCTGGGTCTGTAACAACCTCTCCCACTGCCAATGACTTGCTGAAGCGCTTTCAGCTTGCCAGTGCCTTAGCTGATTTATTTGAGCAATATATTCTTTACCGCCCCGATTGGCTCAAGCAATGGCAAATTGATGGCCAAAATGAGCATCAAGTACAGCATTGGCAAGCTCAATTGTGGGCTATTTTGTGCCGGCAAGATGGACGTCATCCCATAGACATCCAGCACAAGCTAATGGGGTGTTTGTCGCAAATGTCTGGCGCTGAGCCCAACACATTGCCGCAACAAATTTGTTTATTTGCACTTAACACTATGGCACCGGCCACCTTGGACGTTTTCTCAGCCTTGGCACAACATACTCAAGTGCACGTGTTTCACTTGAATCCCTGTGCGGAGTACTGGGGTCATATCCAGTCTGAAAAAGCCATTGCTGCAACGCAACTTAAATATTGGTTGGCACAACAAGATGATCAGGTGCTAGTCGATGGCGGTAATCCTTTGCTAGCTAATTTAGGCAGTCAAGGCAAAGAGTTTTTCCGATTATTACAACAGCAAGACAGTTATAATATTGATGCTTTCGAAGACGCTGAGCCACATTATAGTGAAACCAGTTTATTAATGTTGCATCAGTTACAACAAGATATTTTACACCTCAAGGACGCCTGCGAGGATCAGCAGCACAAAACAGATAACAGCCTAGTTTTCACTAGCGCATCGAGTGCCTTGCGAGAGTTACAAGGTTTGCACGATTGGTTACTAGGCCAGTTCAATCAAGACCCCAGTCTTAAACCCAGTGACATATTGGTCATGTGTCCACAGGTAGAAGACTACGCTGCCTATGTGGGTGCAGTGTTTGATACTAATGGGTCTCAATTGGGTTATGGGACGGACGCTAAAAATCTAGAAACGCCTCAGTTACCTTGTTCAATTGCAGACCGCAAACCGCAAGATGCAGAGCCTTTAGTGGCTGCTTATTTGCAATTATTGCACTTACCCGACAGCCGCTTTCAAGTCACCTTTATATTAGACTTGCTGCGTTTACCTGCCATGCAACGCAAATTTAATATTACCTCTGTAGAACTTAGTACCATCGCCGTATGGTTGACCAACGCTTCTGTGCATTGGGGTATAGATGAGCATCATAAAGCCAGTACCTTAGGCCAAGCACAAGCAACCAGCACCTATAGTTGGTCGTGGGGGCTGAAACGCTTGTTGCTTGGATTTGCCCAAGGTGATCAGGTGCCACATTATCAAGATGACTGGTTGCTGGATGATGTAGAGGGCAACCAAGCGCTGCTGTTAGGGCGCCTAATGCAGGTGCTTGAACAGTTGCAGTGGCATGCAAAAAACCTTAATACTCCCCGCACTGGTGAGGCTTGGAGAGGTTATCTGACGGGTATCATTGATGAATTTTTTACCGACGATCACACCTCTGAGCGCAATGAAGAACAGGCCAAAGAAAGCTTATCAACTGCCATTGGTAATATGGCCATGTGGGTTGAACAAGTGGGGTATAGTCAAGCCATAAGTTTGGAAGTGGTGCGCTATAGCCTCACACAAAAGTTGTCGGTGGCAAGTAGCAGCCAAGCATTCATTACTGGAAAAATCACCTTTTGCTCTATGGTGCCCATGCGCAGCATTCCCTTTAAAGTGGTGGCCATGTTGGGCCTTAATGATGGTCAATATCCGCGTCAATCTAAACCATTAGACTTTGATTTAATGGCACAAGAAGAGCGCAGGGTTGGAGATCGCTCGCGGCGCGGGGATGATCGTTACCTATTTTTAGAAGCCATGATCAGTGCACGTTCTTGTTTATATTTGAGTTATCAGGGTACTGATAGCAAAAATAATTCCCCACGCCAGCCGAGTTTAATTTTGTCAGAATTAATGGACTACCTTGCAAGAGGTTATGGCTGGGACTTTGACCCAAAATCGCCGAGCTCGATCATCCGTCAGTTACCCCTGCATAGCTTTAGTGAAGCCAACTTTGCTGCACAGTCTCATCCGAGTTTTGAAAGCGCTTGGTTGCGTTTATTACAAGCGCAAGCAAGTGACGAAAACATCCCTGCTTTAGGCCTTTTACCATCAACTAAACCGATTAAAATTAGTGATCTAGTGCGTTTTCTAGAAAATCCTGGCCGTTGCTTTGCCAATCAAAGTTTAGGCTTGTATTTACATGATTATGATCTTGATTTAGAAGATAATGAACCCTTTAATAGTTCCAAGTTGGTTGAGTACAAGCTGCGCGACCAAATGTTATCAGCTGTTTTATCTGATGAACCCGGAGCCTGTGAGTTGGTAAAACAGGAATACCAATTGAATGGGCAGTTACCAGAAAGCCATCTAACCCACAACATAATCCAAACCAGCCTAGATCAAGCAGAGGAGTTAGTTGATGAATTGCGCAAGCTTGATTATGAAGAGCTCCAAAACTATCCAGTGTCACTGGATATTGCAGGCGTAACCATAGCCGATCAAATCGCTTTGCTGGGCGACCCTGCCGATGACAATAGTGCAATAAAAACGATTCTTAATAGGCCGACTAAGTTCAAACCTAAGGATAGGCTTAACCTTTGGCTGACCAGTTTAGTGGCGCAAGTGGCTTTTGGACAGCCAGTGTCTGGTGTTTCTGTGCACTTAGAAAAAAACTTAGAACTGCAGGGGTTAGAAAATGCCACAGACCAGTTGAGTAAAGTCATAGAAATCTACAAACTCGGGTTAAACCAAGCCTTGCCATTAGATGCTGAACTGGGCCTAGACTTTTTAAAAGTGGATCCACAAGACACTGATAAGCGCCTCAGCCAGTGGCAGAAAAAATGGCATCACCATAAGTATAGCCAAAGTTTTGATTTTTCAAGTGATCCTTACAGACGCTGGTTATGGCCACAAGCCCCTTTGTTAGATGATTGGCATGAGTCCTTTGCTGAGATTTACCAGCCTATGGTGGATTGCATTAAAGAGGTGAAGCATGCCTAAGCTAGACTTAACTCATCTAACCTTGCAAGGCCGCCACCTTATCGAAGCGAGCGCTGGCACGGGCAAAACCTTTAGTCTCACGCGTATTTATTTGCGTTTGTTGATTGAGAAAAAAATCCCTGTAGAACAAATCTTATTAATGACTTATACCCGAGCGGCGACGCAAGAGTTACGCGGACGCATCGCAGACATCATACGTGAAGCCCAAAGATACTGGGACAATGACACTAACACAGACACAGTCACAGACACAGATGAGTATTGGCAGCACCTGTACAACAACATAGAGCCTGAACAAGCACAACGATTGTTGCACCAAGCCCTTCTCAATCTAGATCAAGCCGCCATATTTACTATCCATGGGTTTTGTGGGCGTGCCCTGCAGCAATACGCTTTTACCAGCCAAACGGGGCTGGAGGTCGTGTTAGAAACCAACACCCGAGACCTAGCCTATACCAGCTTACAAGACTGGTTGCGGGTGGTCATGCATGACCCTGAGCGATACCAGCAATTAGAACAACAGGGTTGGCATACACCAGAAGGGTTTTGGGATGCCTTTAGTCATGCTTTATTAAGCCCAATGCCAGTTTTTGCTGCCGCTGAACAAGTGTGGCATGAAGCGTGGTACACCACCAAATTAGCAGTGCGTGAAAGCTTGCTCTCTCTAGAAATAGACATGATTCAAGCCACTATGAGTGATGCTAAAACTAAGGACGTTCGGCTGGTTCAATGGCAAGACTTATTAAATTGGCTGGGCACCAAGGCGTTTGGGCCTGCCTCAAAAGATCATTTAGCCTGCCTGAGTGGGAGAAGATTAAGTAAAGCACCTGATTTAAAGGAGGCTATCCCTGCGCTGGCTAAGCGGATTAATGCAGCAAGCTTCAAAGATAACTACTTGATTTATGCTCAACAAGCGGCTACTGCACCTTTAGTTTTAGACGCAGTGCAAGGGGTGAGAGAGGCTTACAAAAAGGCCAAACACAAACAGCAAATTATGGAGTTTGATGATCTGGTAAGGCACTTGTCTGAGTGTGTTAACGACTCTCAAAATGAAGCCCTTGTTGATGCGCTACGAAAGGCCTATCCCGTTGCTTTGGTGGATGAATTCCAAGATACGGATGGGCATCAATATGCCATTTTAAATCGCCTTTACGGGCCCCCTAGCAATGGCACAACATTATTTTTGATTGGGGATCCAAAGCAGGCCATTTATGGTTTTAGAGGTGGTGATATACACACCTATTTAAAAGCTGCACAAGCCACCGATGATACTTGGCACATGGACACTAACTGGCGATCTAGCCACGCCATGGTGGCAGCTTACAATCGTTTATTTTCTGTGCAGAGCAGCATTCGACAAGTGTTTGGTAATGGCATTGACTATGTCCCAGTGAAAGCAAGTAATGGTGCCAGGGCTAACGTCGCTAATAACCCCAAAACAGAGGGCGCGGCCCTAACCTATGTTTGGCTGCCTACAACATTAACGACCAATGATCATAAACAACATCACATTGCCCGCTGGTGTGTGGCTGAAATTCAAACAATATTGCAGCAAGGACACTTTAAAGCGGCTGACATTGCCCTTTTGGTTAGAGGCGCAGGCGAAGCACAGGCTTTACAAACGGCTTTAAAGCAGGCCCATATAGCCAGCGTATTCATTAGTGATCGAAGTAGCGTGTATGCCAGTGCTGAAGCCATTGAAATGGTCAGGCTATTAAATGGTGTGCTGCACTGCGAAGACCCACGACAGTTGATGCGGGCGGCCAGCACACACCTATGGGGTGGCAGTGTGGCTGTGTTGGCTCGGTTAAATCAGGACGATTCGTATTTAATCAGCATAAGAAGCCAAATGTTGCAATTACGCCAGTTGTGGCTAAGGCAGGGGGTGATGGCCCTTATCACACAGCTACTTAAACAGCGTGCTGTGCCACCAACTCAAAACAAAGAACGTTACATGACCAATATGGTGCAATTAGCAGAGCTGTTGCAAAAGGCATCCAATCAAGCTAGTTCAGCTCTTTTGCTGGTGGAATGGTTACAGCACCAGTGTCAGGCGGAGCATGCAGATACCAGTGCTGAATTGCGTTTAGAAAGTGATGCCAAGTTAATTCAAATCGTGACCCAACATGGTTCTAAAGGCTTGGAATATCCAGTGGTATTTATTCCCTTTGTTAGTCAAGCCAAAGACCCTCTTAAGTGGGGCACCAAAAAAATACAACTGTTCCCCTATTATCACGAGCAAGAGCAATGCCCTGCACTAATGATTGGTCGAGATCCTGAAGTGAGTGATGCGGCTATAATAGCAGCCGAAGAAGAGGCCTTGCGTCTATTATATGTGGCAGTAACCCGTGCGCAGTATAAATGTTATCTGCCCGTGAGCAACTTTAAGGACGCCGAGAAGTCCCCCTTAGGGCAGTTATTATTTGGTAAAAACACACCAGATGATGCCCTGGGTTGGCCCGAGGCTTTAGAACAGTTAACTGACCCCAAAGACTCAGAATTACGCAAAATTGAAGAAGGTGATGTGCACATGCCTTCAATTCAAGGCCCCACAAGTCACTTAGACTCAAACCTAATCACACAAAGCTTTACTGGCCAAATTGATACTAATACTCATTTATTGTCCTACAGTGCGATAGTGCGCCAACTGAGCTATGGGGCATATGTTCAGCAACCGAGTGCCAAAGACCAATCAGATGGCATTAGCCAAATGGTAGTGGCTAGCCAAAGTATAGGTTCCAATGAACTGCGTTTTACTTTGGCCAAAGGCAAAAATAGTGGTTTGTTGCTGCACGACATCCTTGAACAGGTGGATTTTGCCAACCCTAGTTGGCCCAGTGCCATGGAAGTACCACTGGCAAAATACCATACTGTAGTCGGTATTCAGCAACATGACACTGACAAAGTGGTGGCGTTGCAAGCGTGGTTAGAAGAGTGTTTGAAAGCGCCATTACCCGCCATTAATGACCCTAACAGCGCTGCACTGGGTGTGACTTTGACCTTGGGGCAACTATTGCCGCATCAGACCTTGCGAGAAGTGGAGTTTTACTTTCCACTGCAACAGGCTAAACAATCCACCTTGGGGCAAATATTGAGCCGACATCGGGGTGGTTTGCCAAGTGCATTGCCGAGTCACCCTGTGCTTCAAGGCATGATGCATGGCTTCATAGACTTGGTATTCGAAGATAATGGGCGCTTTTTTGTGGCAGATTATAAATCTAATCATTTGGGTGACATGCTTGAAGATTATCACCTAGATGCCATGTTAGAGGCTAACCAGCAGCATTATTATGACTTGCAATATTTGATCTATAGCTTGGCGCTGCATCGCTACCTTAAGCAAAGAATGCCCCATTATGATGCTCATCAGCATTTTGGTGGCGTGTATTATCTATACCTGAGGGGTATGTCACCTAAATCATCTACAGGCGTCTTTTCTAAGGCCATTAGCCTAGAAGAATTGACAGAACTTGATGATTTATTTGCTGGAGTGTCCTTATGATCGTGCCTCATTTAGTCCCTACGGCAATACTGCACAAAGATTATGCTGGACTGGAAGCTATTGATGGGTTTTTAGCTACTCAGTTGTGTCAAAGTCTGGGTAGCCAAAACGCTATTATGCAGCATTTAATTATGGCTTTGAGTCGTGCGCTGCGAAATGGGCATAGTTGCCTACCCTTGGCTGATATAGCCGGTCAAACCCTTTGGTCTGCCGTGAGCGATATTCGAACGGGAACTGGGGCCGCGCCTGGTTATACATTTGATGCTTTTAGTGTGCTCATGGATAGTGCACAGAGTTGTGCCATTACTGCAACAGATGATGCCCCGTTAGTGTTAGACAACGAGAGACTTTATTTACGCAGGTACTGGTGCTTTGAGCAACAGGTAGCCCAACACTTATTGCAGCGCATGCAAGTCCATTCCCTATCAGCAGCACAACAAATGACTGCAGACTTATTATTAGCTCAGCTCTTCGATAAGTCACTAGAAGCCCAAGTAGACTGGCAGGCTAGGGCTGTTGAAGACGCATTAGTGCGCCAAGTCAGTGTGATTTCGGGTGGTCCGGGTACCGGAAAAACCCATACTGTGGCGCGTTTGTTATTAGCTTTGCAGGCCATCAATGACAGGCCTCTGAGCATTGCGATGGCAGCCCCCACGGGCAAAGCCAAGCAGCGTTTGGTGGAATCAATTAATAATGCCAAGACGCAATTACTCAGTAAAGGCATAGATCAGAGCCTCATAAAGAGTATTCCAGATGCTGCCCACACCTTGCATGGTTTGCTGGGTCTGCGTCCTAATAGTCCTGGGGCAAGACACCATAAGGCCAATCCACTGGCCATCGATCTATTGCTGATAGACGAGGTGTCCATGGTTGATTTGCCTATGATGGCAAGGCTGTTAGATGCCCTGCCAGTGCACTGCAAGCTTATTTTAGTGGGTGATGCGCAACAATTGCCATCGGTGGCTGCGGGTTCTATTTTAGCCGACATTCCGCCTCATGTTATTAGTTACTTGCATACAAGTCATCGCTTTAAAGAACAAAGTGGCATTGGGGTTTTAGCCCAACAGGTGATGCATAATCAAGCACAAGAAAGCTGGTACACATTGTCAAACAGTGAGGACCTTAGTTTAATCGCAGACTCAGAGTTTGAGGCTTGGTTGGAGCACATGTGTGATCAACATTTTGTGCCTATGTTAAAGGCGAAAACCTTAAATGAAGCCTTTGCCTGTTTAAACCAGTTTAGAATTCTGGCAGCCACGCGCCAAGGTGATCTGGGCATAGAAGGGTTAAACACGCAAGTAGAGCGATTATTAAGTCGGCGTTTGTCACAAGTACGTTTAGCACAAAACTACCACGGTAAACCGGTGATGGTCACCAAGAATAATCACGCTTTAGGTTTGTTTAATGGTGACATTGGGATTATGTGGCAGACAGAAAAGGGAGCGCTGGATGTGTGTTTCTTGCAGGCTACAGAAGTGCGTAAAGTGGATGCGGGGTTATTACAAGACTTAGACGCTGTTTATGCCATGACGATCCATAAAACTCAGGGCTCAGAGTTTGAGCATGTGGCGCTGGTGGTGGCCCCTGAAGCTGAGCGGTTGTTGTCTTCTCAGTTGCTCTACACGGCGATTACTCGAGCAAAAACCACTTGTAGTGTTAAGGTGAGTAAGCCTGTGTGGTGCAAAGCGGTCGCGAACAAAACGCAACGATGGTCTGGACTTCGGGCCTTACTCAGTTGATCTATTAAGCGGCTACAATATGAGAAATGCTTTTACCGATGGTGTCAAATAAAGACAGGGCTCGAGCTGCAGGCACAAGGGAGCGTTGTCTAGAGTCGTCTGTGACATCAATATTCAAGTAGTCTAAATCAATTAGCTTTTGGATAGACTTGCGCAGTGTGTAACGCGAACCTAAGTATTTTAGGCTCATGCCATCTTCCATAAAAACGCACCTCCCATGGCTGTGCTCTCGCGTGACGTGTTCTAACACTTGTAATTCTCGGTCGCCTAGACCCGCTTTATGATCCCCTTGTATGCTGGTGCGGATGGCATTTGAAACACTTAAGGCGATGTTTGAATAGTCTTGCATAAAAGTTCCTTATTTTTATATTAATCAAATATATCATTTAAATGATAGTGTGTTTTTCATAATATGCTATTAAATAGACTGTATTTTTGTAACTATTATTTGATATTCTCAAAAAGGTGTAAGCAGCGCCCTGCCATGAGGGCCTTAATGGGTATTATTTTTTTAGAGGTGACCATCTTGTTAAAACTTATTTATTTTAAAATGAGGGCCTTAGCTGAAGCCCCACAGATGCTCATGCACTGCAATAACATTGAATATGAATACTTGATGTCTTGGGAACACTTTGCCGATCACTGGTCTAAGGTGAAGCCAAATCTAGCCTTCAAACAACTCCCCATGCTTGAAGTTGAAGGTGGGCACCAGATCTTTCAAAGCATTGCTATTCTCAAATTTCTGGAATCTAGAGCAGGCTTATCGATTAGTGATCCCATTCAAGAGGCCAAGGCCAACGCTATACTGCAGAGCGCTCAAGAACTATTTGCACCACTTAACCCCACTGTGAATTTTGCAGTAGACGATGATTTTTTATCAAAACGTGATGCCATGCGGCCCATGCTCGCTAATCGCTTCCAAGAACTATCAAATTGCCTAGCAGAAAACGGCTCAAAATTTTTTACGGACGACAAACCTAGAGCGGCTGAGTTTGCCACGTTTCATCACTTAGACCTATCGAAGAAACTGGACGATAGTCTTATCAAACAATTTCCACGGTTGGAAAGGTTGGTCGATGACATGATGTGCCTCCAGGGCATG
The DNA here is from genome assembly GCA_002335115.1 of Oceanospirillaceae bacterium UBA2001. GTDB lineage: Bacteria > Pseudomonadota > Gammaproteobacteria > Pseudomonadales > Balneatricaceae > Njordibacter. Next base: position 11,911 of record DDCR01000130.1, read on the forward strand.
TCAGAGTATCTGCTGCGTCGCCCGACTTTAATTGGGGTAGGTAAGGGCCCCAAGTTAGTGATTGGCGGTATTGAGCATTCGACAGGTGTTGAACAAACCTAGAATAGCGGCTTGAAGTAATACTGAAGTGCGATTAGCGCAATATTCGGTTGATCAAAATCTGCTCAAACAATATCTTCAGGGTGGGGTCTTCAAGTTGCTGATCAAATAGCGTTGGATCAGGTAATGTGTAAGTTTTTTGGCGCACGATAAGGTAGGGGTCACTATCTTGTCCGACACTAAAGCACACCTTGGGAAAACGTTTTAAACATTGATTAAAAAAAGTCATATTGTTGGCTATAGCCATGCGCTTTGAACTGGGGTAAACCTGGGCCAAGCTTTGCGCATAGATATTAATTTTTTGATAACGCTCAATGTTCACAAACACCATCGGGTCGAATACCTGCATGCCCTTTTGGTTGCCGATGACACTGGTTAATGGGAACTGCCCTTCGGCCACGCTGTTGTCGAAAAAACTGAACTCATATCGGGGGCTAGTATGCGCAAGCCATTTAAATATGAGCTTTGGAATACCCTGGTAGGCTTCCACGCTGTGTCCTAAAAAGTCTTCCACAGATTTATATCGGCCTCGCTGTTGGCCTCTGATCCAGCCACGCTCCACTGTCGCCTCAGGCGGTGTAATCACAAAGTACATGTACATAATATGAGCATATTTAGCGTAGGTGCCATGCAATACCTTTTGCACCTGTTCTGTTGAAAAACTATCAAACCGAAAGCGATCCACTAGAATATTAGGAATCGTCTGATCTTGTTGGCCCTTGCGTCTAATGTAGCGGTCTAGTTTGGCGTCTATGATGTTGACTTCATTACTGGTAAATCGGCCTGAGTACTTATAATGGGGGCCAAGTGATTCATAGTCTAACAATTGGCGACGCCAGATATCAGGACTAATAATGCCGTATAACGAAGACGCAATACCCCGTTGGGCCATGGTTTTCTTTAATAAAGGTCTTAGGGTGCTTTTACCTGCCGCAGAGGCCCCTTTAAGGCTAATAATGATGGGTTTGTCTACGCGGGGTATTAATTGGTATTCATGGGCCAGTACAGCGGCGTCAATGGCAGGTTCGATTAACTGACCAATAACAAAACTACCATAATTATTGAGCACATGGCGACAGATAATGCGGCTCATAAACCCTTGGTCATTGCCGATCAAACCCCGTGTTGAGGCCACAGAACCGAGTATTTGATAACTGCTTTTGTAAACCGCTTTAAGCAAAGGGTCGGCAAGGGCAAGGCCTGTTTTTTTAAGTTGGTTAATGGCTTTAAATTGAATTTCTTCACTACTTAATGGGCAGGGTGTAATGGTCTTTTTTTTACCCCAAGGCCATAAGCTTTTTTTTATAGGGGCGATCACTTTGGCATCTAACATGACTTCTTCAGACAGTAATCGGTCTACTTCTCGCTTTACTGAGAGGGACAGACTGTGGAACTCGTGCTCAATATGGTCATACAAAGGGGCAATGTGTTGATCTAAAATACCATTAGCAATGTGACGAAAATTAATGCCCAAGTCTTCTTCGTGCTCGGCTTCTGGAATATGAATATTCGCACCCACGCGCACAATCAGTTCATGCATCACCAAGCGCTTTGCAGTAAAACCCACCAAATGCTCAGGCTTTAGTCCCGTTAAACTCGCAATTTCTTGGACTTCATCGTAGTGGGTATAAACGTTAGGAGCCTGAAAAATAGTTTCTAAAGCACTCAGTTCCCTAGGTAAATTAGCGCTTAACCCTGGATTCCATGCAGTGAACTCTTGTTGTTTTAGCATCTATGGCGCCTAGCATGAGTTAAATAACCATATGTATAGCAGGTTTTAACAAGCACGTCAGTGCAAACGGCTGCCAAATTACTTTCATGTTGCTGCTAAATATCTGCATTGGGGTTATGGGTTTTTACTCATGATAGGAACACATAAGGTATGTGTATACCAACTAATACCGAGGCTCCAACCTTTAAAAAACCAAAATCAACCCCATTAAACTTACTCTACTACCTTCCACAAACCATTATTAAACACTATGACTTACGCCCTAGAAATCAACCAGTTGTGCAAAACTTATGACAATGGCTTTGAGGCCCTAAAAGGCATTAGCTTAAAAGTAGCGCAGGGTGATTTTTTTGCCTTACTTGGCCCTAACGGAGCCGGTAAGTCCACCACTCTAGGGGTCGTATCGTCTTTGGTAAATAAAACCTCCGGATCGGTCAAAGTCTTTGGCCATGACTTAGATATAGACATGAGTCAGGCCAAATGCATGATGGGAGTGGTGCCGCAAGAATTTAATTTTAACATGTTTGAGAAGGTGCAGGATGTGGTGGTGCAGCAAGCAGGTTACTATGGCATCCCGCGGGATGAGGCCCTAAAACGCACAGAACAGCTTCTAAAGCAATTAGGCCTGTGGGACAAACGTGCCGATGCGTCTCGCAATCTATCGGGGGGTATGAAGCGCCGCTTAATGATTGCCCGGGCTTTAGTTCACAAACCTAAATTACTCATCTTAGATGAGCCCACTGCTGGAGTTGATATCGAACTTCGCCGCTCTATGTGGGCATTCTTAACCCGCATCAATGAACAAGGCACCACCATCATCCTTACCACCCATTACTTGGAAGAGGCTGAAAATTTGTGCCGTAATATTGCCATTATCGATGAGGGCGATATTATCAAACACAGCCCTATGCGGGAATTACTAAAAACCATTAATACTGAAACCATTGTGCTGGATTTGAAACAAGCACTCACACAAGCGCCAGAAATAGAAGGCTATCGCCTGCTGTTGGTCAATGATACCCACATAGAGGTTACGCTGCACCAAGGTCAAGACATCAATCGTGTGTTTGCAGCCCTGTCGGCTGCTAGTATTGAAGTGATCAGTATGCGTAATAAGACCAACCGATTAGAAGAGCTGTTTGTGAATTTAGTGACTAATAATAAGACTGACTTGAAAGGAGTAAGTGCCTGATGTCGGCCTATGAAATTTATATTGCTTATGCCACTATTGTGCGCAAAGAAATTCAGCGTTTTATGCGGATTTGGGTACAAACCCTGTTACCGCCTTCCATTATCATGGTGCTGTATTTCATTATTTTTGGCAACTTAATTGGCACTCGAATTGGTCAAATGGGGGGCTTTGACTACATGCAATTTATTGTGCCTGGGTTAATTATGATGTCTGTCATTACTAACTCTTACGGTAACGTCGTATCGTCCTTCTATAGCACTAAATATCAAGGCAGTTTAGAAGAGATGTTAGTGTCGCCGATGCCCAATTGGGTTATATTGGCGGGCTACATCACAGGTGGTGTGGCTCGTGGTTTGGCTGTAGGGACGATTGTGACGAGTCTGTCATTATTTTTTACTCAGCTAGAAATTTATAATTTGGGCATTATTATATTGGTCGTGCTGATGACCTCCATCTTGTTCAGCTTGGGTGGCTTTATTAATGCCGTGTTTGCCAATAGCTTCGATGATATATCCATTGTTCCAACTTTTATTTTGACCCCCTTAACCTACCTCGGGGGCGTTTTTTATTCGATTGATCTACTGCCTGATTTTTGGGCTGGAGCATCATTATTGAATCCTATTTTATACATGGTCAATGCCTTCCGCTATGGTATTTTAGGTGTATCTGATATTGCTGTGGGTTATGCGTTGTTAGTTATTAGTGTCTTTATTGTGGCCCTTTTTAGCTACTGTATGTACCTATTAAATACGGGCAAGGGCATTCGTAAATAGACCTGTGTTTTGGAGATAATTATGCAACAAAATGACTTTATACAAGCCTCACCTTTGGGTAAAGAGAGTGCTTATGTGAATGAATATTCACCTCAATTACTGTTTCCTATTCCACGCAATAAGCCTTGGCACCCACAGTTCAGCCAGCGGCCTTTTTACGGCATTGATGTTTGGAACGCCTTTGAGGTGTCTTGGCTTAATAAAAAAGGCTTGCCACAAATGGCTTTGGCAGAGTTTCGCATACCCGCGGATAGTCCAAATATCGTTGAGAGTAAATCGTTTAAATTGTACTTGAACTCATTTAATCAAAGCACTATGGCCAATGTCGCTCATGTGCAGCAACACATGACTGAAGACCTAACAGCTGCAGCTGGGGCGCCTGTGCAAGTGACGTTATTTAACTTGTGTGAGAAGGCCATGACAGTCTTGCCTACTCCTGGAGTAAATATAGACGAACAAGATATTGAAATTAGCACCTATACGCCTGATGCTCATTTGTTGATGGTGGATAGCAATGCCTATCGCACAGAAATTTTGCACAGTCACCTGCTTAAAAGTAATTGCCCAGTCACGGGTCAACCTGATTGGGCTACGTTAGTGGTAGAGTATGAAGGTCCTTCTATTGATCGAGCGGGGCTGCTAGCCTACATTGTGTCTTACCGTGATCATGGCGACTTCCACGAACAATGTGTAGAACAAATATTCCTCGACATACAAGCCCAATGTAAACCGGGTCAACTGACCGTTTATGCGCGCTACCTAAGGCGTGGAGGTTTGGATATTAACCCTTATCGATCTACTCGGCCTTTAGCGCCAAGTAATCATCGAACTGAACGCCAATAAGTACTGAAAGGTAATTTTTATGGAACTATTACAAGGCTTACTCAATCGGGTTTCAATCCAAAGACTTGAGTCACCACCACCAACTAAAGCTCAGTTAGAAGTGATGCTGCAGGCTGCATTGCGAGCGCCAGATCATGCCAACCTAAAGCCATGGCGCAGTGTCATGGTGGCAGGAGAGGGGCTCACAGAGTTGGGGGCAATTTTGCACCAAGCGCAACTCGAGCGTGCTCCAGAAAGTGATGCACAAACATTAGAACGGTGTATCAAAATGCCTCACCGAGCGCCTAGTATTTTGGTGTTGATCGCAAGCCCCAAAGAGCACCCAAAGGTGCCCGAAGCAGAGCAGATACAAGCCACTGCGGCTGCAGGACACGCTATTTTATTGGCAGCCTATGCGCAACACCTTGGGGCTGTGTGGCGCACGGGTTGGGTGGTCAGCCATCCCATGGTGCGTGAGGCGTTTGACGTGAGTGGCGATGAGCAAATTATTGCTATGATTTATTTGGGCACGCCTTCAGTAACACCCAAGCCGGCGCCTACAATTAGCAGCCAAGACTTTATTAAACACTGGCATTAGTGCGTTGAATTTTATTGCTTTTTATGCAGTAAAAGCATAGAATCTGCGCCTTCAAATGGTGAGGTGTCCGAGTGGCCGAAGGAGCACGCCTGGAAAGTGTGTGTACCGCAAGGTACCGAGGGTTCGAATCCCTCTCTCACCGCCAAATCTTATAATGTCCCGTCATAGGGGCGTTTCAGCAGTTTTAAGCGTACATGTGTGTGTAACATTGCATAGTGAGCTACCGCTTTATGTACTGCCTTCAAGTCCAAAAATCGACCTAGCAATGCTGCCGTTGTGTAACTTTTGATTTACTCAGTCAGTTTCCTAATCCAACAATCCGTCACTCTTTGCAAACTAAGGATTTCTCCGAAGCAAAGCGGCGACGAAATACCCTGTTGGTTCACTATGATAATGAGTTCCAAAGACTAAGGGATGACAGGTACTCCTCCCCTGGATTTGTCTCTCCTTAAAAGTAAATTCAATTTACTTCATATATAAAAGTAGGGTGAGGCTCAACCAAATTGCACATTGTGCAATTATTTTCTTTATGACATTTTTCGAAGCCAGTCTTCAGCCAGCGATGAAGAGCCTTCAGCTAGTAATAAAGAATTTCGTTCATCAAATTTTGATAGACAATAAAGAGTTAGATCTGCAATGTCATACACCGCTGCTAATAAACTTAGTTTTAGTAACTTTTCATGGTTATTAACCATTTCTTGCAATTCTGTAATTAATTTATGAACATGTGTATCAATTGAAGACACAATCCCGTTTTGAAAGGTGATTTGAATATTTTTTTCACTCTGTGTAATTCGCTCATTCTCGGGATTAGTTTTACGATTTTATTTAACCGCAATTATAATACACACCGAGTAATAAGAGCATTATTTATAAAATACTTTAGCGAACGTAAGTTATTTACACGATTAGCTAACCAACCTTTTGACACCAAAATTGGTACATGCCTGCAAAGGCATGGGGATGTGCTTGTTCATAGGTGTGCCATTTTATTAAATCATAAGCATCGTCCTCGCCTGGATTAGTTCGCTTAAAATCCTGGGTGATGATTCCCACTTCGAAACCACAGAATTTAAGGCCTAACTTAGTTAAACAATGCTGTATTTGAGGAATTGTGAAGCGGTGTTCTTGTACATGAAATAAAAGGTCCCGCAATGATCCCATGCTATGAAAATCAGGACTGGATATAATTAATTGATGGTGGGGAGACTTTGATCTAATGACTCCATTTCTGAATCTCTTCATGCCAATGTGATCTGTCTCCGTGTTTAATTGTTGGATTTCCTCGCGCATCTTTGCAATATGCTGTCTCGCTAACTCACTATACAATCCAATCTTCATTAAACCTCCTACCTTGAGGCAACTTACCAAAACTTTCCAGCCAGCCATTGGCTTTTCCATGTGATGCAGCACACCACTACTTTCGATGATATCGAACGTTTTATTGAGCTGACCTAAATCTAAAAGATCAGCTTGCATGTACTCTAAATTTTGCACGCCTAATGCTTCTGTTTTTCGTTGGGCATAGGCCAAACTGGATAAACTGAGGTCAATGGCCAGTACTTTGGCATTCTTAAACCTTGCTGCTGTATCAATTGAATGTTGGCCAGTTCCGCAGCCAGCAATTAATATGGCTGGAGCCTCAACCTCAAAAATTTTATGATCAGCGAGTCTGACCTTTAACGCCTTAACTACTTTAGCGATGGGCGCAGGTGATAAAATCAACCCTAAATCAATCCATTTAGGATAGGGGCTTTCTTCATATTGATCTCTGACTTTTGAGGACACTTTATCGCTTAGTTCTTTTAGTATTGGAATTTTAGTTTTTAGGTAGTGTTCTTGTTGTGGTTCAAACACTTGCATGGCCAACACTGCTTGCAGATCTTGAGTTAAGCTTAATTGGCCACACCACTGATACTGGTGCAGGGCTTTATAGGAACCTAAGATAAGGACCCAATGAGGACTTGGCTGAATGCCTTTCAACAACGCCTGCTCAACTAATGTTTCTAGGATTGTCAGTGATTTAGTTTCCTCATCAGTTTGATGGTAGAGGTAGTCGTTGGCAAAACATTGCAATGCTAAGGCGGATAAAAAACGCAAGGTTGCAGGCGCCGCTGAAATGTTATTTGCGGACATTAATAATACTGATCTAGCATTAGTCAGGATTTTTTCAAAGGCCAAATCGCCCAGTGGGCAAAGGGTCATTAATTTTAAAAAAAGGGGTTCTTCATCCACATTAGCTATCAGTCTTTCGAGTAACTGAAGGTCTTCTCCTGATACATGCGTGCTTAGAAATTCTTTTACAGCAGGTTCAAGCTTTAGAAGGCTCAACGCAGCTGCAGCGATATCCTTGGGTCTGGCTTGATTGGCTGATTCAAGCATTGAGTGGATGATGCTTTTTAAATCAGAGTCTGGCCTTGTGAACACCACATTTTGCAGGGACTTACCTAAGTTTCGATAGGCATCCTCATGACTAGAATTTATCTTTATCGCACGTTTGTAACTTTCAATCGCGGCTGTTAGCTTGCCCATATCTTTGAGTGCATTACCCATATTGTTATGCGCATTATGCAAGTTAGTATTAATCTTTATGGCCTGCTTATAGCTTTTAATTGCAGCTCCAAGTTCACCCATGTCCTTTAGAGTATTTGCCAAATTATAAAAGGCATCTGCATAGTCTGGTTTAATGAGAACGGCCTGTTTGTAAGCCTGTATAGCGCCCTTAAGATCACCCTTTTTTTGCAGGGCACTCGCCATATTGTAATGCGCCTCCACAAATTTAGGATTTACTTTTATCGCTATTTGGTAGTAGTCGATAGCCCTGTCAAATTGCAATAACCCTGCGCATGCAGCCCCAGCAATATTACATAGGATCACTGAGTGGGGGTAGGCCTTTAGGGCACTAGTTGCGTCAGTTAAAGCGTGTTGAAGATGCCCTTTCGTGTAGGCACTAATAATATCCCTTTGTTGATTTAATGGAGGGTCTTGGGGCTTCTCTTTATTGGCCTGTATGTCAGAAATTATATGCTCTAAGCGATCAACCCCCACACTTTTGATGCCATTATTTTGTGCTTGACTGAGCGCATCTTGGGCATCATTGATGTGATCTAGCTTAATTAATGCTCCAATATAACGCAGCCAGAATTGATTATTTTTGGGGTGGCTTTCTAAGGCTGTTTTGAAGAAAACGAGGGCTGCTTGCGCGTTGCCGGCACTTTCAGCTAATAACCCCATATTATGATTGGCATGAGCATGCCTAGGTTGAACACCTAGAATGTCAGTGAAATGCTTGTTGGCTTTTTGAATCTGGCCATTTTTTCGCGCTTCAATTCCTTTTTGAAGGGCTTGCTCGAGGGTTAGTTTCATCAGTCAGCCCATGATGAATTCATTTGGGCCAGAGTATCACTGAATACCAACGTTTTAAAAGCCTTAAATTTAACTGGCAGCGCCAGTAATCATCAACACTGGGTTACTTTTTTTATCACTTTTTGGCTATTTATAATCTGGCATAGGGCATGGGGCATGGGCGCATTGGCAGAGGGTACAAGCTGTGGATAATTCAGATTAGGGTCGTTTTAATTATGGGGGTATTACAGAGCGTATGCCTGAAAAAAGACTAACACTTGATTTCACCTCATTGCCCTATAACTCTTTACCCTATAACTCACTAACCTGTAGCTCACTAATCTATAACTCACTAATCTATAAATAGACGCTTTACAGTTTACTAAACTATTGGGGGCGGGTTAATGATCACTAAATCGCTACTCCAAGTCATAGTTGGGGCCAGTTGAGGCTTACCTAGTAGGTAACCCTGGAATAATTTTGCGCCACATGCCTTTGCTGTGGCTAGCATTTCATAGGTTTCAATACCCTCATAAATAAGCTGAATACCTTTGGTCTCAAAATACTGGTGAACGTCAGCAAGTTGACTGATAAAGTTGGCTTGGTGGAACTGGGAAGCAAACCAGGGTCCGTCTATTTTCACATAGTCAGGATTAATAGATTCGACCCGTCTTGCATCGGAGTATAAGGTACCGTAATCATCAATGGCAATTTTTATGTTTAATGTGTGAAAGTGCTCCACCATAATATTGAGGGTATCGTCACTTAAAGCCTTGGCTTCTGTGATTTCAATGACAATATTTTTCTTTGACAAAGATAAGGGCGCCATTTTTTCTAACATTAAGTCAATTTCATAAACTGATTGTTCTGGATTATTGTATTTACTAGGGTCTAAATTGATAAAAAGACGCACGTCTGGCTGCTTTAAGGTATGGGCATTTTTTAAGTGCAAGGCTCTGCACATAAACTCAATAAAGAAGTGATCACACTCATCTACTTGTTTAAAAAATGTGAGTGGAGGTATCGCTTGTGAATCACGAGAGGGCCTAATAAGACCCTCGAATGCAAACTGTTGAAACCCCTCGCCATGACTAGCAAAGATGGGTTGGTATGCTGACTTGAGAATAAAGGGCCCATAACAGCCAGTAAAAACCCCGGATGGTTCTTGAACTATTGCCTCATCTACAAATTGTGGTCGCTCCATAACATCACTCCCCGCCTGATCCTGTCCAGGGTAAAAAATAAGGTTGCTGACATCGTGCTGTGTTGGTGAGAGGTTAACTTAAATAGTTTTAGATTAGCATAAAAACCCATATCAATACTGCTTTTAACATTTAGCTTTGAGCATTGAACTTTTAACTGCGGTTTTTATTATAGCAGGGCATAGAATGCCACAGGAGCAGATTAATTGCTGGCTGTATTGAAAACCTAGGAGCATTAATTTAACGGATTTTTAGAGCTTGGTATTCAACTTTGATTAAGTCATTAGCTCACACATTTGAATGTAAACGGGTTATTTTATCGTTTGATTTACCGACTCTTGTGGAGTATCTTTGGCGGCTCAAGATAAAGGCTTTTAAAGCGCTGCCTTGACATACGAGAAGGGGAGTTTCAGCTCACCTAATTTTATTCAGTCGCAGCCTATGAGGAGTTTTTATGCGCAAACAGATGGGTCAGTCCACTCAAAGTATTTGGGGTGGAGAGCAAGAACATGAACTTTTCGAACGCTCCACACAAGTTCCAGTAGTTCACAGCGTATCCTTTGCTTACAAAGACATTGATACCTGGCAGAAAGTGGCCCTTGGCCAAGAGCCTGGGCACATTTATTCTCGCAATACCAACCCCACTGTACGAGCTTTTGAAGACAAAGTTAAAACCCTTGAAGGTGCTCAAGCAGCTACTAGCTTTGCCTCGGGCATGGCGGCCATTAGCAACACGCTAGCCACCTTTGTTCAACCTGGTGATCGCATCGTGTCTATTAAAGACAGCTACGGTGGCACCAACGTTATTTTTAATGAGTTTCTGCCCCCTTTGGGTATTGATGTTGCTCTGTGCGAAACGGGTGACTATGTTCAGCTTGAAGCTGAAATTGCTAAAGGTTGTCGTTTGCTCTACCTCGAAACCCCAACCAACCCCACCATTAAAATAACAGATATTGAACGCTTAGCCGCTAAAGCCCATGCTGTGGGCGCATTGGTGGTGGTTGATAATACCTTTGCGACCCCCATCAATCAGCTGCCTTTAGAGCTTGGTGCAGACATTGTTCTGCATTCTGCTTCTAAGTACTTAGGTGGCCATGCTGATGCTTTAGGAGGGGTGATTTGTGGCTCTCACGAACTGGTTGAAAAAGTTTATCATTACCGTGAAATAAATGGTGCAACTCTGGCTCCTATGGATGCCTACAGTTTGTTGCGGGGCATGAAAACCCTTAAATTGAGGGTTGAACGTCACAATAGCAATGCCATGGCTATCGCCCATTATCTGCAAAGCCATCCCATGGTAGATCAGGTCAATTATCCAGGTTTAGAATCCCATCCTGGTCATGATATTGCCAAGCAGCAAATGTTTGGTTTTGGGGGTATGCTTAGTTTTTCAGTAAAAGGTGGTCTAGAGGCCATTAAGTTATTTCTACCCAAGCTTCAATTTGCCCATATGGCGGCCAACCTTGGTTGCGTAGAAACAGTGGTAGGCCCGCCTGTAACCACCTCTCACGTTGAGTGCAGTGCTGAAGAACGGGCTGCTGCAGGAATACCAGAAGGGTTGGTGCGCTATTCGGCTGGCATTGAGGATATCGAGGACCTAATCGCTGATTTAGAGCAAGCTTTGGGTGTGCTTAAGATAGGAAGTCTCTAAAGGCTATTGTTTGGGCGTGTGGTGCTAGACGAGCACAGAAAAAGATAAAGCCAAGACCCCTTTCACATTGGTATTTGTTTCACCTTGGGCAAGTTGCGCCAAGGCACTGTGAATTTGTGTATCAATATAACTTGCGGCCAGTGTGGAGGACATGTTGGTCTTGAACTCTCCTTTTTCCTTGCACCGCTCAATCCACTCTTGATAAGTCATTAATACCCAAGCTTGAATATCATCTATTTTCTCTTGTGCGCCTCTGGTAAGGTGCATGCGCGATTGGCGCATCTTGACCATAAGGCAACCGCTGTTAGGTTCACATGCTTCATCTTGCAGAGTGACAAAATCGACTAAGTGATTAAGCGTTTCTTTAAATGGCTTATCTAAAGTCAGCATCTCAAACATAGGCTTGAGTACTGTCTCCTCGTAGCAGCCTAGGGCTGCAATCATCAAACCTTCTTCATTATTGAACTCACGGTACAGACCCGGTTTAGAGACCTGAGCTTTTTTGCATATTTCATTCACAGACACGGTATCTACCCCGTTCTGCCAGTAGGTATGCATGGCCACATTTAAGACATGATCTCGATCAAAGGTTTTAGGGCGACCTCTTGAGGCTTTAAAAAAATCACACGTCATACTTTTGGATCTTAATGTAAGTTAATGAAAGTTATTGAAAGTTATTGAAAGTCCGGTTCACAATACCTTAAGCTCCAGACTAATATATCAACTATTGTGGATTTTTTCTATGCTTACTAATGTGTAACACGTTAAGTGTTTTGCACCCAAAGCGTAGGCTTGGGAACCATTTGATAGCATTTGATCAAAGTCATGGATATCATTGACGCGGGTCTATTGTTTATCAAACTAACAGTCAATTTGTCCATCATCTTATTCGTTCGTTTGGACAAGCTTCTAATGCAATGCCAACATCAGTTTAACAATGATAACCCGTGACCAAATTGACACGATTTTTAACCCTCTAATCGGGTCGCTATCAAAGATTTTAATGAAAGGTGCGCAATGATCAGTAGTGAAGATGCCCCAGCCATGCCATTGCTAAAGTTGATGCATATCCTAGGGTATGCTGGACTAATACCCTTTGGTATCCCGGTGTGTCTTATGCTAGACGATCTGTGGTTTGGGTCAACGATTCGCAGTGGCATCCCCTGGGTCGTGCATGCGCCCGATCTATTCATCAGCTACAGTGCTATTATTTTAAGCTTTATGTGTGGCACTTTGTGGGCGGGTTGGCAAACGATCGGTAACAATCGACTAGCAAAGGGTGCTGTTTTACTGAGTAATTTGTTGGCGCTGAGTGGCTGGGGTGCTTTGTTACTCATGTTGATAGCGTCGGTGCCTAAGGTCTTTTGTGTTATCCTTCTTATGTTCGGTTTTATAAGTTTATTGACCGCAGAACGGATGCTTGGCACTGCAGTGATGGATTACTGGCGCATGCGTTTATCTTTGACCGCTATCGTCCTTATTTTACACCTTATAATGATCACGCTTGTGATAATGGAGTTTTAACAGTGGCACAATTAACCATTTTTTTTGATGGCGGTTGCCCTTTGTGTGCAAAGGAAATTGGACATCTTGAACGCCTTGATTATGCGAAGAATCTCGCCTTTGAAGATATTTATGCGCCTCTTTTTAGTGAGCGCTTCCCCCACATTGACCAACAGAAAGCGGACCAGATTTTGCATGGTCAATGGCAAGATGGTGGCATTATTTATGGCTTAGAAGTGACCTACCATTCTTGGGCTTTAGTCGGAAAGGGGCATTGGGTAGCGATTCTTCGTTGGCCGATTTTTAAGCAATTAGCGCAACTAGGCTACCGTTTTTTTGCTCGATATCGTCACCGAATTTCTGCTCTGCTTACTGGTGAACCGCGGTGTGATCGTTGTGACATTGGTGGCCCTTCAAAATGACAGTAGAATTACCAAATTACGCCTTGGTCTTGGGAGCAAGTGGTGGCTTAGGTTCAGCATTGGTGGCCCAGTTTTTAAGTGACCCATCCATTGCCCGTGTGTTCGCCATTAGCAGGGCAGGGGAGTCAGATTTTATAAGGGTTTCAGTTGCCGAAGCTAATAAGCTCGTCTGGATCAAAACTGAATATGATGAACCGTCTATGGTCGAGGTGACCGAACAGTTAAAGCCCCATGCGGGTCAGTTTGGTCGGGTGTGTATTTGTCATGGGTTGTTGCACTCAGACACCATTTGGCCAGAAAAACGCCTTGAAGACATTAACGCTGAAAACTTACATGAGATATTTCAAAGCAATACGGTGGTGCCCGCGCTGTGGTTAAAATTACTTTTCAATTTGCTCAAGGGCAAACAGCCCTGTGTGGTGGCGACTTTGAGTGCAAGGGTAGGCAGCATAGGCGACAATCGTATGGGAGGATGGCACTCGTATCGGGCCTCTAAGGCTGCACTTAACATGGTATTGAAAAACATGGCCATTGAATATGGCAGACGCGCTAAAAACGT
>DDCR01000130.1:25969-26269 GCA_002335115.1 Oceanospirillaceae bacterium UBA2001
TGATTGGAATGGTGAGATGATTAGCTGGTAATTCTGTGCTGAATGTATAGGTGCGCAATAGTGTTAACTGGACTACCTTTCAAAGCCTCTCTTCACCATTCAAATTAAAGACATTTAAAGTGACTTGTTGTTTTTTTACGCTAAAGCTTTTGAATATTGGCTATTTATAGGATTATTATTATTTATGGTGTGACTCAAAGATCATTGTTACAGGCCCACCCAATAGTGATGATGGGGGCTACTATATTGCTAAGTCTATCGCTAACTCTTTGACTCGGTTGGTCTTTAAACTGTTGACTT
>DDCR01000107.1:0-172 GCA_002335115.1 Oceanospirillaceae bacterium UBA2001
ATCCCACTTATTAACTGCAATCACTAGAGCGCGACCCGCATCAATAACAAAACCTAACAAGTGCATATCTTGCTCAGTCAGGCCTTCATGAGCGTCAACCACTAACACCACAACATGGGCATCTTTAATGGCTTGCAAAGTTTTAACAATGGAAAATTTTTCTACTGTTTCT
>DDCR01000107.1:179-12920 GCA_002335115.1 Oceanospirillaceae bacterium UBA2001
CCCCCGCCGTATCAATCAAGGTATAGGGCTTGTCGTTACGCCGATAAGGAATGTAGATACTGTCACGAGTAGTGCCTGCTTCGTCGAACACCACCACTCGGTCTTCTCCTAACATGCGATTCACTAAGGTGGATTTACCTACATTGGGTCGCCCGACCACACCGATTCGAATGCCACCTTCCGTTTCAGACGGAAAACCCTCATCTTCTGGAAAAGGAGCCAACACATCTTCAATGAGTTGGCTGACGCCTCGCCCGTGGGACGCTGCAATAGCGCGGGGCATACCCTCTAGTCCTAGACCATAAAAATCGCCCATGGCCACATCAGCATCAATGCCGTCAGTCTTATTTACCACCAAATAAGCTGGCTTATTACAGCGGCGCAAGTGATCAGCAATTAATTCATCGGAAGGATTAAGGCCTGCTTTACCATCGACCAAAAACAATACGGCATCAGCTTCTTCAATGGCCAGCAAAGACTGTTCGGCCATCACCTGATCAATACCCGCCTCATCACCGCTGATTCCTCCTGTATCGATGACAAGATAGTCCCTTTCACCTGTTTTACCTTCACCATACTTACGGTCACGAGTGAGACCCGGAAAATCAGCAACTAAAGCATCACGGGAACGGGTTAAGCGGTTGAAAAGTGTGGATTTACCCACATTAGGACGCCCAACAAGGGCAATTACGGGATTCATAAATAAACCAATTATTTCAAGCCTAGACGCATAAGACGTCCATCGAAGCTGAGTAAGAAAATATTATCCTGATAGTGTTGACTGCCAAGCTGAGCGCTTTTGACCGCCATTTTTTGACGGCCTACAAAATCACCATCACTAAGCTGGAGCACATGAGCATAACCTTGCGCATCAATGACTAATGCTTGACCAGCGAACGCCATAGGGGCAGACAATGAGCGATATTTAAGGTCACTATTCTGCCACAGCACATGGCCACGTTGCCGATCATAGGCCAGCACAGTGTCCTCAGCATCAACGACAAGAATTGCATCACCTGCGATCACTGTGCCAGTGGCACTGGACAGGGGATGTTGCCACATAGTGGTTCCTGTTAACGCGTCAATGGCAGCAATTTTGCCTTGATAACTAGTCACGAAAAGCATGTTATCCACCAAACTTAACATGCCATCTACATCCACTAAACGCTCGATCTCTGAGCGGCCTTTAGCATCTCCAATACTCTTTTGCCAGACCACACTACCTAGCTCATTATCTAGAGCAACTAACTGACCACTAGCGAAGCCAGCATAGGTATAGCGTTCATTAATTAGAGGCGTACTGGTGCCACGCAGGGTTAAACTGGGAAGACTGGCTGTATAAGACCATTGAAACTTTCCATCTTCAATAGCATAAGCACTGACTTTTCCATCAACTGTTTGCACCACCACAATATTGCTATTGGCTTGCGGCGCCGCTAGAGCTTCACTTGGAGTGTTCACCTGCCAGATAATCGCCCCATCAACGCGACTCACCGCAACTAATTTACCGCTTTGAGTAGCCACGAATAACTGTTGGTTTATGTGGCCTACTCCCGCAGTCAATGGCTCAGCAAGGTCTATTTTCCAATTGACTTCGCCCGTCTCTAAATTGAAAGACCCTAAGTGCTGCCCTGACGCCGCAAAAATATCATTTTCTGATATCACAGGCTGCATCACTGAAGTGCTCTTGTTGTCCCCTTTTCCCACAGATACAGACCATTGTTCTGCCAGCTGCAACTGAGGTTTGATGTCATTTAAAGCTGTGGGCTCTGGCAGATTGCTGCCAGATGAAGAACAGGCGCTAACCACTATCAAAGTTAAACAGCTAATAAATAGCTTCAACGCTCTAGCAATCATATTAACATTCCTAAACTGCTCATTGATCTTGGACCCCGAGGCATCAGTGTACTTATTGCGCAAGGTTGTCCAGTTTAAGACCTAACAATGGATTGTTTGTACCACTGGTTACGGCCAATAAAGAAGCTTCCGTATAGGCTGCACGCGCAGCATCTAAGTCCCCTTGAGCAACTAACAAATCACCCCGAGTTTCTAACCGACCTAACTGCCATGCATCATCAGCATCGACCAATAAAGCTAGCGCTTTATCGTATTGATTTTGTGCACCTAGCAACTTGGCCAAACGAAGCGTGGCTAACGTCCTAACTTCCTCATCACCTTGCTGGGCGATGATCCACTCTAGCTCAGTGGTTGCTGCAGCCAAATTACCTTCTTGAACTTCAACCCTAGCCATCATAAGTGCTGCAAATTGAGCGTAAGTACTGGCACTAAATTCTTTTTTAAGTAGATCACTGTTGTAGCGTATTTCTGCTATTTCAGTTTCTCCCAATTGACCCGCAGGAGCGCTCGTCATTAACTGTTGAAAGTAAACACTGGCTAATTCTGACTCACTAGTCTGATGGTCTTGGTAAGCATTCCAACTCAACACACCCCCCACAGACACGGCAATCGTTAGTATGAGTGATTTGCCATTTTCTTGCCACCAGCGCTTCAGCGCTTCTACTTGTTCTTCTTCTGTCTTCATTTCGGCCACAACCAAAAACTCCTTTATGCTGCTTAGTAGTATTTATTGAGTAAGTTCCACGACATGCGCTAAAACTTGATCTAAAGATATGCTGCGCTGCTCACTTTGTCCTTGTAATGGTTTAATTTGAATTTGACCTAAAGCCAACTCATCTTCACCCATAATAAGCACCAGTTTAGCACCACAACGATCTGCTTTTTTCATCTGATTTTTGAGACTGCCACCACCACAATGCCACAGCACACGCAAACCAGGAATGTCGGTACGTAATTGTTCGGCCAACTGCATGGTGCGCATGCTTGCAGCATCACCCATATGAGCGAGGTAAACATCTGCTTGCTGGCCAAGACCTGCAGGTTCTTGTTGCATTTCTTGCAACAACAAAATCATGCGCTCTACACCCATGGCCCATCCTACCGCAGGCGTGGGCTTGCCACCTAACTGCTCGATCATGCCATCATATCGACCACCACCACATACGGTACCTTGAGCGCCCAATTTATCAGTCACCCATTCAAATACTGTTTTACAATAGTAGTCTAAACCTCTGACCAAGCGCGGATTAAGCTCGTAACTAATGCCTGCAGCATCTAACAATGCACATAAGCGCTCAAAATGTATTCTAGAATCATCGTCTAAATAGCCATAAAATTCAGGTGCGCCATCGAGTACCGCTTGGGTGTTAGCATTTTTACTGTCCAATACTCGCAGCGGGTTAGTGCTAACTCGACGTTGACTGTCCGCATCTAACAAGTGCATATTCACTTGCAAAAATGCCACCAGGTCAGTGCGATAAGTGGCCCGAGCCGCTGCACTTCCTAAAGTGTTCAACTGCAAGGTTACCGCATCTTGCAGACCTAACTGACGCCACAAACGCCCAGTCATTATAATGAGTTCAGCATCGACCTCGGGGCCATCCAAGCCATACGCTTCGGCACCAAACTGGTGAAACTGCCGCTGACGCCCTTTTTGTGGGCGCTCATAACGAAACATAGGGCCGTGATACCACAGCCGCTGCACTTGGTTATAGGTTAAGCCATGCTCCTGAGCCGCGCGCACACAAGATGCTGTGCCTTCTGGCCTCAAGGTCATATTATCGCCATTGCGATCGGCAAAGGTGTACATCTCTTTTTCCACCACATCAGTGGCTTCACCGATAGAGCGACAAAACAAATCCGTTTTTTCAGCGATCGGCATACGAATTTCTTGATAACCGTATTGGTCAAAGACCAGCTTTACTTGTGCTTCAAAAAACTGCCATAAAGGCGTTTCAGATGGCAATATATCGTGCATGCCACGGATGGCTTTTATAGACGCCAAAATGTGTTCCTTATTTAATGGGGGTGTCGCTAACTAAGATAGAGCTATTTACTCAAAGTAAGACGTGCAATATCCTTTCGAGTATGTGGTTTTAAGTCAATGACCTCATCATTAAATGTCATCTGAGTCACACCAGAAGAACGGCCCAGCAATATTTCTATTGGCGCAGTGACAACTTGTTCAATGGTCGAACCTGAAGCATATAAGTCCGACAATATCATCTTGCCATTACCGTCTTTAATCTCTACCCAACAGTCTTTGTCAAACGCCATCATAAGCAGGGCTTCATTTGGCCCCAGCGCTGCAACATCTGCAGCCCCTGTAGACTCTTCTGTTTGGGCCACTGCTGGCACTGCGATTGTTTCTGGGTTCAGTGCAGATGAATCACTAACATCACTCATTTCAGGGCTTACTGATACAGCTTCGGTCAGAGCAGTCACTACCGGTTTAACAGCCACTATTTCAGCTACATCCAATGCTTGAGCTGGCGCCTCTGTGGCTGCTGTTTGATCGTCAGATACCTCAGATACCGTAGTCCCCACTTCAATCGGGTTGGCCGCGAGTAATCCCATGTCCGAACTATTATCATCTTCCCCAAGACTTTCAACAACAGGCTCGGTTACAGTGTTTGACAGCGTTACATTATTTAATCGCTGGAGCATTGACCCACCGTTTTGATGTTGCCACCATAAAACTGAGGCGACCACCAAACCAATGACAAAAATAATTGAGATTAACTTCACCCAAGTATCACCGGGTTTACTTTGCTGGCCCAACTGGTGGACGCCTGGCATGGGCTTTTTGTTTTGGTTTGGTACCCCGTATACGGCATCAAACTCAGCTACTAGGGCCTGACCATCCAGACCTAAATGACGAGCATATGAACGAATGTACCCCCGAGCAAAGAGAGAACTTGGAATGATGTCAAAGTTACTTTCTTCAAGCGCATCGATAACTTTTGATGTTAAGTGTAAGTCGCGCGCAACTTCTTTTTGCGAATAGCCACGCTCTTCGCGAGCCTCGCGCAATAAATGACCAGGAAAGCCACGCACTTCACCGTCTAATTCTGGCTGGTCCTGCATACCTAATAATTCCACATCGTTCACTATCCGATCCTTTTATTGTTTTAGGAGGCTGGTTTCATGCACATCACCACGCCTTTTTACTCTGCTATACGCCTATCATAGCGCTGATTTTTGGACACTACCAGCATGGGTAAGTTCCTTGACTAAATTTGCTTAGCTTCAATACGGGCTGCATGGGCTGCACTGCGCCGCGTACGGTCTTTGACCTGCCCCACAAGTTGCCCACAGGCGGCGTCAATATCGTCGCCTCGAGTCGATCTAATAGTGGTGATAATGCCTGATTTTGCCATGATACGCTGAAATGCTTCAATTTGCGGTCTTGGGCTACGACGGTAATCTGATCCAGGAAACGGGTTAAACGGGATAAGATTCAATTTACAGGGCACCCGCTTAAGCACTTGGGCAAGCTCACGGGCATGCTTGGGCTGATCATTGATACCATCGATCATGGTGTATTCCATGGTGATGACTCGTTTGTCTGTTAGGTTTTCTAAATAGCGGTTACAGGCATCTAACAAAGCCTCAATATTATATTTTTTATTCACCGGCACCAGCTCATCGCGCAATAAATCATTAGGAGCGTGCAAAGAAATGGCTAGGGACACATCAGTGATTTGACTCAAACGATCGATAGCAGGCACTACGCCTGCCGTACTCAGGGTTACGCGACGCTTGGATAGATTATAGGCATTATCATCCATCATTAGGGCAATGGCAGGAGTCACACTATCAAAATTAAGCAGAGGTTCACCCATGCCCATAAAGACAACGTTGGTGACTCTTCTGGGTCCGTTTGGATCCACTGGGCCAAAGGACTTAATGGCAATACGCAATTGGCCAATAATTTCGGCCGCAGTTAGGTTGCGGTTGAACCCTTGTTTGCCCGTTGAACAAAAGCTACAGTCCAAAGCACAGCCGACCTGAGATGACACACACAGAGTCGCTCGGTCACCATCAGGAATAAGCACCATCTCAACCTTGTTACCACCGGAGACACCAATGACCCATTTGCGGGTCCCATCTTTTGAATCACCACGATACAGCACTTCAGGTTCTATAATTTCAGCACTTAGGGTTAGTTTTTCACGCAGCTTTTTACTCACATTGCTCATGCTTTCAAAGTCGTCTGCACCAAACTGATGGATCCATTTCATCACTTGAACTGCCCGAAACTTCGGCTCGTCCATGGTTTTGAAAAAGGCTTCCATTTGCGTTTGGGAAAACCCCAAAATATTTATTTTCGTGCTAACTTCGGACATTTTAAGACCTGTAAACATTACCTAATTTTGCGTCACCATTTTGATGGTCTAAACGCAATGCGGCGTTCACAAAGAACGCCGCACGTTGCAAGCTGGGCTAGCGGCTAAACATCCGCCTAAGCAATATCAGCCTACGTTAAGCCAACTCAATTAGCTACCGAAGAAGTAAGCAATTTCGCGGGCGGCTGACGTCGTTGAGTCTGATCCATGAACTGCGTTTGCATCTATGGATTCTGCAAAGTCACAACGAATTGTGCCTGCAGCTGCTTCTTGTGGGTTAGTTGCACCCATTAGATCACGGTTTTTGTTCACTGCACCTTCACCTTCAAGAACCTGCACAACCACAGGGCCAGAGGTCATAAATGCAACCAAGTGACCAAAAAATGGTCGCTCGCTATGCTCAGCATAAAAGCCTTGGGCTTCAGCCTCAGACAATTGCTTCATTTCCATACTGACAACTTTAAGGCCGTTAGTTTCAAAACGAGAAACGATTTTGCCGATTACATTTTTTGCTACAGCATCAGGCTTGATGATGGACAGAGTGCGTTCTACCGCCATGGTATTCTCCAAACAGTGGGACCCATTAAATGGGTTAATATTAAAAAAGCAAAATCGTATTCAACGATACGACAATTTTGACCGCGTGATTATACGCTGTATCGAACTTCTTTAATAGACTGCTTGACGCTAATCCAATTCATCAATCCATGCGGTCTGAATCGCTTCTAAAATCTTTTCCCCACAGCGTTTAGGGTCGTCATTAAAGTCGGGTAAGGCCATGACCCACTCCATTAAATCGGTGAACCTCACTAGGCGCGGATCCACATCTGGATGGGCTTCATATAACTCAATCGCTATATCAAGGGTATCTGTCCATAACATACTCATAAAAACCTCCCCATATATCTAGCAGCCTTAATGCGCTTCAGAGACTATGTTAATCGTGTACTTTGGAATTTCCACTACTAAATTGTCTTCGGCAATAACCGCCTGACAACTGAGTCTAGAGTCTGGCTCTAAACCCCAAGCCTTATCTAACATGTCATCTTCTAATTCATCAGATTCAATCATTGAATCAAAGCCTTCACGCACAACGACATGACAAGTGGTGCAGGCACATGATTTCTCACAAGCGTGTTCGATATCGATACCATTAGCCTTAGCTGCGTCTAAAATAGTCTGCCCCTCAGGGGCTTCAAACACCTGCCCCTCTGGACAAAGTTCAGCATGAGGCAAAATAATAATTTGTGGCATGTACGTTAGCTCCTAAGCTCACTACAATTATGGCCAGCTGGGTTACAGCTGATCTACAGACTTACCCGCAAGGGCCCGTTTAATACTGTCATCCATACGCATCGCTGCATAGGCATCACTGGCCTTAGCCATAATTTCAATTTGTTTAGCGATGGCATGATGGTCTTGGCCATTGCGTACCACGACTAATTGCTCCATTTGGGTGACGATAGCCTGCTGTTCTGACGCCGTAAGAAGACGTTCAGCATCTTCAGCAAGAGCCATAGTCACCGCTTCTAAAAGACGATCAGCCTCCACTTGCTGTTCACGCAAACTGCGGGCACTGCGATCGTCTTCCACATTGGTCCAACTGGCTTTAATCATGTCTGCAATTTGCAAGTCAGACAAGCCATAAGAGGGCTTGACTTGCACCGACGCCGCCACACCAGAAGTTAACTCACGGGCGCTCACCTCTAGCAAACCATCGGCATCCACCTGAAATGTCACTCGAATTTTGGCCGCGCCTGCCGCCATTGGAGGAATACCACGAAGGTCAAAACGAGACAAAGAACGACAATCTTGAACCAGTTCACGCTCACCTTGCAACACATGAATCGCCATGGCTGTTTGACCATCTTGATAAGTTGTAAATTCTTGAGCACGGGCCACAGGTATGGGGGTATTGCGGTCAATGACCCGCTCCACTAGTCCGCCCATCGTTTCCAAGCCTAAGGATAGGGGCAACACATCAAGCAAGAGTAATTCTTCACCACTTTGATTACCCGCCAACACATCAGCCTGACGCGCTGCGCCTAGGGCGACCACTCGGTCTGGATCAATGTCTGTTAGTAACGGTTGCTGAAATAATTCACTCACCCGTTCTTGCACCCTTAAACTGCGAGTTGATCCTCCCACCATGACGATTCGCGAAATCCCATCAATCGTCACTTTAGCATCTCTTAAGGTACGTTTGGTGGCTTTAATCGCTTTATCAATAATTGGATCTAACAATAGGTTCATCTGTTCACGGGTCAGTTCTATGTCAGCAAAGTCTGCGCCACCTGGCCAACCACTAAAGGACATTTGAGTCGTTTGCTTATGACTTAATAATTCTTTGCCTGCTCTAGCAAGGCGCAGTAAAAAACGCTGTTGTGCTAAATCTAGTTGAGCCGGTATCTGCCTTTGATGACGCATCCATTCAGCCAAGGCATGGTCAAAATCATCACCACCTAAGGCAGAATCACCACCGGTCGCCAGCACTTCAAATACACCCTGCTCCATGCGCAGTATCGAGATATCAAACGTACCTCCACCTAAATCGAATACGGCAATAGTGCCTTGCTCTTGCTGATCCTGCTCCAAACCATAGGCCACTGCGGCCGCAGTAGGCTCATTGAGCAGACGCAACACCTGAATACCCGCTAATTGAGCCGCATCTTTGGTGGCCTGGCGCTGCGCGTCATCAAAGTAAGCTGGCACAGTAATCACGGCGCCCACCAATTCGCCACCTAAACTACTCTCTCCACGCTGCACTAACGCCCGGAGGATATCAGCAGAAACCTGCACTGGGCTTTTTAGCCCTGATACCGTATTAATCAGGGGCATGCCTTGATCACACGCTTCAAACAAATAGGGCATGTTTTCACCCAGACGTTTGACGTCTTCAATACCGCGACCCATTAAACGCTTAACCGACATTACCGTATTGGCAGCATCGTCGACTAGATAAGATTGAGCTTTAATGCCAACTTGGGGCAACTCATCAGCCAAATACCGCACCACAGAAGGCAGTAAATGCTCACCTCGACTATTAGGCAAGGTCTCTACTTGCCCGCTACGAACACTTGCTACTAACGAGTGGGTGGTCCCAAGATCTATACCTACGGCAAGTTTTCGCTGATGAGGTTTGGCACTTTGACCGGGCTCTGCAATTTGCAACAAGGCCATGTATATATTCCTTAATCGAGCAATACACCCTCGAGGGTATTTAATTGCTGCTGTAACTTAACGATAAACTGGAGTTTACGCACTGCGGTTTCAGCCGCTTCAAACTGTGCCGAGCTATAGGCCTGAGCAAATTCAGTCTCTAATTGACTAGCCTGAGTCTGCAACTCAAATGCCATAGTGTCCATTTCAGTTTCTGGATCTTGCGCCTGATGCATATCTTCTAGACGCTCTTGCTGCTCAATTTGTTGCAACAGGAAATCCAGAGGCATGCTGGTATTAGTTGGCACTAGTGGGTCCATACCATGAAGTTGCAACAGGTAAATGCCACGTTTTAATGGTTCAATTAAGGTGGCATAGGCTTGATTCAAATAGGCAGTAATTTGCACTGCCTGCCTCTGATCACTATCTGGTTGGGATACAAACCGATCTGGATGATGCTGCTGCTGAAGGTGTCGGTGAGCTTGGCGCAGACCATCAAGGTCAATGGCAAAGTCACGCGACAGCCCATAGCAAGAAAAAAAATCTTGGCTAATATCCATAGAATTGGGTCACCAAAGGCCGACTATACGTTAAAGCTTTCACCACAACCACATTCACTTTTCGAATTAGGATTATTGAATTGAAAACCTTCATTAAGACCTTCTTTGGCATAATCCAGTTCAGTACCATCAAGATACAACAAGCTTTTTGGATCAATGACTACTTTCACGCCCTTGCTATCAAATATCGCGTCATCTGCAGAGATTTTATCAACAAACTCAAGAATGTAAGCCATACCGGAACAACCTGTGGTACGCACACCTAAACGCACACCCTCACCTTCGCCACGATTCGCTAAATAGCTTGTGACATGATCAGCAGCTGCTTGGGTAATGGTAATGGCCATGATGCCCTCCTCCTAAAATACTCAATAACGCCAGAGCGTTATTGCTTGCTCTTATAATTTACAATGGCGGCTTTAATCGCATCTTCAGCTAATACAGAGCAATGAATTTTTACCGGCGGCAAGGCCAGCTCTTCAGAGATGTTGGAATTACGGATTTCACCCGCTTGATCCAGGGTCATGCCCTTCATCCATTCGGTGACCAATGAGCTTGACGCAATAGCCGAACCACAACCATAAGTCTTAAACTTAGCGTCCTCAATGATACCTGCATCATTCACTTTAATTTGCAGACGCATAACGTCGCCACAGGCTGGAGCTCCAACCATACCGGTTCCAACGTGCGCATCTGTTTCATCCATTTTTCCCACGTTGCGTGGATTTTCGTAATGGTCTAAAACCTGTTCGCTATATGCCATGTTACTCACCTCTCTATCTAATTTATNNTACAGTAGAGCGGATTACGCTCTAATTAATGTGCAGCCCACTGCACAGTGTCCAAGTCAACTCCGTCTTTGTACATGTCCCACAAAGGCGATAGTTCACGCAACTTATTAACCGCATTGAGAGACAAAGCGATGGCTTCATCAATGTCGGCTTCAGTGGTAAAACGGCCAATGCTAAAGCGAATCGAACTATGGGCTAGCTCATCATTCATACCCAAGGCACGCAACACATAAGAAGGTTCTAGGCTAGCCGAAGTACATGCTGAGCCTGACGATACGGCCAACTCACGCAAAGACATGAGCAAGGACTCTCCTTCTACAAAGTTGAAACTAATGTTCGCATTACCCGCCACACGCTGAGTAGCATGACCGTTCATATAGACTTCTTCCATATCTTTAACGCCATTCCATAAACGCTGCCCCAACTTTTGGATGCGCGCATTATCAGCGGCCATCTCTTCTTGGGCAATCGCAAAGGCAGCACCCATACCCACAATTTGGTGAGTTGCTAAGGTTCCGGAGCGCATGCCACGCTCATGGCCACCACCATGGATCTGAGCTTCTAAACGCACCCGTGGCTTACGACACACGTACAAGGCCCCGACCCCCTTGGGGCCATAAGTTTTGTGAGCCGAGAATGACATCAAATCCACTTTTGCTGTGGCCAAATCAATGGCAATTTTACCCGTGCTTTGAGCCGCATCAACGTGGAACAATACCTTGTTAGCACGCGTTACTTCGGCAATCGCTGCAATATCTGTGATCACACCAATTTCATTATTCACATGCATTAACGACACTAAAATAGTATCTTCACGCAGCGCGTCAGCAACTTGCTCGGGACTAATTAAACCATCTGGCGTGGGATTTAAGTAAGTCACTTCAAACCCTTCACGTTCAAGCTGACGACAGGTGTCTAACACCGCCTTGTGTTCAATTTTAGAGGTAATAATGTGCTTACCTTTTTTGTGGTAAAAATGTGCCACACCCTTAATCGCAAGATTATTTGACTCAGTAGCACCAGAAGTCCACACAATTTCTCGTGGGTCAGCATTAATTAAATCAGCGACTTGACGGCGCGCATTTTCGACCGCCTCTTCAGCCTGCCAACCATATACATGAGAGCGTGACGCTGGGTTGCCAAAGTTACCCTCTTGCGTTAAACAATCGCACATCAGTTTGGCAACCCTAGGGTCTACGGGTGTGGTTGCTGAATAGTCTAAAAAAATAGGCAATTTCATGTATCTTCTCCACTGTTCGAAACAGCTATTAGTCAATTCTAAAAACAGGTAATTCTATACTCACTCACTGACAAAATTGAGTAATTCTGCAGCATGTGCTTGTCTGATCTGGCCTTGGCTAGAGGCTTGTGCATCGCCATTTTTCACTAAACTGGCTAAGCTAATACTATTCAAAAATGAGTGAATTTGGTCACTCAAGTCAGTCCATAAATCGTGTGTTAGACACCGGCTACCCGCTTGGCAGTTTTCGGTGCCCCGACAACCAGTGGCGTCAACGGCCTCATTTACCGCTTCAATCACCTGTGCCACAAAAATACTTTCAGCACCCCGACTGAGACAATACCCACCCCCAGGACCTCTGACACTTTGCACTAGACCTTGACGCCGTAGCTTGGAAAACAGCTGTTCCAAATACGACAGTGAGATCACTTGCCGCTCTGAAATATCAGCCAAGCTGATCGGCTTATCAGACGCATGGATCGCAAGATCTAACATGGCAGTCACCGCATAACGACCTTTCGTAGTGAGCTTCATTGGAGCGCCTGTAATTTAGTGGTGCACCATTTTACTAAAACCCGACTAAATTAGTCAAGTATTAAAGCGGCCCCATTAATAGTGTGTTTTATCAGTGCTTTTCGTCACTGGAATCAATGGCTGCCTCAAAATCTGCCACGTTTAGGGTAGGCAGGGTCTCATCTATATAACTCGCATCCAGCTCTTTCATTTTAGCAGCCATGCAGTGTAATTTTTTATCGACTGCTTGCATGTGGTCCAAAATCGCTGCT
>DDCR01000108.1 GCA_002335115.1 Oceanospirillaceae bacterium UBA2001
GGTGAAGCCCGTCGTGGTCGCTTAACTTTCCCGCGGGGCTCAGTAGAAACCCCATGTTTCATGCCGGTGGGTACTTATGGCACAGTCAAGGGAATGTTGCCCAGAGATATTGAAGCCACGGGTGCAGAAATTATATTGGGTAATACCTTTCACCTGATGTTGCGGCCAGGCACTGAGGTGGTAAAGCTGCATGGTGATTTGCATAACTTTACCCAGTGGCAAAAACCCATTCTCACGGATTCGGGTGGCTTTCAAGTATTTAGTCTGGGTGCTAAAATTAACGAAGAAGGGGTTAAGTTTCAGTCTCCTGTTAATGGTGATACGGTATTTATGACACCCGAATCATCGATGCAGGTGCAGCGAGACTTAGGCTCAGATGTAGTGATGATTTTTGATGAGTGCACACCCTATCCTGCGACAGAGGATGAGGCTGCTGTGTCAATGCGTCGCTCTATGCGCTGGGCTAAGCGCAGCAAGGATGCCCATGGCGAGAGTCCATCGGCTTTGTTTGGTATCGTTCAAGGCGGTATGTATGAACATTTGCGAGACGAGTCTCTTGCAGGCTTAGCTGAAATTGGTTTTGATGGTTTTGCCATTGGTGGTTTATCAGTCGGTGAGCCGAAAGACGATATGCTCAGGGTGTTGGCTCACACGGCACCTAAACTACCTGCTGACAAACCACGTTATTTGATGGGGGTTGGTAAACCAGAAGATTTGGTGGAAGGTGTGCGGCGCGGTGTGGATATGTTTGACTGTGTGATGCCCACTCGAAATGCCCGGAATGGACACTTATTCATTACTGATGGGGTGGTAAAAATCCGCAATGCGGTGCACAAAACGGACCTTAGCCCTCTTGATAAAGATTGCGATTGCTATACGTGCAGCCATTTTTCTCGGGCGTATTTGTATCATTTAGATAAGTGTCGAGAAATGTTAGGTGCGCAACTTAATACCATTCACAACCTGCATTACTATCAGCGGCTTATGGCAGGATTGCGTACAGCACTGGAAGCAGGTACATTGGACGACTTTGTCGATGATTTTTACCAAAGGCGTGGCTTGCCTACGCCTGTTTTAGCCGGTTTTACAAAATAAATAATTTAATTTTTAGTTAATAATGTTGGAGATAATATGAGTTTTTTTATTGAATCAGCCGTAGCCGAAGGTGGCGCAGCCCAAGGTGGTGATCCAGGTTCTTTAGTCATTATGATGGTGATTTTTGCGGCCGTTTTCTATTTTATGATTTGGCGTCCTCAATCAAAGCGCACCAAAGAGCATAAAAACCTAATGAGTGGCTTGTCCAAGGGTGATGAAGTGGTCACTAATGGCGGTATGATTGGAAAAGTGGCTAAAGTGAGTGATGATTTTGTGACTATTACCTTGGCAGAAGGTATCGACTCCCATTTCCAAAAAGCGGCTGTGGCCTCTGTGTTGCCCAAAGGCACCATTAAGTCGATCTAAATTTGCCGTGTTAAAGCCTTAATTGGACGGCACATTTGTAGCCGGCAATGGGGCTTTTTTTATGACTCGTTTTTCAAGGAAAGCCTGTGTTAAATCATTATCCCTTATGGAAAAACCTACTCATTGTTGTGGGATTGGCCCTTGGTGGGCTGTATGCGCTGCCAAACTTATACCCAGATGACCTGGCTATACAAATCTCTGGAGCAAGAAGTGCTACGGTCATTGATGACCGTGTGCTTGATGAGGTAGTTTACGCTTTAGGCGAAGCTGATCTGAGCACCACAGGGGTGGCGTTAACTGATAAAAACGTACTCGTGCGTGTGACTGATTCTGAATCACAATTGCGTGCTAAAGCGGCTTTGAGTGATGCCTTGGGTGATCAATATGTGACCGCACTCAACTTAGCCCCTACTACACCTGATTGGTTAACTAACTTGGGCGCTGGTCCAATGAAGCTCGGCCTAGATTTACGCGGTGGCGTTCACTTTTTGCTTGAAGTCGATATGGTGCAAGCGGTGTCTCAACGCTTAGACGTGTATGTCAGTGAAATTAAAACGGCCCTGCGAGCTGAAAAACTGCGCTATCGTGCGGTATCTCGTGAAGCTGATGGTAGTTTACGAATTAAATTTATGGACGCCGAGGTTCGTGACCAAGCACGCTCTGAACTTAAGTCAAATTACAGTGAATTTCTAATGAGTGCTGAAGATGCAGAGGCTGATGGCGCCTATTACCTGCTGGTTAGCTTGAATGAATCTACTGTGCGTGAAATTGAGAACTATGCGGTTAATCAAAACTTAACCACCTTGCGCAATCGGGTTAACGAGCTGGGTGTGGCAGAGCCACTAGTGCAGCGCCAAGGCCGCAACCGTATTGTGGTGCAGTTGCCTGGAGTGCAAGATACAGCCGCTGCAAAGCGTGTACTAGGCGCCACAGCTAACCTAGAATTTCGCTTAGAAGCCAAGCCAGGTGCGGCTCGAGTAGCCATTGAGGAATTTACCTTTAGGTCTAATCCTGAGCGCAAAGCAAACTTAGAAAAAGACCTAATTATTAGTGGCACCAGTGTGTCCAATGCACAGTCTAACTTTGATGAAACAGGCTCACCCCAAGTGAATATCGACCTTGATGCTCAAGGTGGTAAGTTAATGAATCGCATCACGCGCAATGCGGTGAAACGGCGCATGGCGGTGGTATTTGTAGAACATAAGTCACGCATCAAATTGGTCAAAAAAGAAGGCCAACTGGTTGAGCAGCGTCAATCTTATGTAGAAAAAAGTATCATTTCCTTAGCCACTATTCAAACAGCCTTGGGTAATAGTTTTCGTATAACCGGTCTTGATGGAGCGGGCGAAGCCTCAGAGCTAGCGTTATTGTTACGGGCGGGCTCTCTTGCTGCGCCCATGTATTTCGTTGAAGAACGCACAGTAGGTCCGAGTTTAGGGCAGGAAAATATTGACCTTGGATTAACTTCGGTACAAATTGGTTTGGCCTTAGTGGTTGTGTTTATGATGGCCTTTTATGGTGTTTTTGGCGTGATTGCTAACGTGGCCCTAGCCTTTAACTTACTATTGGTTGCGGCCGTGATGTCATTATTGGGCTTTACCTTATCTCTGCCTGGCATTGCGGGTGTGGTGCTCACCGTGGGCATGGCGGTGGACGCCAACGTGCTCATTTTTTCTCGGATTAAGGAAGAGCTAAAAGCGGGTATGGCGCCTCAATCAGCTATTAATGCAGGTTATGAAAGGGCATTCAGTACTATTTTTGATGCCAATATCACTACCCTTTTGGTGGCCGTTATTTTGTACGCTGTGGGCACAGGCCCGATTAAGGGCTTTGCAGTGACCTTGTCTATTGGCATTGTAACCTCCATGTTTACTGCCATTATGGTAAGCCGGGCCATGGTCAATGGGGTTTATGGTGGGCGAAAAATTACTGACATTAAAATATGGCCTTTATTTATGGGAGCAGGCAAATGAGTGGCATAAAGATTATTAACTTTATGGCCCTGCGAAAAATTGCAGGGGCTTTGTCTATGGCCCTAGTGCTTGGCGCTTTGGCCTCTTTGGCCATCAATCAGCTCCAGTTTGGTCTAGATTTTACTGGGGGTACCTTAATTGAAGTAGGCTACGAACAAGCGCCTAATTTAGTTAATGTGCGTGTGCAATTGCAGGACGCTGGTTTTGATGACGCCGTAGTGCAAAACTTTGGTTCCGAAAAAGATGTGCTGGTGCGTTTAGGTCAAACCTTTAACGACAAAGTGGGCCAACAAGTGCTGTCGGCTTTGCAATCAACTGCTGCTTCACCAGTGGAGTTGCGTCGTTCGGAGTATGTAGGTGCACAAGTGGGTGAGGAGCTCACCGAGCAAGGCGGTTTAGGTATGTTGCTGGCGCTCGGCATCGTGATGATCTACGTTGCCTTGCGCTTTCAAATTAAGTTCTCAGTGGGTGCGGTAGTTGCCTTAATTCACGACGTGCTCATCGTGCTAGGCATTTTCTCGATCTTTAAGCTCGACTTTGATCTGACTGTTTTGGCGGCAATTTTGGCGGTGATTGGTTACTCCCTCAACGACACTATTGTGGTATCCGATAGAATTCGAGAAAACTTCCGTAAAATGCGCAAGGGTACGACCATTGAAGTCATCAATGAGTCCCTGACCCAAACATTGGGCCGCACCTTGGTCACCTCTATTACGACGCTATTAGTGTTACTGGCGCTGTTAATCTTTGGTGGTGAATTAATTCATGGCTTTGCTTTGGCATTAATGATTGGCGTTTTGGTAGGCACCTATTCTTCTATCTATGTGGCAGTCAACGTGCTGTTATTGCTGGGTATTACCAAGGAAGATCTAATTGTACCACCCAAAGAAGAAGTCATTGAGGGCGAAGGATTTGAAGAGGGTGAGGGCTTTGAGCAGGATTTAGAAGCAGACCTAGATCGTCCTTAAAGTTGGGTTTTAACGGCCCTCATGCTTCTTTTAAAGACATGGCAGAGAAACTGCCATGTCTTTTATCATTCATAACATATCACTCAGACCTTAGCACTAAGCGCTATGTAAGGCTTTGAGCATAAGCTTGAGCAGTTTGGCATTCGCACACACTAACTCCCCATTATTCATGGCAGAACCACCTGCAAAGTCTGCAGCGAGGGCGCCAGATTCTAATACCAACAATAAACCCGCGTCTGCTGTGTCATCAATATTGCTGTGCCACAGCGTATCAATGCGACCAGCAGCCACATAAGCTAATGCCATATTGTTACTGAGTTGGGTGTAGTTAGTGGCGCCTTGACTGAACAAATAACGGCTTATGGTTTGGCCACGATCGAAATCTGTCAAGTCTTCACGGTTTTGGTTGCCACCACCAAACACTTGGGCGCCGTCTAGGGTGGCGCGCTTGCTGGCGCGAATACGCCGGCCATTGAGTTGCGCGCCGCGGCCTCTGCTAGCGCAGAACTCTTCACCGCTAGTGGGGCAGACAATAATTGAGTGAGTCAACTTGCCTTCCTCATAGCAGGCCATAGTCAAGGTGAACATGGGGAGGCTATGGGCATATTGATCAAGGCCGTCAATGGCGCTAATGCGCCAAACTTTAGTGGGTGTTTCTGTGGGAGCATTCATCTCACCAGCCACAGAGCCAATTACGGCTTGCTCTGGGTGCGCTTTATGTATTTCATAGGCTATCGTGCGCTCAGCACCTTCACATTGCTTGCGCAAATGGGCATCAAGTTCCTGGCCTTCTTCATGAATAAGATCCAGCCGTTCCATGGATCTGACGAGTTGTTCACTAGCAATACGCGCGGCACGCAGGCCAATGTTAATTAGCGGAAGCATGAATGAAATACCTTAAAGTTTATAAAGAACAGGACGCAATCGCGTCGACGGCGCGCAGTATAGCAAAAAAGGACTAAAAAAACCCAGCTGTGGCTGGAGAATTGCTCTCAAAACACGACAAAATGGCGGAATATCGCTATTATCCTGTCTTCAATATTTATTCACTTTTTAGGTTAGCTGCTTTCATGCAAAATTTAATGGCCAATGCGCGCATTGTCTTAGTAAATACCTCACATCCTGGCAATATTGGTGGGGTGGCTCGAGCGATGAAAAACATGGGTATTCACAACTTGGTATTGGTGGATCCACAAGAATTTCCAAGTGGCAAAGCGGATGCCCGTTCAGCGGGTGCAAAGGATGTTTTGGCTAACGCGCGAGTGGTCAACACCTTAGCGCAAGCCATCGAAGGGTGTGGCTTAGTTGTGGGCACTAGCGCGCGCAGTCGCAATATTCCATGGCCTTTATTAGACCCAAGACAAACGGCAGCACAAGCACTGTCTGAACTACCAAAACATGAGGTTGCTTTTGTGTTTGGGCGTGAAGACCGAGGCCTCACCAATGATGAATTACAGTTATGTAATTGTCATGTCAATATCCCTTCCCACGAAGACTTTAGCTCCCTCAACCTAGCTGCTGCAGTACAAGTGATCACCTATGAATTGCGCATGGCGCTGTTGGCGGTAAATAAAGGAGAAGGGCCCACACCCATTTGGGGTACTGAGTGGGATGAAGAGTTGGCAACCAATGACCAAATGGAAAAGCTATTTGAGCACATGCAAGAAACGTTAGTGGAGGTCGAGTTCTTAGACCCAGAAAACCCGCGTCAGTTAATGGCGCGCCTGCGCCGATTGTATGTGCGGGTGCGTATGGATCGTATCGAGCATAATATCATGCGAGGTATTTTGACGGCGATTCAGCGCACGTTGAAAAAACCACGTTAGTCACCATATAGATTTCATATAAGCTCCATAACGCAGACAACCTGTCCAAATAGCATCTTAGATGCCTGGACAAAGTGTTAGTTCTAGCCCTTTTAATGAGGATTTTGGTCATGTTTAGACATTTAAAAGAGGATATCGCTTCTGTGTTTCACCGTGACCCTGCGGCTCGAAACTTTGTTGAGGTTTTGACCTGTTACCCTGGCCTTCACGCCTTACTTATGCATCGGATTGCTCATAGTTTTTGGACCTTGGGCCTCAAGTGGCTAGCGCGTTATTTGTCAACGATCACCCGTTGGTTCACAGGGATTGAGATTCACCCTGGGGCGCAAATAGGCAATCGGTTTTTTATTGATCATGGCATGGGTGTTGTGATTGGAGAAACGGCTATTATTGGCGATGATGTGACTCTGTATCATGGTGTGACTTTAGGCGGCACAACTTGGGATAAAGGTAAGCGTCACCCGACCCTCAATGATGGTGTGGTTGTGGGTGCAGGCGCGAAGATATTGGGGCCGTTTGAGGTGGGTAAAAATGCCCGTGTTGGCTCCAATGCCGTGGTCACCAAAGCGGTGCCAGCCAATGCCACGGTGGTGGGTATTCCTGGGCGCATTATTGAGCGCCCGAGTGAGGCTGAACAAAAGTTACGTCAAGACCTAGCAGAAAAGTTTGACGCTTATGGCATGAGTTCAGACCTGCCTGACCCAGTGGCTAAATCCTTAGCAGCGATTTTGGACCACATGCA
>DDCR01000104.1:0-1584 GCA_002335115.1 Oceanospirillaceae bacterium UBA2001
AGTGATGGACGTTTGTTCTTCGTCATTCCCATGGGTCAAAAAACCTGTATTGGCACCACTGATACGCAGGTTGATTCGCCACTGAGCGAAGTGACTGATGGCGATCGTGATTTCATTTTAGATAACGTGAACCAATTGCTTAACTTGCCTAAGCCCTTAACTAAAGCTGATATTATTGCTGAGCGCTGTGGCGTGCGTCCCCTGGCCATTGAAGGGGGTAGTGGTGGGACCGCGGACTGGGTTAAGCTTTCACGGAAACACGCTATTGATGTTAATAAGGCCCAAAAATACATCAGTATTTTTGGTGGCAAGTTAACTGATTGCATCAATGTAGGTAATGAAGTGGCTGAGCTTGTCGAAAGATTCGGCATGACCCTTCAACCCTCTGGCATGGCTTGGTATGGAGAATCCACTAACCGAACCAAACAACAGTTTTTTGAGCGAGCTAGCGCCATTAAGCTGGATACCCTGACATGGGAAAATTCAGCTGAGCCGCTATCAGAGCGATTTTGGCGACGTTATGGTGCTAATGCCATGGAACTTCTTGATGCCATTAAACTGGATGAGAGCCAAGCAGAACTATTGATAGAGTGCGCAGAATACACTCGCTGTGAAATTGAATATGCGGCAAAGTATGAAATGATTACCAAGCTGGAAGATTTCTTACGTCGGCGATCAAAAATCTCTTTAGTAGTTCGCCAAGCAGATTTACTGGACGGCAAGGGCCTAAAAGAGGCTTGTGAGATATTATTTGGCAGTGAGGCAGAAGAAAAACTGCAAGAGTATATTAATAGTGTTGGTTGATGATGTTCTGAACTATAATGTTTTATCTCTAATTGATGGATCAGGTTATGGGTATATTAGACCAAGCCAAAAAACTGGGTGATAAGGTGAGTGAATCAGTCACCACTTTTAGTAGTGATGAGGTGATCGCTAATACAATTATTAAAGCCGTTGACAAGCAAGAAAAGGTCAATGCTTTGCTGCTACAAAAAGGCTCTAACTATCGGGTGAATAATATTGAGTTGGGTATGGGTATCCCGCCATCAGTAAGCTTTGGAGTGCGCTGTTTAAGTGAGTATGAGCAAACACATGCAACTGATTCAAGTGATGTGACAAACCTTGCTGATAACCTTGGTGACTGAAATACGCCTAAGCGTTGAAGCCATCGAAACCATTGAAGCAGCAAGATAATGCGTGGAATTTCATCTGATCCGGTCAATGCTTTTAAGAATTAGTGTCTTTTATGGGTTTAGAGTGTTTAACACGCAGGGTAATTATGGCCACACCTGCTAGAGCTAAGAGGCCACCTACAGCGATTTTAGGGGTTAAAATCTCGTCTAAAAATAAATATCCACCAACAACTGAAGCCACTGGCAAAAGCAGCAAGAATGGGATGACCATGTTGACATCGTACAAGCCTAATAGTCGGTACCACATGGCATAACCCAAAGCCGTCATCACCAAACCTAAATAGACAACGGCAGCCCAAGCTGCGGGTGAGGCTGTTATAATTTGTTCTATTTGGTTATCTTCTAGCAAATAGGAGGCAATAAAAAGCTGTGGTGCGGCAAAAACAGCGAC
>DDCR01000104.1:1643-5044 GCA_002335115.1 Oceanospirillaceae bacterium UBA2001
CCACCAATCACCATCAATACATAACGCATATTGTTAGCCAGTTTGGGCTCACCCACAATTAAAATTGCCCCACAAAAGGCTAAGCTAACTCCCACACCTTGACGTATGGTGAGTTTATCACCCAAGACTACCGCGGCCAGTAATATAGCAAAAGGTACTTCCAACTGAATTAATAAGGCTGCGGTTGAGGCATCTATGCCACTGACACCGGTAAACGTCAGGCTGTACTGAATGGCGGCACTGACGAATGCTATCCAAAATAACTTATTGAATAATTTTGGGTCTGGACGGAAAAACCATATCATGCAAAGTGCCGTGAGGGTGAACCTTAACGCCATCAGTAAGATGGGTGAAAAGTGTTCCATAGCGGCTTTGGCGATCACAAAACCCATGCCCCAAATAATGGCAACACTAATGGCAGAGAGAGTATCAAGAGGTTTCATGCAATGTTTCTAACTCGGTATAAGACGGCCTTTAGTTTAGCCTTCAATGGTTGTGTGAAGACTAGTTTATAAAAGCACCATCTAGGGGGATGAACTTTAGCCAGCATACAGCTTTCCACAACCCTATGGCCAGCTAATTTTAGTGCCAAAGGTCATGGCTTTAGAAGGTATCAAACAACCTTTTAACAGGTGTTAAAATCAGGGTTAGAGAGCGTTCTTTGAAGTGTCTTTCTAGGTGCAATCCATGGACAATCTGTGGCCAATTGATGGAAGGTAAATTTCAGACTATTACCATCAAAAAAAGGCGCCAGTTTGGGCTAAACACTGTAGAATCTCAAACAATGTTTACTCATTTTTAATTTAACACTTGTAGTGGAATCAACCAATGAAAATTATTCGATGGGTCTTGGGACAAATTATTTTAGTTTTGGACTTTTTAACCACGCCCAAATCAGTAGTGAGGGACACAGTAGCGCAAGCAAATCTTGATAACGCCATGGCAAAGATGTCGATGTATCAATTTAAGACCTGTCCTTTTTGCGTTAAAGTCCGCCGCGAATTAAAACGCCAGGCTTTGCACATCGAATTGCGGGATGCTAAAAATGATGTAGGCCATAAGGCAGCATTAGTGAACGAAGGTGGCCGTCATAAGGTCCCGTGCCTTAGAATTGAAAAGGCAGATGATTCGGTGCAATGGCTATATGAATCTACTGACATTATTGCGTACCTTAAAAAACTAGTGGGTGATGTTGAAACTGATAGTTTAAAAAATAACGATCAATCTATTGCTTAATTTTTGACGTTTTATTAGTGGGCCAATGGCAAAAACTCAAAGCTTTATTTTTGAGAGTAGCATTTTGCATCTTGCCTT
Organism: Oceanospirillaceae bacterium UBA2001; assembly: GCA_002335115.1. Classification (GTDB taxonomy): domain Bacteria; phylum Pseudomonadota; class Gammaproteobacteria; order Pseudomonadales; family Balneatricaceae; genus Njordibacter. The sequence continues at coordinate 2,958 of DDCR01000104.1, forward strand.
TGTCTGGTAGTCTATCAAGCAACGGCAAGTTCTCTGCGCCTGATCAGATCTAATATGAATCACTGATGTTCATGCGCCTGCCCACTCTCTTTTTTGGGCCACTAAAGTACCCGCGAGAATAAACCCATTGGTCTTGGAATTACAAAATAATTGCGTTATTGTGTTTCTGGGTTGGTTAAGCAAAGTGGGGTTGAAGATGATGCCTAGAACATCTTTATTTGAGCATTGGCAAACTTTTGTGCCACTCATATGTGATCGGCTAGAACGCAGTAATAGTCCCCTCGCTAAGGTCATATCTGGCTTATTACCAGATCTAGCACAACGCTCTTTGGAATGGGGTGATGTGTCAAATTTAGTGCCATTATCAAATTCCATTAGCGCCATAAATGACCCCCACCTTCGGCAGGCCATCAACGCCATGGCCCCTTCTCTTGTTTGGATTAAACGTGGGTTCTTTACCTCGGGTAATACCATCAACCGCGCCTATGTAGAACTAGTGGGTCCCGACGGAATGCTTAAGCATGGGCAGTTTCGGTGTGGGTTATATTGGCAGTTAGCCCAAACCTACTATCCAAAGCATCGCCATAACGCCAATGAGCTTTATCACATCTTCAGTGGCAACGCCCTATGGCAGACGGGTGATGAAGATTTTATCCTGCGTGAGTCAGGTAGTAGTTTTGAGCACCTCAATGGCATTGATCATGCTACTCAAACCTTGGAACATGATATGTTAGCTTTTTGGGCTTGGAGAGGAGACTTAAGCTTCGATAGTTACACTATGGACTCAATAATCGCTTATTAAGGAACTAGATTAAAAGTCTATTAGCTATTCCGTGGGATCATAGCTTAGAAAGGAGGGTTTACCTTTATCATAGACTGCCCACTGCGACACCACCAACAGGGAGTGTGGCTGATAAAATTGTTGTGAGACTCTCTACTTCCTGCAAGAACAGGGCACCTAATAGCAAGGCGAAAACGGGCACTAATAATTGTGCTAGGGCGCCAACGGTAACTTCTAACTGAGGCAGAACCCAATACCATAACGCATAACCTAAAACCGACATTAGAACTCCAGATACTAATGCTAATGATACCCCCCTGTAAGTGATCAACCCATCGTGCAAGCATCAGCACTGACTTACAGTTAAAAAAAAGGGCCGGAATGACCCGACCCTCATGCGATTAAGTCAGAACTGACTTAATCACAGCAACTCCTTTAAATACTGTCTTGAGCACAGAAACAAGTTTTTGCTATCACGATGTCAGCACGAGAGCTACGTTCTTTGTATAAAGCAGTGACCTCAGCGAGTTCCTCAGGTGCATCGCCTCGGGCTTCAAGACAGAGTTTGAGACCCAATAAGCCCCACATATTGTCTTTCCAAAGTTTGATGTCAGCACGGTAGACGGCTTCTGCTTCTTTGATTTCGCCTTGTTCGTGAAGGAGTGCACCAAGGATGTGGCGCACAGGTTGCATCTGTCCCCAAGGCTCATTATAGGCGAGGTTGAGTGAGAGCTTGACACCGCGACGGAGATGGTCGAAGGCAGCAGTAAAGTCAGACGCTTGACCTTGAGCCTTGGCTAGGAATTGTTTGCGATATTCGATTTCCCCAGCCAAAATAGCCGCATTAACTAATAAAATACACGGGCCATCGCTTGGGTCTTGGTACATCAAGTTGTTGTGCAGTACTCGGCCGGCAAGTGCTGGATTTTGCAGTGCTTTATCGAAAAGAACCTGTTCTGCTTCTGCCTCTGCGACCATGCCTTTGGAGGCATAGGCTACACCTCGAGCGTAGTGTTGTGTTGCAATAGTGGAAGCGAAAACATCCCCATCAGAATACATCGGTTCAGCAATTATTTTATCCCACATGCCGAATCGAATCATCACGTGCAAAGGCATGGCGACATAAGATTCAAGGAAGATTGCGCCCATGGGTATGATTCCAGCAAGCATAAATTGAACGCCTGAATTCTCATCACCTGCAGGATTTGCCGCCGCTGCCTTTCGAGCGTATTTCATCGCGGTTTCATATTTTCCTTCAAACATGGCACACCAGATCACAAAATGGTGGTTGTGCATTCTGTAAAAT
>DDCR01000021.1 GCA_002335115.1 Oceanospirillaceae bacterium UBA2001
GGCTCAGGCGCACCGACCAACCAAGGGGCAGCCAAAAATACGATCGCCAATAATTTAACAAAGCCCTTTAGAAACACAAGGCTAGCAATACCTACGGCAGTGCCTACAACCGCCAGCACCCACCATGATTGTCGGCCCCCGATAGCGGCGGTTTCCATACTTGGAATTTCTGGCGGCAAGCCTAGTGCCGGGGCCACAAAAAATGTTAGGTAACCGGCGAAGCCCCAACCAAGGCCTCTAACCCAAGAAATTTTTAATGCTGCCTTGTCACGGGCTAAGAGCATGCCCGTCAATAAGATGATCGCAAAACCAAACGCCGATAAAACATTGGATAACACCGTAAAACTAAGCCGCTCAAAACCATCCTCAGGACCCCATGCGTTTTCATCATGAGAATGCGAATGGCCATCATTGTGAGCGGCAACAACTTCAGGCTGGGCAACTTCAAATACTTCAGCAGCATGAATGATGGGGGACACCGCTAAGGTTTGCACTGCGCTCAAAAAAAGGCCCACAACTAAGGCCACCACCAGGGCACTATACACCATAGAACGGAACATAAATTTTACCTAGTAAAGTATTAATTTTTAGTGGCAAGGAAAGGCAAAAGAGTGGCGTGTATCGTGAGCAGCATTATGTGCGGCGTCCATGGGTGCAAAACCAACACCCACTAATACAACGACGCCAAGAATTAAAGCAGCGGCCATTTGTACGCCGTTGCTGGTTAAAGTCTGACTTGTAACAGCTGTTTTCAGCTTAGAAGTCGGTGTAGTGGTTGTCATGTATTTCTCCACGTGCTTCCCCGCACGATAAAAATTAGGATAAAGGGCCATGAGGCCATATTTTGTAGGCCGGTCTCCGGGCTAACAAGTCAATCTTGTATACCGTTGCGGGGGCAGCACAGTTCATTTTTAGACTGTTTCCCGTGAAAGCTAAATTCGTGTAGCCACCTACGGGGCCTACTTTATGCCAATTTGATGGATTTTTGAAGCGTTAATACGAGTGGTTTGATTCAACATGCGACCTTTAGCAAATAATTTAGCTTAAAAGTTGATTTTGAATGGTCAATCGGGGTTAATTTTTAACCCAAAGTTAACCTTAAACCCTCGAAATAAAGTGACCAGCAATGTTATGATGTCAAGCTGATTTCGACAGCCCTAGATAGTGAGAAAATAATGAGCGCATTTGGCACCCAATTTGTTCCAGAAATGGCCTTAACCACCTTTGACGGCCAACAATGGAGCGATCCTAGTCTGGTGCCAAGTAACAGCATTGTATTACACCCAGGCGCACACGTATTGCATTACGCAAGCACATGCTTTGAGGGTTTGAAGGCTTTTACTCATCCCGATGGTAGTCGTCATATTTTTCGCATGGACCAAAACATCGCACGCTTGGCCCAAAGTAGCCGCTTACTATCCTTGCCTGAAGTCGATGAAGCCATGCTCAGAAAAATGATTTTGGACTTGGTTATACGCTATAAAGACGAGGTTCCAGCGCCCCCAGGTACTTTGTATCTGCGCCCCACTCACATTGGCACAGAAGCTGCCATTGGCAAGGCAGCAGCACCTTCGAGCCAATCCATGCTGTATGTATTGGCTTCTCCAGTAGGGGATTATTTTGCTGGAGGTGATGCCACATTGCGCATACTCATTGATGAAGTGGGCATGCGCTGCGCACCACACATGGGCATGGTAAAAAGTGGAGGTAACTATGCCAGTGCCTTACAAATGTTAAATAAGGCGAGGGTTGAGCATAAGGCTGACCAAGTATTATTCTGTCCCGATGGTGATGTGCAGGAAACAGCGGCCGCCAACTTTATGTTGATTGAAGGTAATGAGCTAGTGACTAAAGCCTTAGATTCGACCTTTTTACATGGCGTTACCCGTGCATCTGTGCTCACTTTAGCTGCTGAAATGGGCCTCACTGTAAGCGAGCGCAACCTCAGTGTTGCTGAGTTAATTGAACGTAGTGCTCAACCTGGTGCAGAGGCTGCTCTCTCAGGCACTGCTGCGGTACTCACGCCAGTGGGCAACTTAATCCACCAAGGTAAGGACTATACCTTAGGTACAGGTAAGCCAGGGCCCATCACCATTAAGTTACGTAAAGCCTTGAATGATATTCAGTTTGGCATGGCGGAAGATCGCTTTGATTGGTTAACTCCAGTTTAAAATGTGTCTCGTCGTTAGCCTAATACGGTGCCTGTGCTGTTAGGGTTTATTTTACGATTGCGAGAAAACACACCCAAGTTAATGGGTCGACCTGAGTACTTTAGGTTAAAAATTACGGGATCTTGGTCGTGATCTTGCCCTTGCTCACATGCAACAATTAATTGTGCCATCATCTCACTGACAATTGGAGCATTTTTAAACTGGTTGCCACTGGTGCCGATGGCCATATAATATCCTGGTATAGACGATTTATCATAAATTGGAGCCCAATCCGGCGTTACATCGTACAATTCCACAACACCCTTAGCTTGGTTGGGAATGGGCAGGGTTTGAATACGTTGGGCTAAGCGCAGAGCCTGCACACGCCATTGATCGGTAAAGTCTTTATTGTAATCGTCTGGATCAACCCACTGCTGATCGTCACAGTCAGGGTCTTCACTACCAATGAGAATATGGTTACCCGTTTCTGGTCGGCAATAGGCATGAATATCGCTGTCAGAACAAACACAGCCTTGCTGCTCGAAGTTAAAACCCTCTGGTGAAGGCACGTGCGCCACCTCGTGTCGTAATGCTCGGGTGGTAATCTTCATATCTTGCTGAGCATCAACCATGGCATTTATTTTTGCCGAATGAGGCCCAGCGGCGTTAACCACAATCGGCGCGTCAAGTTGATCCCCATTGGTCAAAGTCACCCCAATAATTCGGCCAGCTTGCTGACGGATGGCCGCCACTTTAGTATTAAATTTAAAGCTTGAACCGAGAATTTCAGCTGCTCGTTGCAAGTTATGAGTGGCCAACTGTGGATCACTGACGTAGCCTCCGTCAGGAAAGAACACACCACCACCAATTTGTTTACCATTGGCTTCGCCAAAACCTTCATCATCAGGACGCTTAGCTGGCGTATAAGAGTCTATGTTAAAAATGGGCATACGAGCGATGTACTGGGCTTGATCTAATTCTTCATAAGGCGCCCCAATGGTGTCTAAAATTGCCATGGTTGGGCGTAAATATTGATTGTTCTCAGTTTTTGCGACTAAGCAGCCTACCGCATGGTACTTACTATGACCACGCTCATCATCCGCTTGCAAAAACTCGGCCCAATGACTCCAGTAACTGTGGCTTTCGTGCGCTATTGCACTCGTTTCAACTGTCGAATAATAGGGTCTAATAATGGCGCACGAACCGCTAGTGCTGCCATAACCAGCAGCCGGTAAGGCGTCAATGTTGAGTGTTTTTTTGCCTTTTCGAGCGAGTCCCAAAGCGATGGCCGCTCCAATAATACCAGCGCCAATGATAATGGCGTCAAAGTGTTGTTGGGTGGATTTATTGATCGGGTGATTCATAGGTTGATCCTCTTGAGGCGCTGGTTGCCTTGCTGCCTTAATATTTATAATTTAAAGGTGATATACGTCATAATTGTGAACGCGAAGATAAATTAACAAATAGGTCAACGCATCACTATCCTCTCATTAGGCCAAGGGGCCCTATCTGTTTCCCCCAACAACCAAAATTCAAAAGATCAAGAATGGCTTTCATGAGTTTAAAGTAAATTTAATTCTGGCCAGTAATGAGCCACCTTAGCCAACGCCTTAAAGTTAGTCGCCATCAAATGTCCATCTTTCCATAAGACTGCACCATCAAGTGTGACAGTGGGGTCTTCAACCATGCCACAGATTTCGCCTGGTGGATAAGCGCCACAAGTGTGAAAATGTAAATAGCGAGGACTTGTAAACATGGTGTTAGACCAGCGGTCTAAATCGACTTGTGGGTCCAGTGGAAAGGCGGTAGCTGGGTGCAGACCTAAATGCCATGAGTCAACGATCCAAGGCTCTATGTTAAATTGCTCAGCAACTTGCCGATAATGATCTTGAACTGCACCTATGTCCTTATCATTGCCTTCAAATGAACTGATCACCCCTTGCTCTATAACTGCAACAATGCCCTCTGGTAGCGACAAGCACGCCGGTGAGTAAACCTTAGAACCCGTTGGGGCTAACCCATGGCGAAACGCAACCCTTCCACTAAAGGTAGAGGCAGGTATGGGCTGACTAACTGCTGCAGGAAAGCGAACCACAGATACGTCTTTGGCTGTCTGGCCCATTTTTGAGGAGGCTTTACCTTGCAACTGAGTCCCAAAGGGACAGGTAATTTCTATGTTTTCTGCATTATCAAAAATGTCATTGACTGCCGTTTTTAGTGCCACCATGGCGGCATGAGGCACGGTACCTAAACCACTTTGTAACTGCTCTAATGTGCGCGTGTAGGTCATTAACTTACCTGGGCCATGGTGATTAACCTCAAACCGGTCTTGATCGCCAATACGGGCCAAGAAAATAATCCAATCCCAGTGTTGTTGTTTTAACATCTGTTCCAATTGTGGATGTGCACTATTGCTTGGCTCTTCAACCTCTAACACTTCAACCACCGCTTCAAGTTGATCGATGGCGAACTCGCGCAATGCTTTAGGCAGTTGACTGTCATACCAACCAAACTTTGGATTTTCCTGTACCAGAAGCACCCGTTGACCTGGTCGCAGATCGATGGCTCCTTGCAGAAGATTATTCAAACCGACTTGTAGCTTAGTCTTCATCGCCGTTCCGCCTGCACCGTCAAAAAAGTAAAGGTTTCGGTAATGACTTCAGTAAAACCATGGCTTAATTCTGCATCAACGCTAATACTATCACCAGGGTTCAATATAAAAGCGCGCTGGCCATACTGGTAAATAGCTTGTCCTTGCAAGGCATACACAAACACCACCCCGTGGCTAACATACTGGGGTGGATGGGAATCCTGTCGCACCAGAGTCACAGACCGAGCCTCAAATTGTAGTTCGCTGCGAGTATGGAGGGCTAAACTAACGTATTGATGGCTATGCTCGCCCACCAAACGTGTCGAGACTAGGCCTTCTCCACTTTTAACGTGAGTATAGTCCGAATGCTCGGTTGCTATTTCTCTAAAAAAACTGACTAAGGGCACATTAAGTGCCTGACTAAGGGCATTCAGTGTGGCCATGGAAGCGGATGCATGGCCGCGCTCTAGGCGACTAATCATAGCGGCTGATATGCCAGATTTTTGTGATAATGCTCGTGCAGTAAGGCTATGAGATTTTCTAATATCTCGCAAGGCTGAGCCGAGTGCGGCATCAAGGGTGTTAGACGAAGGTAATGCACTCATGGCTTAGTCCCGGTATGAAAAAGCTTTCTTAAAACGTTGCTGCAAATAGTCACCACAGGTCATGGCAGGAAGATCTCCATCATATCGAGTACCCATAATGGATCTTGGATCGATCACTGTTTCGGGGTTCGGATCATAGGCCAATACAATGGACAAACGCTCATAGCCTGAACTGTTGATGACGCGATGGGGCGTTGATTTATAGGCCCCTGCAGTCCAATGAGTGAGCAGATCACCAACATTGACGACCAAACTACCTTCGATCGGAGGAGCCTCTAGCCATTCACCGTTAACATCCTGCACTTGCAGACCACCTACATGGTCTTGGCAGAGCAAAGTTAAGGTGCCAAAGTCCGTATGTGGTCCGACCCCAAATTGGTTAGGATTCGTTGCTTCTTGATTAGGATAATAGACTAATGATGCACGACTTAATGGCCGTTGGGTGGTCTGCAAAAAGAAGTCCTCCTTGAGCCCAAGGCCCAGTGCGAAGCCACGCATAAGGTGATGTGCGACTTGATGGGCTTGGTTAAAGTAGGCATTACCTAAGCTTTCAAGTTGCGGTGCAAAGGCTGGCCACCGGTTGCTACCTCTTAATGAGTGATCCCCAAAGTGGTGAGCATCTTCAGCCCCCCAAATATAGCTTTCTTTAAAATCTGATAGGGCATTGTCTTCCATTTTTGCCTGCCCAGAACCTAACCAACCTCGGTGATTTTTAGACACACTCACGGATTGCTTTTGCTCATCTGGCGCACGAAAAAAAGCTAATCCAGATTGGTAGAGTTGGTTAATAAGATGAGAATCCATGCCGTGACCGGTCACATACAAGAAGCCCAAGTTCTGGCTTGCGTGATGAAGGCTTTTTGCCGCTTCAATATCCGCTTCACCCAATACTAAAGAAGAGATATCAATGACTGGTATTTGATCAGCACTGACCCGCTTTACCTTACTCATAATCAGTCACGACTCCCGCTATAGTAACCAACAATATCTCCGTCTGTTGTGACTCCCAAGCCATTTAAACACCGATTTACATAGCAGAAGTAGCCTATAATTTGATTTGCCTCCAAAATTTCACCATCATCAAGTCCAGCATCTTGCAAGGCTTGAACGTCTGCTTGTACCATAGCCCCTGGCGTAAGGGTCAACTTCTGGGTATAGCGCATCAAGGCTAATTCAGCTCCTTCAAAGACCCGTTCGGGATGCTGCTGACGAAGCGCTTTTTCTACTGCTAGAGCTCGTTCTGGACTGTCCATTAAGTGACTGGCATTGGCCCAATGATTGGCATAAGAATAGGCACATTGATTGAGCATGGAAACATAAGAGCCAATGACCTCTTGCAGCCACATAGGTAATGTATTAGCCTCATCATGCAGTGCCGCACGGTATAATTTCACATGACCAAGCATGGTATTGGGTCTCAGGGAGTGAACCCTCATAACATTATCTACTGTACCGTGAGGCGTGCGCGCTAAGCTTAAAGCGTCCATGAGTTCTGGACTAGCGACGTCATCGTTAACCATTTCTATCCAAGCACTCATTACCTATCTCCTCTATCTTTCATCACTTTGCATCCGCGACTCCAACCAACGAAACACTCCCGATACCATTAAGATAAGCACTAGGTACTCCAGTACTAAAATGGTATAAATCTCGAGTGGCCGGTATTCTGTGACCACCAATTCGTTGGCTTTGCGAGTCAGTTCCTGCATGCCAATGACCGACACTAAAGATGACATTTTCAGCATATACACAAATTGATTGCCCAAGGCTGGCAAGATCCGTTTAATAGCCTGCGGCAAAATGACAAAGCGCATCGTATCAACGTAGTTGAGAGACAAGGTGCGAGCGGCTTCATATTGACCGCGATTGACTGACTGGATTCCAGCCCGAAAAATCTCTGCCTGAAATGCACTATCTGATAGTGCTAAGGCAATCACTCCAGCACCAAAAACCCCAATACTGATACCCATTAACTGGGGTAAGCCGTAGTAAACCCACAAAATTAACACCAAAATAGGAACCGCTCGAACCACCTCGACATAAACTCGATTAAACCGACGCCAGCCTTTTGCAGCAGCCATCCCCGGCAATGCCACAGCTAATCCCACAACCATCGAAATAGCAATCGCCGTAAAAGACATGAGTATGGTCTGCTCTAAGCCACTCAATAAGAATTTAAGGTTTGACAGCCCAGATTTAGTAGTTGGATCAACAACGTACCAGCCCCACTGATCACTGCAGGAGGTGACTAAAGGAAGACTGATCAGTAACAGTATTAATCTCTTCATTTCTGGCCTTTTAATGATGTAATATTTTAGCCAAAAACTGTTGGCAACGCAGGCTCTCTGGAGCGCTAAAAAACTTTTCAGGAGGCGATTGTTCAACAATTTTTCCTTCGTCCATAAACACCATAGTGTCAGCTACCCGTTTGGCAAATCCCATTTCATGGGTCACACATATCATGGTAATTCCACTATCAGCCAAGCCCACCATCACCTCTAGCACTTCGTTAATCATTTCTGGATCCAACGCTGATGTGGGTTCATCAAATAATATGATGTCAGGTTCCATACACAAACTTCTAGCAATGGCTACGCGCTGTTGCTGGCCACCCGATAGTTGACGCGGCAGTTTGTCTGCTTGTTCTGGAATTTGAACCCGCTCTAAACAAATACGAGCCCTTTTTTCGGCATCGGAACGGCTAAGCTTACTTACCCGCATGGGGCCCAACGTCAGGTTTTGCATGACCGTAAGGTGAGGGAATAAATTAAATTGCTGAAACACCATACCAATGCGAGCTTCACGCCCACCGTCATTATCCATTATCGCTATGGACACATTGCCTGAGTGAATGTCTTCCAAACCATTGATACATCGGATTAAGGTAGATTTGCCAGAGCCAGAGGGTCCACAGATGACCATTTTTTCACCTTCGTGAACCTGCAAAGACACCCCATCTAAAGCTTTAAATTTACCAAATACTTTGTCGACGCCCTGCATGTTAATGACCAGACGAGAATGGGCTGCTGCCATGTCACTTATCTCCTGTTAAATCGCTCAAATGATGGTAGCACCGGATTTATTTACGTGCAATAAATTAATTTTCTTGCAATTTCTTTGCACTCCTGCAATTATATTTAAGCAAAAAAAACAAATTAAAATGGGATAATTGCCATGAAAAATATGAAGAAATGGGCTCTCGCAGCCGCTCTTACCATTGCTGCCACACCATCGATGGCTGCATCAGCGCTGCAAGATATTTTAAGTGAAGGCGTATTAAAAGTCGGCACCACGGGAGATTGGAATCCCATGACCATGAAAGATCCAGCGACCAACTCCTATAAAGGATACGACATTGACGTCATGACTGAGTTAGCGAAAGACCTTGGTGTTGAAGTCGAATTTGTTGCGACCGACTGGAAGACCTTGGTCAGTGGAGTGACCTCTGGTAAATACCATATGACCGGTTCAGCTTCTATTTCACCAAAGCGCGCCAAAGCGGCTGGCTATTCCATTAGCTACTTTTCTCTGGGAACCGTGCCTCTGACTTTAACTAAAAACGCTGACCGTTTTCAGGACTGGGCAGACCTAGATAAAGCCGATGTGACTGTTGCAGCAACCTTGGGCACCACTCAGGAAAGCCAAGTTAAGGATTTTTTCCCCAACGCAAAACATCAGATCGTCGAAGCCCCTGCAAGGGACTTCCAAGAAGTATTGTCTATGCGAGCTGATGCTCATATCACGTCTAATGTAGAAGCTAAAACCTTAGTGCAAAAATACCCTCAGCTTATGATCGTACCCGTGTCTAAGCCTAAGGCCCCCACACCCATTGCGATGCTTCTTCCACAAGCAGATCAGGTATGGATTAACTATGTCAATACGTGGATTCGCCTTAAACAAGAGCGCGGTTTCTTTGAACAAGTGGGTGCTAAGTGGAACCTAGCACTATAACAGAAGTTCCTCAGTCGGTGCTGGGGCAAGACCCCAGCCAAGCTTTGCCAGACCTGTGTCTGTATAGCGTGCCGGTGAGTTTGTATTGCGCTAAGCTGAGGCTGCTCATGCGCTTTAAAAGATTGGCATGGAGTGAATTACCGCCCCCTGGCGGTTATGGTTCTGAGGCTTATACAGCGTTAGTGCCTGCGGGGAGTCTGCCTGCCCTGAAAGTAGGGGCACACATTATTGCCGACTCAGAAGCAATTGCAGAATACCTTGAAGAAAGTGTGCCACTGCCGCCAGCTTTGCCCACGGATCTCATGGAGCGGGCACAAGTGCGTGCTTTAGGGCGCTTCCACGACACTCGGTTAGAGCCGTGTGTGCGCGCATTATTTTCGGACATCGGTCAACCACACCCTCGGGCTGAGGCTTTCGAACAACTGCATCAGCGTCTGCAACAGTTGCAAAAAGCATTAGCATTACGCCCCAACATCCAGTTCTGCCTTGCTGACTGTGGCCTAATCGTCAGTCTTGAATGGGTTACTATGATGTATAAAAGCTGGGGTTTACCCCACCCTTTTATAGGTCTAGTCGCTGACTATCAGCAAGACATGGAGCAACTACCCTGGGTAGCGGCAGAACTAGGTACTTACAGGCCTTTATTAACACAATGGATAAAAACCAAAACCCCATCGCCCTGAGCCAACTTACTTGGCCAGAAGTTGATGCCTATATTGCTACTGGCAAACCTTTATTGCTGCCCCTTGGATCGTTCGAACAACATGGCCCGATGGGTCTTATGGGCACCGATTATCTATGTGCTGAAACTGTAGCCATGGCCGCTGCAGAAATCGCAGGTTGGCTGGTTGCACCTGCCTTAGTTTATACTCCAGCACCGTTTAATATGGCCTTTGCCGGCACTGTTTCAGTATCAGCGCCGACCTTCTTGTTGCTACTAGAAGAAGTGTGCCAGTGTTTTATTAACCACGGTTTTAAAGAGATATACTTACTCAATGGCCATGGTGCTAACCTTGAGCCCGCGCGCCAAGTCGTTAAAAATTTAGCCCCTCACACTATCAAATTACGCAGTTGGTGGGATTTTGATGAAGTACAAGCACTGCGCCAAAAAGCCTTTGGCGACTGGGAAGGCATGCACGCAACACCTGCAGAAATCTCAATTACCCAAGTTCATCACCGCAGACTAGATCCAGACTTAGCAAAAGATCCACCGGTACGCTTGAGTGCGGCTTACATCAAAGCCCACAGTGGCGATCGCCATGCAGACCCAATAAGTCATCAGCGCACCTTCCCAGATGGGCGTGTAGGGTCTCACTCTGCCTTAGCCAGACCTCACATTGGCACTCAACTAATAGCACTTGCAGCGCAAGCCATTGTAGATGAGCTGAGCGACTAAACAGGGGCTAACTCGGCATGTGTCTAAAGTGAATATCAAACTAAGGCTCGCTCTAAATCGGTAATAAGGTCTTCAATAGCCTCACAGCCTATAGAAAATCGTAATAAATCATCTGGCACTGGACTGGTAGGGCCTTCTATGAGGGCCCTATGCTCTACAAGGCTTTCAACGCCACCCAAGGATGTGGCTCTAACCATCAATTTTAGCTTGCCCATGATAATGGCAGTTTGCTCACGTCCACCTTTAAATCGAATGGATAACATGCCACCAAAACCGTTCTTACACTGCTGCTTAGCAATGTGATGCTGCGGGTGGCTAGGCAACCCAGGGTACATCACCTCTATGACCTGAGGGTGGTTATGAAAATGTTCGGCAAAGGCTTGGGCATTGCTACTGGCGCGCTCAACACGTAAATGCAAGGTGCGCATGCCTCGCAGTAATAACCAACTCGAGAATGGGCTCAGAATACCACCTAGTTGTGCTCGGATATTACAAATGCGCTGCCACCGTTGGTCTTGTTGAGCGCAAGTGACTACTCCCGCAACCACGTCTGAATGGCCATTCAGGTATTTGGTAGCTGAATGAAAAACCAGATCAGCACCTAGCTCAATGGGTTTGCACAGTAGTGGCGTTAATACCGTAGCATCTACGACTAACTGTGCGTTAGCTGTGTGAGCCACTTGTGCTGCGGCAGCAATATCTACCACTTGCCAGGTGGGGTTTGCAGGTGACTCAAGCCAAACCATGTGGGTTGGTTTGGCAACCACTACACGAGCTAAATCAGTGGCATCGTCAGCATCATAAAAAACCAGCTCAATACCCCAGTCATTGCAAAAATCCACCATCCATGCGCGTAATGACCAATACATAACCTTGGGCGCAACCAATCGTTGACCAGGGCGCAATGATTGCACTATAGCAGTAGCTGCCGCCATGCCAGACCCGAACAAGCGGCTGGCTTGGCCGCCCTCTAACCGACAGATCACCGCTTCAGCTTGCTCACTATTGTCACTATGATCACGAGCATAGGTGCGAGATGCGTTGTAGAGCTCGCCTTGTTCGTCACGGGCATAGGTAGAGCTAGGCTGTATTGGCGGCACAACAGCACCAGAGCGAGTGTCTAAGTAATGGCCAGCGTGGGAAAGGAGGCTAGCGTCTTGATTTTTAGGCATGCAAGATCCATAAGTAGCAATATTACGTATAGGCGATTATGAACCGCAGATATAATTTAAGCTAATAGTTTGCGCTTACAAAAAAAGATGAACTAAGCGACTTTCCAGAGGCTAACTCCGCATGCGCAGAGATTGGGGATCAAATAAGACTTTGGTAAATAGTGTTGCAGCGCGCATTTCACCCAAAATTTCAATCTCAAATGCTGCGCCATCAACAATCATATTGGTGGGTACAAAACCCAGAGCAACCGATTTTTTACTAAAGTGCGCATAGCCACCTGAAGTCACAAAACCCACTACCGTTCCATCTTTCCAAATGGGTTCATCTGCCACCACATCAGCGTCAATAGCATCTACTATAAAACTTACCAGCCTGCGTTTTGGGGGCTCTACTAACTCTGCAAGGACAGCCGCCTTACCAATATAATCTGGTTGTTTGTGGTAATCCAAAAAGCGGTCTAACCCGGTTTCCATGGGTGTGTAATCTGGTTTATATTCGCGCATCCATGCACCAAACGATTTTTCTAAGCGCAAGCTCATCATTGCACGCATACCAAAAGGTTTAAGATTAAACGCCACACCTGCCTCAGCTAAGGTATGGTACAAGCTGACCTGCTGCTCAGCAGGCACATATATTTCATAGCCCAGATCACCCGTATAACTCACCCGCTGAACTATAGCGTCACATTGGCCAACTTCTATTTTTTGTACAGACAAAAATGGCATGGCGTTATTGGAGACGTCGAATCGAGTGCATTGTGCAAGCAATTCGCGCGCCTTTGGACCTGCAATTTGAAAGCCAATACGACTCATAGATACATTCTTAAGTTCCACATTAAATGCTGGAAGGTACCGTTCAAACCAACGCATATGTAGGTCTTGAGCACCAAAAGAGGCCGTGAGTTGATACTCGTGATGAGCAATATGGGAAATGGTAAAGTCACCCATAAGTTTCCCCAAAGGACTCAGCATAGGACTTAGGGTTATGCGTCCCAAAGCAGGTAATTTGCCTGCCATAATACCATCCAGCCATGCCTGCGCACCTTTACCTTTGACTAGATATTTACCAAAATTATGCACCTCATTAATTCCCACTGAAGTACGCACAGCATGGCATTCATTACTAATGGCAGTAAATGCGTTGGAACGCCTAAAACTAGGTGTTTCTAATAATGGCTCTCCTTCAGGGGCAAAATAATTCACATGTTCCATGCCATAACCTTGGCCAAAAACTGCCCTTTGTTGCTGCCATATGGAATAAGCTGGCGTCGTATTGAGTGGCCGGCCAGCTGGAAGCTCTTCATTGGGATAAGAAATACTAAAGCGTTTTTGATAATTCTCCCGCACCTTATTACGGGTATAGGCCTTGGTACAAAAATCACCATAACGAGCCACGTCCATGGCAAATATATCTCGGGATGGCTCGCCATGAACCATCCATTCTGCCAGGCTCAGACCCACACCACCACCTTGGCTAAAGCCAGCCATTACGGCACAACAGGACCAATAGTTTTGTAACCCAGGGACCGGACCAACTAAAGGATTACCATCCGGTGCAAAGGTAAATGGCCCATTGACAATAGTCTTTATACCTGCAGTTTCTAAACAAGGAAAACGTTTAAAAGCAAACTCAAGAGAATCGCTAATACGGTCTAATCGGTTATCCAACAACTCATGACCGAAGTCCCAACGAGTGCCGTCTAAGGCCCAAGGGTCACAATCTTGTTCATAAATACCAATCACTAAACCTTTACCTTCTTGGCGCAGATAGCTCTCTCCAGCAGGGTCCATGACGTGGGGTAGTTCCGCTTCTCGGGTAAATACTTCAGGCAAATCATCAGTGATCAAATATTGATGTTCCATAGGATGAAGAGGCAGGAATACGCCGACCATTTCACCCAATTCTCGAGCCCATAAGCCGCCTGCATTAACCACATGCTCCGCATGGACCATGCCATTTTTAGTGGTTATGTCCCAACTGCCATCTGGACGTTGCTTGAGGTCAGTGACTGGGTTTCTTAAGTAAATTTCTGCACCTTGAATTTGTGCTGCTTTAGCGTAGGCATGCGTTGTGCCAGAAGGGTCTAAATGGCCATCAAGCGGGTCATATAAGGCCCCTAAAATACCTTGAGTATTTACAATTGGGCTTAGTTTTTTGATTTCCTCTGGGCTAATGATGTGCGTGTCCAAACCCATATGTCGATGCATGGCCCGTGCGGCTTTAATAAAGTCCATACGTTCAGGACTATCGGCTAAAGTAATGCCACCCACATGATGTAAACCACAGTTTAAGCCTGTAAGGGCTTCTAATTCTTTATAGAGCTTTATGGTATAACCTTGCAGAGATGCCATATTTGGGTCGGCATTGAGGGTGTGAAAGCCCCCTGCAGCATGCCATGTAGAACCAGACGTCAACTCTGAACGCTCTATCAGACAAACATCTGACCAGCCTAACTTAGTCAGGTGATAAAGTACTGAGCAGCCCACGACGCCCCCGCCAATAACAGCTACTTGAACATGAGTCTTCATACTGATACTTCCTTTTGTTAGGACCCTGGCACCGCTCCACCCTCGTGGATGCGCCACTGCACAAAGTCGGTCAGTTCATCGTCTATCGAAGACTCCAATTTAGGCTCTTCATAATCTTGTAACATCTGCTTCCAAATTTTATTAGCCCTTTGTGTCGCATCTACGGCTCCGGCATCACGCCAGTTTTCAAAGTTAGACCAATTGGATAATAAGGGGGAATAAAACGCCTTCTCATATCGGGACATGGTATGGGGTGAAGCAAAAAAGTGACTGCCAGGCCCCACTTCTGCAATAGCATCAACTGCTAAGGCCTCACTATTAGTCTCCATGGGCTGCAAAAAAGCTTGATGCATTTGAATCATTTCTGCATCAAGAATAATTTTTTCATAGGAAGTACATAAGCCTCCCTCAAGCCATCCTAAGCCATGTAAAACGTAGTTCACTTGACCTAACATACAAGCCCATAAAGACATTTGGGACTCATATGCAGCCTGCGCATCAGGGGCATTAGAGGCGGTAGCGTTAGACGCACGTAAGGGAATGCCATACTTGCGTGCGAGTTGACCAGACACAATTGTGGCTTGGCTGTATTCTGGAGTACCAAACGCAGGGGAGCCAGATTTCATATCTACGTTAGAGGTAAAGCTACCATACATTGCAGGCGCTCCCGGGTTAACACATTGATGAAAGGCTAAACCTGCTAGACACTCTGCATTTTGCTGCACTAAAGCACCCGCCATGGTGATGGGTGCCATGGCCCCAGCAAGCGTAAAGGGGGTATAGATGACGGGTTGGTTATTTTCGGCCATGACAATGGCCCCTTCCAATAAGGCCCCATCATAAATTAATGGTGAATTGGAATTCACAACTGTATGCATGCAGGGCTGTTGCAACAAGGTTGCATGATCAATGCCACGAGCTATGCGCACGATATCAATGACATCCTGCATACGTTGTCGGCCTAAGGCATAACCCCCTATAGGTTTAGTCGTCAGACGCGCCATGGCCGCCCCCGCCACAAGATGGCGAGTATTGACAGGCACATCACAAGGCTCTACGGGAAAACCAGCCTGCAATTGGACACTGTTCAGGCTTTCACCTAAGCGTAATAAGTTACAAAAGTCATCATAATTTCCAGCCACACGACCTCTGTCCAAATCTGACACATTAGGTGTGCTGGCTACCATCGCAAAAGCCGTTGAGTTGCCTCCCATGGTTAGATGACGGTCTGGTCGACGTCCATGCAACACAAATGATTTAGGCGTTGTGGCAATGGTCTGCATGAGCCAATCTGGATCAAACCTAACTCGAAGTCCATCTGCATCAATCATGGCACCGGCACGACGTAAAATGTCCACCGCTCTTGGTGACTGAAAATCCATCCCCACTTTACATAAAAGCTTGAGTGAAGCCTGATGAATGTCATCTAGCTGAGATTCATCCATCAACTCCATGGGCGCATATGGATTACACATTTGTCTAGAGGGGGCTTGGTTGACAGCACCACTAGAACGCGTCGATTGCGCGCGATTAGCACGAGAGCGTCTCATTAATCCACCATAGACTTGCTATAAAAAGTCATCATAGGGTATTGTCACCTTAGTGAATAATTAATAATTTAGGCACTAACCATGAAATTATTTGATATATGTTACGTCTACAACTAAGCCACTATCGAGTGGTGCAGGCGGTTCGGATTCATGGCACCGTATCAGCTGCAGCCCAAGCCTTAGGGCTAACCCAACCCGCCTTAAGCCATCAAATCGCAGAGGCTGAGCGGCGCTTAGGTACTAAATTGTTTGCTCGTGTGGGCAGGCGTTTAAGGCTAACTTCTGCAGGAGATCTGCTGGCCACCAGTGCGGATGCCATTCTTATGGAAGCGGGTTTAGCTGAATCTACCCTTATTGGAAAGTTTGGTGCAACACCTGGTGAGGTGGTTCGTATTGGTACTTTTGCCTATAACAGCTATCGCTGGCTGCCGTTATTTTTAAAACAACTGCAGCAGCAATGGCCTAATTTATATTTTGAGTTCATTACTGATACCACCAAGGTGCCGATACGAAGTGTATTAGATGGCGATGTAGATATTGCCATCAGTGCCGGCAATCTGAGTTCCAGCCGAACTAAAGTGTTCTCTCTTTTTAATGATGAACTACTGGCTATAGCTGCCCTAGGCTACTCCGCAGCTCCTCAGAGCTATATGCTTGCTGCAGACTTTTTGGATGACCCGTTTATCACTTATTCAACCATTTATGAAACGGGATTTGAGGAAGAACTTCTGTGGCGTCCAGCAGGTCGAAGGCCATTAAATTACTTAAGAGCGGGCAACACAGAAGCTGTTATCGAGATGGTCAAGGCTGGCTTTGGGCGGTCTATTTTAAGCCGCTGGGCTGTGCAACCCTACCTTGATGAGCATCAGTTAGTGGCATTGCGTGTCACTGAACACGGGATGCCCGTCAAATGGAGTGCTGTGGTGCGTAAAAGTCACCAGCATAGCAAGTTACTAGAGGCTGTGTGTGAGCAGTTACAAACTTGGTGTCAGCTCAATTTTAGCCATTTGGGGGCTCAGTAATGATAGGCTAGAAAGCCCCTAGGGCAAACTCATTGCCAACAGCATTCCGTTATAGAGTGAGTTGTTTTTCAATACTAGTCGACACAGCCACCTTACCGTCAGCACTGTAACTCTGACTGCGGCTCTCGATGTGGGGTAACTCATATAAATAGTTAACCATCATACCTGCCGATTGCTTGACCCCATTATCAGACGTGTCTGCCATCCAATTAAGTCGTTCCAGTTTAGCTCCATTACTTAGGTGAAAATGGGCCACAGGGTCTCGAGCATGTTTGTCATTGCGCTGTTGTTTTTGTTCAACAAGGTAGTGCGCTGCCAATTTTTGTAGCTGCTCAGGTGAGCCAGACATTGAGTCCTCCCCCGATAAATCAGACGCCTTAACAGCATCCATACTATCTAACCAACGACAAAAACCAGGGATGGGTGAAAGCGTCGCAAACTGCTTGAGTTGAGGAAATTCTTGCTGCAGTTTTTTAACCACACTCTTGATTAGAAAGTTACCAAAGCTGATGCCTGAGAGACCTTTTTGCGCATTAGAGATCGAGTAAAATATGGCTGTATCTGCAAGGCGAATATCTTCTAATGGTGCCAACTCGTCGAGCAGTGCCTGAACATTATTAGCCATGCCTTTGACCAGTGCAACCTCCACAAATATGAGTGGTTCGTCTGGCATATTAGGATGAAAGAAGGCAAAACAGCGACGGTCTGAATCGAGACGGTTTTTAAGATCAGTCCAGCTTTGGATCGCATGCACAGCCTCATAGGCAATCAATTTCTCTAACAGCTCTGCACTAGAACTCCAGTTAATCTCTTCCAGTTGCAACAAACCAACATCAAACCACGCACTTAAAAGACGCTTTAAATCTACCTCTAAGGGTGCTAGGTTAGGGTGCTCAAGACGCAAGCGTAACAGTTCAGAGCGCATATCCACTAAAAATTTTACGCCTTGAGGAAGCTCGTTGAACTGGGTCAGTAATTTCATTCTAGGGGGTTCGAGGGCGCTACGAAGCTGTGCCTCTAACATGGCCCGTTGATCTGAATCTGCACTCAACCAAGATTCAATCACCGCAGTCAGGTGCTCCTCATCAACAGAGTAGTTGTCTGCCATCAAACACAAAAAACGAACTCGCCCCGCATCATTTAAATCTAAGAAACGTCGGCCTAGTTCGGCTGCTCGAGAGCGGGCAGCTACCTCGCCACCATTATCTTTAAGGCAGGCATCCATCCAAGTTAATAGCACTTTTTCATCTGCGTTATTTAATTCAGGATCAAGTGATAATTTTTCTAGCGCATCAAATTGGGGTTGGGCATCACGCCAAAATGGCACCCAGCGTCGAATGGTCTTATGGAATAATTGATTCGCCAGTTGCTGCATGTGATCTTTTCTCCTCAAGTGAACCAAGCTTTTATGTTACCGCTATGGCCCAAGTTGGCCAGTTAATTTATGCCACACTCTACCACCATTAGCAGCTCTCCATATCAAGTCGACCCATGGGTCGCTCTCAATCGTGACCAGCTTAAATCTGATCAACGGACATTGGCTATTAAACCTAGGGGCAAACGATTGGGGCAAATTGCCAAGGGGGGGGGTTACTAAGCACAGGTTACAAAGGGTAGGTTTCTATAGATATACAGATAAGCAACCAGGTGATGCACATCAGAGGCGCATTCAGGGTACTAAAACCATAAGCATGAGCAGAAAAATAGGTGCATTACTTTGGATCTTTAGCTGGGAGCGGGCAAAGTTTCTAGCGCAATAGGGAGGTAGTTTAACCTTATTACGCTAGAAATAGGCCCCAAAACTAAGGCACGGGCCTGCTAGGAAGCTTTGTCTTTGCCAACGGCGCCAGCATCTCTGTCAGCTTTATCCTGTTGGCGTTTCGGCTCACCGTAGCGAAATTCTATAAAAGTTAACACCAGGCCGATCATCATGATAACGAACACAAACATGGCAATGGGGAGTAAATTATCAGAAATCATGATTAGTCTCTCCTTGCCAGCAGGCTAGACAATTTGAAGTAAATACCAAACGCTAGGATGGATGGTACCCATATTGCAGTGAATAATCCTTCTAACTGCTTACCTTCGAACCAGAGCAGTCCAGATACCGCAAAGGACACCGCAACCGCCAGCATAATGAAAAAATCTGATAGTTTGAACATACTAATTTCCTTACTTTTTGAGTTAACTTTAGTCCAACTAAAGGCCCGGTTTAGCCCTCATTCAATCCGGTGAAATCCAACTGCGGCTAACAATAGTCCAGCAATCGTAACCGCTGCAGGAATGCGTACTCCGACAATACCAAAGACATCAATCATCGATGGTATGAAACTTGTGAATCCAAGCGGCACCCACACAAAAAATGGAGTTGCAACAACTACACCAACCCAGCCAGCAATCCTCAAAGGAGAAAGGTTTTGCTGCTCGTCATTGGATAGTGATGCTTGTCTATCGTCATTTACAGTCACTGTTCTGATTTCCATTTTATTCTGACACAATCAACTATACACACACAATACTAGTTTTCACTAGGACGTACGCTTTTTGCATTTAATGTCTTGAATTAGTTTATCGAGGAGTCATTATACATCAGTAATCAACTCTGGTTGATAACTTTTTTAACTAGATACTGATGCCTTATGGCATTGCTAGGGGCCGCAACTGAGCCAACAAAGGGGTATTAAAACGTTAGCATAATTAAAAAGCTAGGCCCTCAGGAATTGAGGGCCTAACTTGTTTTTGCAACACTGTCATAACCAAGGACTCAGAAAGGGATTCACTAAGGCCCCTTTAAAAACCACCTTAGGCGGCTCGCTTTAGTGGTGCACAAATATTATGACAAGCTAGATGCTAAGTGGCGAGCCTGCCATCAAGGTATAAAAGAGCATCGTCTTGGCACACATTAATTCCCATTGTTGTGCCCACAGACATCGCCGTGTGTTTGCGAGTCTTCGCTTTAATGACTACATTGGCGGCTAATTCGAGCGTCACAATACCATCAACCCCTAGGTGCTCAATTTTTTTGATGGTGCCCACACCAACGTTTTCTGCCGTCTGATCGACCAAAGAGATATGCTCTGGCCTGATGCCCAGTTGATAGAGTAGGGCATTACTCTCACTCGGTGATGGCTGAGTCAAGCTCAGAGCATCGGTTGCTAGCGTACCTTGGCGAACGTCAAGGTTAATCATGTTCATCGGTGGTGAACCTATAAAATAGCCTACAAAATCATTTTGTGGGCGTGAAAATAGCTCCTCAGGGGTGCCTGACTGCTGTAATAAGCCATCTTTCATCACCACTATCTCATCAGCAAAACTCATGGCTTCGCTTTGATCGTGGGTCACCAAGATCATAGTGACGCCTGTTTGCCGGTTAATTTCCCGCAACTTACGCCGCAGCATAAATTTCATTTGCGGGTCAATCACTGTTAATGGCTCATCCAAGAGAATAGCGCTCACATCTTCTCGCACTAAGCCCCGCCCCAAAGAAATCAATTGTTTTTGATCCGCACTGAGCTTGCGTGCAGGCATATCTAGGGCATAATCCAAATCTAACAGCGTGGCCACTTCTGCTACGCGTTGCCTAATGCGCGACGGCGAAACGCCGCGGCATTCCAGCGGAAAGGCTAAATTCTGCCTGACTGTTTTAGTCGAATAGATGACTGGAAACTGAAACACCTGAGCAATATTACGCTCAGATGTTGGGATGTTAGTCACATCCTTTCCGTCAAACAATAGGCGCCCATGTGATGGTGCGACTAGCCCCGATATAATATTGAGCATAGTGGTCTTGCCACAGCCTGAAGGACCCAACAAAGCGTATGTTTTACCATCTTGCCAAGTCAGATTAACTGGCTTTAAAGCAAAGTCATGCTCACCTTTGGGATCAGCTAAATAGCTGTGCCCAAGGTTTTCCAATACAATTTTAGCCATTTTGGTTGTTCCTGAGTGTTATATTGCCGCCATCTGGTGCAAACAACATGATGTGTTCTGACCGGATTGAAACGCTGATGTCATTGCCCGCTGTAAAAGCTTCAATACCATCAACCATCATGATGGCACGACCAAAATCGAAATCGAGGTGAATAATGGTTTGTGATCCACTAAATTCTGACAAGCCTATCTGCGCATTAAAGGCACCATCTGGCTCAATTGCATCAGGCCGCAAAGCAATGGTCACTGGGCCATCTGCAGGTAACAGCAAGCCTTCACTGGGGGCCAAATGCCCTTCACTGAAGTAAAGGCAATTATCACGCACAAAGCCTGAGATAAAGGAGATCGGTGGATCACTGATGACGCTTGCCGTATCTTTGGTAGGTGGGTGTGCAAATAAGTCGGCAGGTGCGCCACTGGCAATAACCCTGCCGTCATGCATGACGATCATCGTGTTACCTAACTCCATGGCCTCACGAGGCTCTGTGGTTGTGTACAAGATGACACTTTCAACATTATCCGCCACCAGCCGTGGAAACTCCTCACGCAGCTGCTCTCGCAGTTTATAGTCTAGGTTTGCCAGGGGTTCGTCTAGCATCAAGATGCGCGACTGTTTGACCATGGCGCGGGCCAAAGCCACACGCTGTTGTTGCCCACCGGAAAGTTGTGCTGGCCGACGTTGCAGAAATTCTCCCAGACCCACCGTGGTTAACATCTGGCCTGCAAGGGCATGTGCCTCAGCTTTGTCCTTCCCTTGGCGACGCAGGGGAAAGGCCACATTATCCAGCACACTTAAGTGCGGGTAATTAATAAACTGCTGGTACACAAGAGACATATTGCGGGCCCTGATGGGCCGCTCAGTAATATCCTCTTCATCCAATTTTACAGTGCCAACAGTCAAAGGGTTGAGCCCCATTAGGGCTCGCAGAAGTTCAGTCTTGCCCGCACCTGTGCGGCCTAAGATGGTATAAATTTTGCCAGCCTCAAAAACAAATGAGACATCGTCCAAAGTAACTTTGGCATCAGCCGTTGTAAGATGATCAATCTGAAGCATAATAATTACCTAATGGCCCCCGACATAGTGCCGCGTGACATGTAACGTTCTACAATGACTGCAACACAAGCCAAAGGTGCGACTGAAATTAGGGCAAAGGCCGACAGGGACCACCATGGCGTCACTGAGGAATTGAGGGAAACGATAGACACGGGTAAAAGCTGAGTCTCTGTAAACGTCAGGGTAAAGGCAAAGAAAAAGTCGTTCCATCCAAAAATTAAGCAAAACATGCCTGCAACCACTAATCCAGGTACAGAATTTGGTAAAATCACACGGAAGAAAGCACCAATGGGACTGCAACCATCCGTCATGGCCATTTCATCTAACTCTTTGGGAATGCCCGAAAAAAAATCGGTCATAACCCACACTGCTATTGGCAGCAATAGAGCGATATAAACTAAAACCAAACCAAAAATAGTATCCAGCGCACCCAGTTCTTTAAGCATTAGAAAGAATGGAATTGCCAACACAATAGGTGGCATGATGCGCTGAGAGATAAAGAAAAAAGTAATATCAGAATTCTTTACAAAGCCTAAGCGATACTCAAAACGGGACAGCCCATAGGCGGCTAGTGTGCCAAGAATTAAACTCACCAAACTGGCAATTAAGGTCACCACTGCAGAATCAATAAATGGGCCAATGATATTGATGCCCTGAGATCCAGTGGTAAATAGTGACGTCCAGCCCTGAGACGATGGTTCAAAATCGACCCAAGGAATATAGGTTGCGCCACTGGTGATGGCATTAGCATCTTTAAAAGAAGTCGTGAGTGCCCAAAGAAATGGAAACACTACAAAAATTGACCAACCAAGTAAAAAAATAGTTTTAAGGGTGTGGTAGACCTTATTCATTTTATTCATCCTTCCCGACCAGCATTCGTAACAACAGTTTCGCAATAATAGTGAGACTGATAATCATGATGACTAGATAAACCAACGACAGCGCCGCAGAATAACCGATTTGAAAATCTCGCAATCCACGTATATAAATGTAATAGGACGAGGTCTCAGTTGCCGTCCCTGGCCCACCTGAAGTCAGCACGTAAACCGTATCCATAATCTTAGATGCTTCTATCAGTCGGATAATTAAGGCACCAATGGTGATGGGCGCCATCAGAGGGAAAGTAACCTGCCAGAAGGTTCGCCATGTGCCTGCTCCATCTATGGCGGCTGCAAGATACGGCTCTTTAGGTAGCGATACCAAACCCGCTAATAGGAGCAGGAACATAAAGGGTGTCCATTGCCAAACTTCCACAATTAGCACACTGATAAATGCCCCAGTTGCGCTCGAGAGCCACGGCACAGGACCCACGCCAAACGCACTTAAAATATCATTTACGGGGCCTAGGCTTTCATGAAATACAGTACGCCAAATAACTGACATCACCACCGGAGTGGTCATCATTGGAATAAGAAATAATACCCGCATTAAGCGGCCTCCCCGCACCTGTTTCCAAACAGCTAAGGCCAATGCAAAGCCTAAGGTATATTGCAAAGATACGGAAATGATCGATAGTAGGGATAGGCGCTGAAGGCTTTGCCAGAAGCGCTGGTCCTCGAACACACGGACGTAGTTACTGCCGCCAATAAAATCGAGTCCTGACTGGAAAACATCCCAGCTTGAAAAACTAACTCGAACTGTGAATAAAAGTGGGAAAAGAATGATAGCTACCAAAGTTAAAAGTGCGGGTAGCAAAAAGAAGTGTTTTGAAGATAACATTATAGTTTTTCCGAGATTGTTGGTGGGCGCCAAAAGGCGCCCACCCTACAGCATCAACCTTCGTTGTCTTCAAGCTTAACAACGTTGGCATAGGCTTCACGCAACCGATCTTTACCAATGCGATCAGTGATTTCAGCCCATTCTTTGGCTACACCATCTAGCGCTTCTTGAGCAGATTTCTGACCTGACATTGCCTCAGCAACACCGTTAGCCATGGATGACATAAACTGGCTTACACCAGGAACACGCAAGTCAAACACACGGTTTTGGCTTTTTTCCATGTTCGATAAAGTCGAAACATAGGAATTAGCTGTCTTATCTTCCCAGCCCAGTCCTTTCCAAAAGTCTACATCTAAATGCTCATCACGGTAAGGGTTAACTCCAAAACGACCAATCTGAAGGTCATGCTGGGCGTTAGCCTCGTTCGAGAAGAAACACAAGAAATCAAAAGCCATATCTTGCTCTTCAGACATTGACGAGACAGCTGAAGACCAGCCCCAAGTCATATAAGGTGCACGATTTGGCGTAGCAAAGGTGTCCCACTTTCCAGTATCACGGTTCCACACTTCTCCAGCACCAGGTAGTGGAGCGGCAGCAACCATGTTACGGATGCGACTGTCAGCTCCGTTAGCCTGAACGTAAGCATCATCCCAGCTATAGCTCATCAAAGTTTGGCCACCACCAAATGAGAAGATCTCATCGCCAAGTCCAAAGTTATTGCCTCCTGGTGGGAAACTTTTCTGTGCATCAACAAACAACTTTAAACCACGCACGAAGCCTGGTGAGTTAATCAATGGCTCCATCGTTTCTAGATCGAAGAAGAAACCACCTTTAACATTTGGGTGCTTCGCATAGGGAGCGGCGCGGCTGATAAATGCAGAGAACATCAAATCGTCACGCTTGGCTACTTCAGCTGAGCCATAGTTTAGCTCACCGTCACCATCCCAGTCGCTGTCATTAAAGTAAGCTGCCACCTTATTGTAGTCTTCCCAAGTCTCTGGCACGACTAGCTCACTACCCGTATCAGCTAGGAACTTTGCCTGCACATCAGCATTATCAAAGATATCAGTACGGTACTTAAGGTAGTGACGGTCACCATCCATTGGATATTGAATCATCTGGCCATTCCAAGTGGCAACGCCAGTGAAACTATCAGTCACATCTGCCATGCCAGTTGAATCAAGGTACTTTTGTGGCACAGGCTCTAAGAAGCGATTAAAGTCACCAATCCATAGTGATGCATAAAACAACACGTCGTACGCGTTTTGCTCACTTTGAAAGGGAATCATAATGCGCTGGAACAAGTCACCAAAAGGTACGTGAACCACGTTCACTTCGGCACCTGTAAGTTCTGCAAACTGCTCAGCGTGCAGCGCTGTTGGCTCACCAATAACAGGGATTGCGTGAGTGATGACATTCAATGAACGTCCAGAATAATCCTTAGCGTCAATAGCTTCGTAGCTACACGTGCCTGGTAAATCCTTCTCAATACCAAATTGTGAATAGTCCTTTGCCATTGCTGGCGATGCTGCCGCAACAGCGAGCGCCAGTGCCGACGCTGGACCAATAAACTTCTTTATTTTTATCATACTATACTCCAGTTTAGTTTAATTTTTTGATTCAGTTTAGGGAATCAGAACCGCTCGGCCACTGATCTTACCTTCATGTAAATCACGCAAAGCAACATTAGCGTCTCTAAGCGAGTATTCTTTGGTAGTCAGATCTACCAGGCCTCGATGAGCTAACTCCATAAGCTCAGTCAGTTCAGCCCATGTTCCTACTAGATTACCAATGATATTTTTTTCCGTGATGACTAAGTCAACCGTTGGAACTTGAATATCTTCACCATACCCCACTACATAATAACTACCCGCAGCTCGGGTCATTTCCAAACCCTTCCGGGTTGTGCCTTTTTCACCAACAAAGTCGAGTACCGCCTGTGCACCCATGCCTTTGGTCAGTGATAAAACTGCTTCAACCTCGCCACCATCAGCTTGTACTAAATAGTTGGCGCCACACTTGCCAGCAAGCTCAAGTGATTTCGCCGACGTGTCCACTACAATAATTTCTGCGGCACACATGGCGCGCAAAACTTGAATGGCGATGTGTCCCAATCCACCGGCTCCAATTACCACACAATATTCGCCCGGCAATAAATGCCGCGTGGCTTTTTTCGCTGCTCTGTATGCGGTTAGGCCTGCATCTGAGTAGGGTGCGACTTCTTTGGGTAATAATGAGTCAGGTAATTTGATGATATTACGTTCAGAGGTGACCAAAGCTTCCGCATAACCACCATCTGAATCAAGGCCAGGAAAAGTGCCTTCGCCGTGCATGTCTTGCCCACGACGACACGCAATACAGGTGCCGTTAGAAATCTTTGGATGCACAATAACAGGGTCGCCTTTTTTGAGCCCTTCAACCTCTGGACCCACGTCCTCAACCCAACCAGCATTTTCATGACCCAAAATGAGGGGTAACAGCTGATCTCCTGTCGGGTCCATGTGCGGACGCCAAACTCCTTCTATCACGTGCAGGTCGGTGCGACAGACACCTGCTCCACCAATACGTACAATCACGTCAGAACCCTTGGTAATGGTAGGGTCGGGTACATCTTTGTACTCAACCCACGTCGATGCTGTTAGATCGTCATCGTATGTATGTAGAACTTGCGCCTTCATGTAAATCTCCGAAAAATAGTACGCTCTGTTTGGTTTATCGATTGAATATACCGACAAACTTCTACAATAAGTCAGTCATGGGTGTTCAATTTTTGCCAAACTTTCGTTTTTAGGTGTTCAAAAATTGATCATTTTCATAAATTTCCTTTATTTATGACACATTAGTTGGCATATTATTGGGCAAATTAGGAGATTATTGTGCAAACAGCATTTGAAAAAGCGCGCAAAGGCCTTGAGCTGAATGGCAAATTCGCTTACGGCGCTATGCCATCATCGATTGCCGACAGTTGGAAACGCTGCATACGGCATGGCCTAGACCCCATTAGCAAACCAGAGGAGTGTGTAGTATCTCACACAGACCTGCAACAACGCCGTAATAAGTTAGATCTTGTGATGCGTTTAGCTCGGCCTGAGCTAGAACTGCTCAGCGCACAAATTGCTGGGCCTAATTTTTTATTAGCTTTTGCTGATAGCGATGGTGTCATCCTAGATCGCATTGTGGATAACGAATTTAGTCAGTCAAATTGTGGCAAGAGCATCATTCCAGGATCTATCTGGAGTGAGGAAATCCGTGGCACCAATGCCCTTGGATTGGCCCTCCACAGTGGGGTGCCCTGCAACGTCACTGGCCCAGAACACTTTTTTTCTAATGAAGGCAGAGTGTCATGCTTATCAGCACCAATATTTGACAGTGGTGGTGAATTAATCGGTTTGATTGATGCCTCTTCAGAGGTCACGGTGCGCCAATACCACACCTTAGCTTTGGTAAATTTAGCAGCCCAAAATGTCGAAAACCGACTGTTTGTAGACGATCATCGGGGTCACCATATTATCCAGTTTCATCCACGGCAAGAATACCTTCATACGCAGAATGTGGCCATGATCGCCTTTAATCAGGACGGTGCGATTACCGGTGCTAACCGCCGCACTAGTGAGCTTTTAACAGGCCTAAAACTGACCAGCACCCCCAAGTTTGAAGACGTGTTTATGGGCCAGTTCCGCTCTCTCATTGGGCGCATTTGTAGGGGTGAAGTGGTACAGATTAAAGACTGGCTGCATTCTGGGTATTTTGCCCGTCTCAGACTCACACATAGTGTTAAAGCCTCACTTTCAAAAACACAATTCTTTTTACCAGCTGATCCTATCTATCACTTACGCCAAGCAACCGAAAGCTCAACGTCAGGGCGCATTTTTAAGGATGAAGCCCTCAGGCATAACCTCAGATTAGGCAAAAAATCAGCCCAACAAGGCCTGCCTGTAATGATTTTGGGTGAAAAAGGCACAGGCAAGAATACCATTGCTGAAGAAATGCATGAGCAGTTGCATGCAAGTCAACACTTTATTATGGTTGACTGCTCAACAGTGGATGAGACTTCAGTTGAGAGCCAACTAATTGCGCAAATGAAATCCAAGTCTGAATCTGGCGAACTAGCTCCTGATAAAATTGACCTTAATAAAGGGGGCACCCTTTACCTAGACAGAATTGATCAGTTGCCTCCTGACATTGCTCCCATGCTCAACACATTATTGAATCGAGTCATGCAAAGACGCAACCCACTGTTAGGTGATGGCGAGTGGGTCATCCTTAGTAGTGCTCATACCGATGAAATTAAGACTGCTTCAAAAGGGCCACTTGGACCGCTAATCAAACGTCTTTCAGGATTCTCACTGTTCTTGCCCAAACTAAATCACCGGTCTGATTTTCAGCATGTTTGCAATGCGATGCTAAGGTCAATTTCACCTCAGCATGCCTTATCAAACTGTGCCATTGACGCACTGAGGAAAAGCTCTAGCATTGATAATTTATCTGATTTAGATTGGAGTTCTCGCACCCTTGCCTCTCAGCATCATGAGGGTATTATACGCGCTGAGGGTGTCACTCGAATTTTAGGGCATCATGAGTTTGATATCGTCGCCTGCCCTCGATGCACTGGCCAAATGGCTAAAGAAGTGCAGTGCCTCGAAATTCGGAAAATGATTCGGGAATGTACGGGCAATGTTGCCCTTGCTGCAAGACAACTTGGGGTGGCGCGCAATACGGTTTACGCTCACTCCATTGACTAAAGCTGACGCCATAGACACGGCTTCTCATAACCGTCAAAGACCCAACTGCTCCAAACTTTAAATCTCAGAGAACCCTAAAAAGGTGATCAACGCAGAAAACTTATGAGCAAGTAAATGGCCAGCAGAACCGCAACCCAAAGAACCATGCTACCTGCAGGGTGATCACGGGAAAGTAAGCTGCTTGGGCCTTCATGCCTTTGTGCTAGATAGTTTAAACCTGAATCTAATTTGGCCAGAAAACTGCGACGAATCATGCCATCGATCTTCCAAATAGTGGCAAACAAACGACGTAATACTAAACGGAAAAAACGTCGATAAGTCCAATCGAAATCCAGAGTAATAGTGAGTGTTCGTTTCATCAAAGGAAGCATAATAAAAAAAGCAAAACCTGAAAATAATAACAGCTGCAACATCTGCACAACGTGAGTCACAGTATAAGGCACATAAGTGACCTCGTAAGGTAACATTGCATATAAATATTCTGGCCAAATTCCAAGACCAATACAAATACTTGCAAACAGGATCATTGCTAATCTCATACTCCAAGGAGGATCTGAAGGACGCAAACCTGAATCTTTTTGGAAAAATACAAACCAAGGGAATTTGATTCCAGCGTGAAGAAAGACCCCGGCTGATGCAGCCATTAGCATAAACCAGACGAAAGTTAGACTTTCATCTGCAGCCGCTTGACTGATCATAGACTTACTGATAAATCCTGAAGTCAATGGGAATGAGGAAATCGACAGTGCACCAATAATACTGCAAAAGGCTGTGAGTGGCATACTCTGAAACAGACCTCCTAAATCAGTACACTTGCGCCTGCCCGTCATGTATAGAACGGATCCAGCCGACATGAGCAGTAAGCCCTTGTAGATGATGTGTGTGAATGCATGTGCAGCAACACCGTTCAACGCCATTTCCGTACCAATGCCAACGCCAGTCACCATAAAGCCCACTTGATTTACGATGCTGTAAGCAAGAATTCTGCGCATGTCATTTTCTAGCAGGGCATAAATAATGCCATAAAATATCATGAATACACCAATAAAAATCAGCACTTCAGTGCCCGGGAAACCACGTAGCAAAACATATACAGCGGCTTTAGTGGTAAAAGCCGAAAGGAATACTGCGCCACTAAAAGAAGCTTCTGGATAGGCATCAGATAACCATGCTGATAAAGGAGGTGCCGCAGCGTTAATCAGGAAGCCCATAAGTATAAAAATGGTACCGAATGTATTGGGTTCCATGGCAGTAAATGCAGTCGAGCCAGTCTCTACAATATGTGACAATATGCCTATTAATAATAGTGTCCCACCGAAAACGTGGACAAAGAAATATCGCATTGAGATTTGATAAGAACGCTTGCCACCCGCCGAAAGAACAACGACTGTTGACGCAACAGCCATTATTTCCCAAAAAATAAACAGGCTTATGAGGTCTCCAGCAAAGACAACCCCAATGGCACTGCCCGCATAAACAAATACTGAAACTAATTCCAATACTCGCTTTTGCTTGAGTGCAAATAAGCTTCCACCAAACGTCATTATAGAAAAAACAGTGGCGAACAGACGACTTATTGAATCACTCTGAATAAAGGCAAGATTATAATCTAACAGAGACAAAGTAGAGAAAGTGCCGTTTGGCAAGCTCCATACGAGGTAAAGTGTTAACAACGGCAGCCCTAGTGTAAGCATAGGTCTTAGTCTTTGACCTATGATCGGCAGTAAGAATGCGCCAATAATTAGCACTAGGCCTGGTGGGAAGTCACTCATTGTCATAATAGGTGTCCTTGCGCTTTAAAAGTAGACCGAGTGCCTTAGCAAAAAGTACCATGCTGATACAGGTCACAAGCGCAAACCAGGAAAAGAAGCCAAACGTACCGTCTATCTGGAAGTAAGGGTGAGCATGAATAAAAAAATCAGCCATGACGAGTAGAAATAACATAGCAATGCCGCCTCGCCAAAGTAAGCGTATGGTCTTTTCTCTAACGAGCCAATGCTTCTCTTGCTCATTCATACTTTCTCTCCACTCTGGATTTTTAAGAGAAGGCCATACACAATTCTTGTTAACAAATGGCAAGCTTCAGATGCAAGTGAAAATACTATTGACGTTGATTTTTTATCATTCTTAATATCTGGACACTGAGTCATTTCATTAGTTTCCATGAGTCTATTGCTGAGGCTCTAAAATAGCAGAAGCCAATTCGTGAAGAGGGTTGGGGTAGATAAACAAGACCAAACAACCCAAGGTTGCAATACCTATGGCGATTAATGAAGCCATAGGCGCTTCTTTTATTTGAACTTTGGCAGCAGACTCTCCATGCTCACTTTTAGCTGGAATATTGGAGAAAAAAGCGTGAAAAGGTATTGGCATCAAGTAGGCAATATTGAGTAGTGAACTGAGCATTAGGATGGCCATAATAATTAATTGTTCAGTTTCTAATGTAGCCATTAACAAGTACCACTTGCTCCATGTTCCACCTGTGGGAGGCAAGCCAATAATGCTCAGACTACCAATAAAGAACGCCACCATAGTAAAAGGCATTTGCCTACCCAGACCTCGCATTTCACTGATGTTACTTTTGTGTGCAGCCACCAAAATTGCACCCGCACAAAAGAATAAGGTAATTTTTCCAAAGGCATGCATTGCGATATTCATTGAACTTGCAATAACGCCTGATGATGTGGCCAAGAGTACCCCAATAGTAATATAGCCCAGCTGGCTAACTGTTGAATAAGCCAGCCTGGCTTTTAAATTGTCCTGTCGCATAGCAACGAATGAAGCAAGCAATACGGAAGCGCCAGCTAGGTATAGTAAAAACTGTGTAGTGGGCAAAACGACTAATAAATCAAGGCCAAAAATAAACACACCGACTTTCATTACGGTGAAAACGCCCGCCTTAACTACAGCCACTGCATGCAGTAAGGCGCTGACGGGAGTTGGTGCGACCATGGCAGCCGGCAACCACCGATGGAAAGGCATAATGGCAGCCTTACCAATGCCAAAAATAAATAGGACTAAAATTATACCTAGCAAAGTCGTGTTTGCTTCTGCTGGAAATACGCCACCTGAAGTGAAATCTAGCCTACCAGCAACCACCCATGTACCCACAATTGCCAACAGAAAAAATGCGACAGAGGTGCCAAGTAAAATACCGAGATATGTTCGCCCACCCTTTTTTGCACCCTCTGTCCCCGAGTGAGTAACAAGAGGATAGGTGGAGAGTGTGAGTACCTCATAAAAGATAAACAAGGTAAACAAGTTATCGGCAAAGGCAACTCCCATGACACTGCCTATGGCAATGGCAAAGCAACAAAAAAACCGTGTTTGATGGTCTTCATTATGGCCACGCATGTACCCCATGGAATAGATGATAGTCACAAACCATAAAAAGCTTGCGATCAATGAAAATATCACCCCCAGTGGTTCTACAGAAAAATTTACACTCAATCCAGGTAAAACTTGTAGCCAATGGACAGTGATAGTTTCACCAGCATCGACACCGAGATAAATAGTAACCACTGCATAAAACACCAGCACACTGGTGCCAATGCTAACCGCTTCTCTTAGGTTTTGATGGCGTCTTAACGCCACAATACCCAAGGTTGCAAAAATCGGTAAAAGAATACACAACTGCAGCAATGTGGCTAGGGATGAATTCATGGGGCAACCCCAAATAAGCTCTGGGCTGCAGCAGTGGCAATTTCCACACTGAGGCGCGTATCAAGGCCAAAGTAGACGTTAGCACTAACAAGCATCCAAACGGGTAGCAAAAAGGCCATCGGCGCTTCTTTGACCTGCTCCTTACCTGCGATAGGTGCTAAGGGTGCTTTAAAATAGGCCGTCTCAACAATACGCCAAACGTAGACCACGGCTAATAAAGACCCCAGTAAAACCAGACCTGCCACGGGCCACCAGCCCTTTTCAAGAGCCGCCACCACTAAATACCATTTACTCACAAAGCCCACAGTTAGAGGCACCCCTATGAGGCTTAAGCCACCCACAACAATGGCTGCCATTGTTAATGGCATTTGACGCCCTAACCCCTGAAAATCTTTCAGCTGGGTACTACCCACACGCAACATCACTGCACCTAAGGCCAGAAATAAAGCTCCCTTCATCAGTGCATGATTAAACACATGCAACAGCATGGCACTTAAGCCCGCGCTAGTGGTCATGCTGAAGCCCACAATCATGTAACCAATCTGCGCCACACTAGAGTAAGCAAACACATGCTTTATATTATCTTGATAAATAGCCACGGTGGAGGCCACAAAGATACCTAACAAACCCAATGTTAAAAATACCATTTCCATAGGCAAGGTGGTAAAGGAAAACGACACCCCAAAAATTGAAAAGGTAAAGCGAATCAGCAAATATGCGGCCACCTTGGTCGAGGTTGCAGCAAAAAATGCAGTGACGATTGATGGTGCATGTGCGTAGGCATTGGGCAGCCATAAATGCAGAGGAAATAGCGCTAACTTTAGGCACACACCCACAATAAAAAACACATAAGCAGTAGTCACTGTGCGCGTCTCTGCGACTTCAGGTAAGCGAGTGGCAAGGTCAACCATATTCAAGGTGCCGGTCATTTGATACATGAGACCGATACCGATAAGAATAAAAGTTGCACCAATGGTGCCCATAATCAGATACTGAAAAGAGGCCCACAGGGCACGTCTATCTCGACCCAACGCGATTAAGGAATATGCAGACAAAGATGAAATTTCTAAGAACACAAATACGTTAAAGGCGTCGCCAGTAGTCACGATGCCCAGCATACCCGTTAAAGATAGTAGGTAGAGAATATAAAATAGCGTGTGCTTTTCTTGGGGAATTTCTTTTTCTATGCTGGTATGGGCAGCCACCAACACCACAGTGCTGACGCCAGAAATAATAAGGGCAATAAAGGCATTCAGCTTATCAATGCGATATTCGATACCCCATGGTGGGCTCCAACCGCCTAGTTCATAACTAATAGTGCCCGTCTGCATGACTTGCTGCAGCAAAAGAATACTTATAATAAACGCGATCGTACTGGCTAGTAGCGTAAACATCCACACCAGCTGTGGCCTTCTTAAAATCAAGCAGGCAGGGGCCGCCATGAGTGGCACAATGACTTGTAATATGGGCAGGTGCGCTAACACGGCTGAGACTCCTTGTCTTGATTGTCCATAGCCTGATTGTCCATAGCTTGGATTTCATCTTCATCGATGGTGCCATAGGCTTCTTTAAGCCTAATGGTTAAGGCAAGCCCAAGTGCAGTGGTTGCTATACCAACCACGATTGCCGTAAGAATGAGCACATGAGGCAATGGGTTTGAGTAGAGCGTGATGTTTTCTTGCCAGATCGGCGCAGTGCCGCCCTCAACCTTTCCCAGGCTGATGTAAAAAATAAAAACCGACGTCTGAAAAATATTTAGACCCACAATTTTTTTAATAAGGTGGCCATGGGCGATGATGATGTAAAAGCCAATCATCATCAACACAATCACAATCCAATAGTTATAAAGGCCCAGTATCATGCTCATAGGGACTCACCTTTTTTCGCCTGTTGATATTCACTGCGTCCAGCGAAACTAAAGAAGATCATAATCATCACTGACGCCACCGTAACGCCTACGCCCAGCTCAATTAAAAGAATGCCTAAATGCTGCCCCGCAATGGGGTCAGCAGACAACACATCATAATCCAAAAAGCTACCGCCATTGAGCATCGATACCACGCCCACACTGCCATAGATCAACACCCCAACGGCAG
>DDCR01000010.1 GCA_002335115.1 Oceanospirillaceae bacterium UBA2001
CCCTGACTCTTTTTGCTTTTAGTAGTGAAAATTGGCGCAGGCCTGCCCTTGAAGTGAAAGCGTTGATGGACCTGTTTGTGTTCGTATTAAAGCGCGAAGTCAATAAGTTACATGACAATAATATTCGTTTACGTATTATTGGTGATGTCGCTGGGCTGAGCCCTGAACTGCAAAAGCTGATAGCGGCTGCTGAAACCAAAACACGATCTAATACTGGGTTGCAGTTATCTATTGCCGCTAACTATGGAGGTCGTTGGGATATTCTAGAAGCGGCTAAAAAAATGTCCATAGAGCTCCAGCAGACAGGCCACACCCCAGACAGCATATGTGAGGGTGATTTTGCTAAGTATCTGTGTTTGGGGGACTTACCAGCTATTGACTTATGCATCCGCACTAGTGGAGAGCAGCGCATCAGTAATTTTTTGCTTTGGCAAATGGCCTATGCAGAATTGGTGTTTGTTGATACGCTCTGGCCAGAATTTAAACATCAAAAAATGGTAGATACTTTGGTTCAATTTGGTCAGAGACAAAGAAGATTTGGCCAAACAGATGGGCAATTAGTGCAACAAGAATCAAATGTTTCACCAAGAATAGGCTAATCCCTTTGATCCAATATAAAATAATAATATGCTGAAATCTAGAATTGCTACCGCTTTGATTATTGCGCCACTTACATTAGCAGCGGTATTCTTTTTATCCCCTCAAGCGTTTGCTTCATTTATGGCCCTTATCGTGCTGATCGCGGCTTGGGAATGGACGGCAATGATGCGACTGGTGAGCCGAACCCAGCGCACAGTTTATATTTTGGCAGTTCTATTTGCTATTGTGGTGGTGCAGAAAACCCTACCTTACGTCGAATGGGCGATTTTTTTTGTTGCGTCTGTTTGGTGGCTAATTGCGACTATGTTAGTCATGCTTTACCCCAGAGCTTCTGCGCTCTGGTGTGGGCGCGTAAGCAAGGGTGTGGTTGGCTTCTTGGTACTGGTGCCAACATGGGCTGCGATGGTCTATATTCGCGAATTGACCCAAGGCCCTTGGCTGATTGTTTATATGTTTTTGTTGGTATGGGGCGCAGATACGGGGGCTTATTTTGCGGGCAAGCGATTTGGTAAACGCAAACTTATGCCCCGTGTCAGTCCTGCTAAATCGTGGGCGGGCGTTGGTGGGGCCGCTGTGACCGTCCTTTTGGTCACTATGACGACCCAGCAACACCTTCACTTTTCCCAAAACCTATCCTTTGGTATTTATATCCTAGCCTTAGTGCTGTTGT
The DNA here is from genome assembly GCA_002335115.1 of Oceanospirillaceae bacterium UBA2001. GTDB lineage: Bacteria > Pseudomonadota > Gammaproteobacteria > Pseudomonadales > Balneatricaceae > Njordibacter. The sequence goes on from DDCR01000010.1 coordinate 1,271, forward strand.
TTGTCTCTGTAGTTGGGGATTTAACTGAAAGCATGTTTAAGCGCCAATGTGGCATTAAAGATAGTGGTTCAATATTGCCAGGGCATGGTGGAATTATGGATCGTATTGATAGCTTAACAGCGGCGGCGCCAGTGTTTGCCTTGTGTCTTATTTTTTTTGATAAATAGGGTTTGATCATATAATGGCAATAACTATTTTAACAACTCTCTTTGCTTTAGCGGTGCTTGTGACTGTGCATGAAGCGGGTCATTACTTTGTGGCACGATGGTGTGGCGTAAAAGTCATCCGTTTTTCTGTCGGATTTGGACGCCCTATCCTTAGAAAACTAGGTAAAGATGGTACTGAATATGTATTTGCATGGCTGCCCTTAGGAGGCTATGTGCGTATGTTAGACTCGCGCAATGATGAGGTAGATGCAAGGCATCTGAGTAGCGCCTTCGATCAGAAATCACCCTGGCAGCGCATTGCGATTGTAGTTGCGGGGCCTCTAGTGAATCTGATATTTGCTGGATTGCTTTATGCTCTTGTGCACGTGGTGGGTACCCCTCAGTTGATCCCTGTGGCTGTGGCCATTGATAAAGGGGAGCTTGGCTTTGAATTGCCGCAACGCATTATAGCTATTGATGGTCATGCAACTCCCACATGGGAGGCTGTTAATATTGCCCTTGCTAAACGCATCGGTGAAACAGCCAGTATCAGGCTATCCATCCAGGCACTTGATGAGCAGGTATTGCAAGAACAAGCCCTTTTGGTTAATCAATTGGATACACTACCAGTTTTAGACAGCCAGGAAGAGCGTTTCTTTGCAGTAACACAGTGGATGTCAGCTTCTGTGCAAGTGAGTCCTTTGGGCCAGTTGGGTTTAAAGCCTTGGCGGCCAGATGTACCAGTGTTGCTCAACCATATTGTCCCTCTAGGAGCTGCAGAGATAGCGGGTTTAAAGTTAGGTGACACGATACTAGCGCTCAATAACCAACCTATGGTGGGTTACAACGAGTTTGTTGAATTTATTCAAGGCCATGCAGACATGCGCGTTATGGTAACCCTTGAACGATCGTCGCAGCGTCTAGAAGTGCCCGTCCAGCTGGGATCTTATGTTAACGAGGTGGGCAAGCGTGTCGGCCGAATCGGTATTGGTGTGACGGCTATTGAGTGGCCCCAGTCTATGCGCTTTCAACAGCAACTGGGTGTGTTTGATGGCTTGGTTGCGGGTGGTCAGCAGGCCTTGGAAATGGCCGCCTTGACCCTAAGTTTTTTAGGCCGCATGGTTCAAGGTCTTGTTTCTATTGAGCATTTAAGTGGGCCCATTAGTATTGCTAAAATTGCTGGAGCCTCGGCGGAATCTGGTGTTATTGCCTTTATTAGCTTCATGGCTTATTTGAGTGTCAGTTTAGGTGTACTAAACCTATTGCCAGTTCCTATGCTGGATGGCGGACATTTGTTATATTACCTTGTAGAAGTCGTCACGGGTCGTAAAGTGCCTGAAAATATCCAAGCGATCGGTTTACGGATTGGTATGGCGTTAGTGTTTAGCATTATGATTATCGCAGTGGCTAATGATCTGATGCGACTTTAATCTTATTTTAGGTTAGTAGAAATATGAAAAAAATAATTTTAGGTGTGTTGTTAAGCTGCACGTTGATGGCTTCACATGTGGCCTTGGCTTTGGGCTTCACCATCGAAGACATCCGCATTGAAGGCTTACAGAGGCTTTCGTCAAGCCAAGCTTTTGCAGAATTGCCTTTAAAAGTGGGTGATACCGCAGATGAGCGCACCCTTGCTTATGCCACTCGAACGTTATTTAAAAGTGGCTTTTTTGAAGATATTCGGTTGGAGCAAGAAGGTAATTTATTGTTGGTAGTTGTGCAAGAGCGCCCAGCCATTGGTTTTATTGGTCTTAAAGGTAATTCAATTATTAAAACTGAAGACCTTCGCTTAGGCCTAGGTGCTGCAGGGCTGAAGGAAGGAGAGATATTCAAACGCGCTACCTTGGCTCAGATAGAGTTAGAGCTCGAGCGGCAATATAACCGCCAAGGAAGATACGCTGTGTTAGTGGAGTCTGTGGTCAAGGACTTAGGTGAAAATCGTGTTTCCATTGATGTTAAAGTTAATGAAGGCGTCACCTCTTCAATTGGCTACATTAATATTATTGGCAATCACAGTGTTGCTGATGATCAGTTAATCGATCTAATGAGCCTACAAACCCCTGGCTTTTGGACGTTATTTACAAAGGATGATCAGTATTCCCGCGAAAAACTGACGGCAGACCTAGAAAATATCCGTTCTTATTACTTAAATAAAGGCTACGTTCTGTTTAATATTGAATCCACCCAAGTGGCGATTTCTGAAGATAAAGCGGATGTTTTTATTACCATCAACGTCACTGAGGGCGCTCAATATAATATAGGCAAACTAAGTTTGGCAGGCCAATATGATATTGAAGAAGCACAGATATGGCCCCTTATTAATGCCGACTCGGGTCAAATATTTTCTCGGGAAAGGCTAATTGATGCTGCAGCAGACGTGCGTCAATTATTTGGAGATAATGGATTTGCCTTTGCCGATGTCGAACCCGTTCCTCTAGTCAATGAAGCAGACAAAACGGTTGACGTCCAGTATCAGATTAGATCGGGCAAACGCACCTATGTGCGCCGCATCAATTTCCGTGGTAATACTCGCACCAGTGATGACGTTTTGCGCCGTGAGATGCGGCAGATGGAAGGTGGTGTGGCTTCTATGGCAGATATCACAGCATCAAAATTACGTCTTCAACGCTTAGGTTTCTTCAATAATATAGCCGTAGAAACAGTGCCTGTATCAGGTACTGATGACCAGTTAGATGTAGACTTTGAAGTCGAAGAAGGACTGACTGCAGATTGGTCTATCATGCTAGGATACAGTGATGGCGAAGGCGCTTTCTTTGGTGGTTCAGTGAATCAAAATAACTTTTTGGGCACGGGCAATAAGATGGAAGCATCTTTTACATCAAGTAGCAGCACCGATTCCTATAAATTTAGCTACCTTAATCCGTATTACACTGTGGATGGTGTTAGTAGAGGTGCTGATGTGTACTATACCAAGCGAGACTTTTCCAAAGTTGATGTGAGTAACTTCGCCACAGATACGATAGGTTTTGATATGCGTTTTGGGTACCCAATTAACGATCACACTCGTTTGGACTTTAAGTTGGGATATCAGCGTATTGACTTAGAGCTAGGCACAGCTGCTGCCTCCGAGGCGACCGCTTTTGTAGCAGCAGAGGGAAAGCAGTATAAGCAATTTAAAACCTCAGTAAATTGGAACAACAATACATTAAATGACTTTTGGTACCCAACAAACGGCTCCTCACACGGGGTTAACCTAGACTTGGCCTTGCCCAACAGTGACTTGAACTTTTATCAACTGAGTTATAATTATCGTAACTTTGTACCTATGAATTACACAGAAACTCTTGTCTTTTCCACAGGGGCTCGACTGGGCGTTATTGGTGCCTATGGCTCTACTAGCACGACCCCCTTCTTTGCCAACTACTTTGCCGGTGGTTTCGGCAGTGTGCGTGGTTTTTCTAATAACGCTTTAGGTCCTAAAAGTGCCTCGAATGGCAAGCCATTGGGTGGCCAATTGCTTACCACCGCCTCTGCAGAGTTAATTTTTCCACTGTTCAATGATAATCCATCAGTACGTACATCATTGTTTGTTGATGTAGGTAACGTCCATACAACTGGGGAATTCTCAGCAGCCGATCTAAGATCTGCTGGTGGTCTAAACCTAGCGTGGCTGACGCCAGTGGGACCCTTAACCTTAGTTGTGGCAACTCCGTTAAAACAAAAAACAGGTGACTTAACACAGTCAACGCATATTACATTAGGTCGCTCGTTCTAACCCAGCCTCACAAGGAATAATAATGAATAAAGTGAAGTTAATTTTCAATACTGTGGCCTTTGTCCTCTGCTTGAGTTTGCCACAATGGGTCTTAGCCAATGCTATTGTTGTGCTCAAAGTAGAACAGGCTATTTTTGCTACAGGAAAAGCCATCGCTTTAGGGAAAAGCCTGTCGGCAAAACTCGAACCTCAAGCGCTGCGCTTTGATACTATTGGCAAAAAATTGCAGGCCACACAGCAGCGTATGGTGGCTGACAAAGACCTAATGAGTAGTGATGAAGTGCAACAGCTTGAAGCAGATATTCAAACTTTAACCATCGAATTCCAGCAACTGCAACAGTACTTAAAAAACGCCAAAGCCCAAGCCGAGCAAGAATTCTTAGCGAGTATGCGTCCAGCTTTGGATAAGGTATTACGACAATTGATCAAAGCAAACAATATTTCTTTAATTGTTAATGGCCAATCTGTGATCTACAACAGTGACGCGATTGATATTACTCCTAAGGTCGTTGAGCTACTGAATTTGGAGCCATAAGTGGATCAGTTAACGTTAGGTGCTGTGGCCGAACTTATTGGCGCCAAATTAGAAGGTGACTCAAACCACCTTGTTTCTGGCTTAGCCACCTTGGCCTCTGCATTACCTCATCAAGTGAGCTTTTTGGCTAATATGAAGTATGCGCACCAGCTAGATTCGAGCCAAGCAGGAGCGGTTATTTTGCATGCCGATCAAGCTCAGCTGTTTTCTGGACACTGCCTCGTTTTAGAAAACCCTTACTTGGGCTATGCAAAACTCTCACAATCTTTTGCGCCCATGCCTTATTATAGTGCCATTGATAAAACGGCCCAAGTCGACCCCACGGCTGTGCTTGGTCGTGGCGTTAATTTAGCGGCAGGCACTGTAATAGGACCCTATGTAAATCTAGGAAATCATGTTTCTATTGGTCCAAACAGTGTGGTGGGGTCGCATTCTAAGATTGGAGAACACACTATCATTGCAGCTAACGTGGCCTTGTATCATGACATTGAGGTGGGTGCCCACTGCAGGATTCACAGCGGCGCAGTGATTGGCGCCGATGGGTTTGGTTTTGCTAAGGATGGCCCCGACTGGGTTAAGATCGCCCAATTAGGTGGTGTCATTATAGGTGATTATGTTGAAGTGGGTGCTGGCACCACCATAGATCGTGGGGCTTTAGATAACACTATTATAGGCGATGGTGTTAAGCTAGATAACCAAGTACAAATTGCCCATAATGTAGTGCTGGGTGATTACACTGCGATCGCAGGTTGCACTGCGATTGCGGGCAGTACAAAATTAGGCAAGCACTGCACCATAGCCGGTGCCTGCGGCATTACTGGGCATTTAACCCTAGTGGATGGTGTGCATGTGACGGCCATGTCTTTAGTCACACATTCTATTACTGAGCCTGGGGCCTATTCATCGGGTACAGGGTTAGATAAGAATCAAAAATGGCGCCGCAACGCCACGCGTTTCAAGCAGCTTGACCAGATGGCCAAGCGCCTTAAACAACTCGAATTAGAAATTGTGCAGCTACGTAACTGATCAATATCAAAAGCACTTCAAAAGGAATGTACAACCATGGTTATGGATGTCAAAGAAATTAGAGAGTATTTACCTCATCGTTACCCATTTTTATTAGTCGATAGAGTCACAGAGTTGAATTTAGGTGACTCCATAGTGGCCTATAAAAATGTTACAGTGAATGAACCTTTCTTTAATGGACATTTCCCTGATCATCCGGTAATGCCTGGTGTTTTAGTGATAGAAGCGATGGCCCAAGCTGCAGGGATCCTTGGTTTTAAGACCATGGATAAAACCCCACAAGACGGATCTATTTATTATTTTGTGGGTTCTGATAAATTACGATTTAAACGTCCTGTAGTGCCTGGTGATAAACTTCAATTAGATGCGGCTATCGTTTCTGAAAAACGTGGTATTTGGAAGTTTGAATGCCGGGCCAGTGTGGATGGCCAGTTGGTGGCTTCGGCAACCATTTTATGTGCAGACAGGAAGGTTGAGTGAACCAGCCATTAATTCATGAAACCGCTATTATTGATACTAGCGCTCGTATCGCTGCAGACGTGGAAATTGGTCCGTATACTGTCATCGGCGCCAACGTTGAGTTGGGAGCGGGCACTAAGTTAGAGTCGCATGTGGTGATTAAAGGCCCAACGAGCATAGGGCGTAATAACCATATTTTCCAATTTAGCTCCATTGGCGAAGCTTGCCAAGATATGAAATATAACGGTGAGCCCA
>DDCR01000027.1:0-2658 GCA_002335115.1 Oceanospirillaceae bacterium UBA2001
GCAAACGCGACTTTAATACCAACGCGTGCATTGGGTGCGCCACAAACAACTTGAGTGTGAGAAGTGCCATCATTAACCTGACAAACTCGAAGCTTATCTGCATCTGGGTGTTGTTCTGCACTGACAATTTCTCCCACGATGACGCCCGTAAAATCGCCAGCAGCAGACTCTACACCATCAACTTCTAGGCCAGCCAAAGTAACCTGGGCTACCAATTCATCACTGCCAACTGCTGGGTTAACCCATTCACGCAGCCACTGTTCACTAAATTTCATGTCTATCTCTCAATCGAAGATTAACTAAATTGGGCCAAAAAGCGCAGGTCATTTTCAAAGAACATGCGTAAGTCCTTTACGCCATAGCGCAGCATAGCTAAGCGTTCAACACCCATACCAAAGGCAAAACCTGTGTATTTTTCAGTGTCGATACCTGAGTGCTCAAATACCTTAGGGTGCACCATGCCACAACCTAACACTTCCAACCATTTTTGCTCACCGTCTTCCCCTTGGTAACCAATGTCCACTTCAATAGAAGGTTCGGTAAACGGAAAGTACGAAGGGCGAAAGCGAACTTGGAGGTCACGTTCAAAAAACACGTTAAGGAAGTTATGCAGGATACCTTTGAGGTCTGCAAAACTAATATTATCATCCACCAATAAACCCTCTATCTGATGGAACATGGGGGAGTGGGTTTGATCTGAATCACAGCGGTAAACTCGGCCAGGGCAAATAATGCGAATGGGCGGTTGTTGTTTTTCCATGGTTCTTACTTGTACACCTGATGTGTGGGTACGCAGTAGAGTGCCATCACCAAAGTAAAAAGTGTCGTGCATGGCCCGTGCTGGATGGTGAGCTGGGATATTGAGGGCTTCGAAATTATGGTAATCATCTTCTATTTCTGGGCCTTGAGCCACAGAAAAGCCAATTTGGGAGAAGAAATTCTCAATGCGCTCGATAGTCATGGTGACTGGATGCAAACCCCCATTAACTTGGGCGCGACCAGGCAGAGTCACGTCGATGCTTTCTTCGGCAAGTTGCTTACTGAGGGCATCAGCCGCCATCATCGTGCGCTTTATCGTGATGGCATCTTGGACTTGCTGTTTAGCTTCATTGATTTTGGCACCCGCTGCAGGGCGTTCTTCAGCAGATAACTTGCCCAGGCTTTTAAGTTGCTGAGTCAACTCACCTTTTTTACCTAAGTACTGAACCCGAACTTGGTCAAGGGCTGCTTCGTCTGCCGCTTGAGCCACGGCTTCCAAGCCATCGGTGACCAGTTGCTTGAGGTGTTGCATATTTTTCTCCATCTAAAACAAGACAGGGGAAGAGTTTGCACTCTTCCCCTGTTTCTAATCCTCGTGAGAGGATACGAAGGTAGTTTAATCGACACTAACCAAGGCTAGCATCAGATCAACCAGCTTAAGCGAGTGCCGCTTTAGCCTTCTCTACGATCGCTGTGAATACCGCTTTATCATGAATGGCTAGGTCTGCCAAAACTTTGCGGTCGATCTCGATTGAAGACTTCTTCAAACCAGAAATCAAACGGCTGTAGGATAGCCCGTTCATACGCGCACCGGCGTTAATACGGGTAATCCATAAAGCACGGAACTGACGCTTACGTTGACGACGGTCGCGGTAGGCATATTGGCCAGCTTTGATGACGGCTTGCTTAGCAACACGGAATACACGGCTACGTGCACCGTAATAGCCTTTAGCCAGCTTGAGGATCTTCTTATGACGGCGGTGTGCTTGCACACCACGTTTTACGCGAGACATTATACTTTCTCCTTACCAGTGACTAATTAGATATACGGCAACATGCGCTTTACTAATGGCTTATCTGCAGCACTAATCTGCAAAGTGCCACGTAAATGACGCTTACGTTTGGTACTCTTTTTCGTCAAAATATGACTGGTGAAGGACTGACGGTGTTTAAAGCCGTTAGCAGTTTTCTTGAATCGTTTTGCAGCGCCGCTGCAAGATTTCATCTTAGGCATTACATTTACTCCACGCATTCGTTGATTGTTAATGAAGACGCAATTAAGAACCTAAACTCTTAAGCGGTCTCCCGATTGTAACTTTTAAGGGTCACTTTCTTTTCTTGGGTGCCAAAACCATAGTCAATTGACGGCCTTCCATCTTTGGGTATTGCTCTACTCCAGCGTATTCAGCCAAATCGACTTCTACACGCTTGAGTAACTCCATACCCAATTCCTGATGTGCCATCTCGCGACCACGGTAACGCAAGGTTACTTTCGTCTTGTCACCATTTTCTAGGAAACGGATCAGGTTGCGTAGTTTTACCTGATAATCTCCTACATCAGTCCCTGGACGGAACTTGATTTCTTTCACTTGCGTCTGCTTTTGCTTCTTTTTAGCAGCTGCTTTCTGTTTTTTTACTTCAAACACTTGTTTGCCATAGTCCATGATCTTACAGACCACAGGCTCAGCATCAGCTGCGATCTGAACCAGATCCAGCTTGGCAGCTTCTGCCATTATCAGTGCTTCAGCTACAGAAACGATGCCGACTTGCTCGCCGTCAGCGCCGATGAGACGACACTCTGTCGCTTCAATATGTTCGTTAATTGTTGGGCGTTTTGTTTTGCCCTTATTGTATTCCCGTTTAATTTCGGTATCTCCGTACTTGTTAACCTAATAGGTT
>DDCR01000027.1:2811-4066 GCA_002335115.1 Oceanospirillaceae bacterium UBA2001
TGAGTTTTTCTTCAACTTCTTGGCAAAAAGGTGCTTGTTTGTCCGTAATATTCAAAATTGACACTTGTTTGGGCGCGAGCCAAGGGGGCATAGCACCCGCAAAGTTCTCAATCAAAATACCTAAAAAACGCTCAAATGAACCCAAAGTTGCTCGGTGCAGCATCACTGGAACTTCACGATCACCCGCTTCGTTTACAAACTGCGCATCAAGGCGCCCCGGCATAGAAAAATCGACTTGGATGGTGCCACACTGCCAAACTCGGCCGAGGCAATCCTTCAAAGAGAATTCAATTTTCGGGCCATAAAAAGCGCCTTCACCCGGTAAAATATCAAAGGGCAGTTGTTTAGCATTGAGCGCTTCTTCAAGGGCTGCTTCGGCACGGTCCCACACTTCGTCTGAGCCTACCCGTTGTTCTGGACGCGTGGACAACTTCAAAATGACGTCATCAAATCCGAAGTCACGGTACACGTCATACAAAAAATCAATAAATCGAGCCACCTCGTCTTGCATCTGATTTTCAGAGCAAAATATATGACCATCATCCTGCGTAAAACTGCGCACGCGCATGATACCATGCAAAGTGCCAGAAGGCTCATTACGATGGCAAGAGCCAAACTCTGCCATTCGAATCGGTAATTCTTTGTAACTTTTCAAACCTTGATTAAAAATTTGAATATGACACGGGCAGTTCATCGGCTTAACGGCATAATCGCGGCTTTCTGAAGATGTGGTAAACATCATCTCCGAGAATTTATCCCAGTGACCAGAACGCTCCCAAAGGCTGCGATCAACCACTTGTGGGGTTTTTACTTCTTGGTAGCCACCTTCATTTTGGCGCTCGCGCATGTAACCTTCTACCACTTGATAGATAGTCCAGCCATTGGGGTGCCAAAACACCATGCCTGGCGCTTCTTCTTGGGTGTGAAATAGATCTAGTTTCTTACCCAGTTTACGGTGATCCCGTTTCTCAGCTTCTTCTAAGCGGTGTAAATAAGCCTTTAAATCTTTTTTGTCTGCCCAAGCCGTTCCGTAAACACGCGTCAGCATGGCGTTGTTAGAATCACCTCGCCAGTATGCACCCGCTACTTTCATCAACTTAAACGACTTAATGTGGCCCGTAGACGGCACGTGGGGGCCACGACATAAGTCTGTAAAGCCACCTTGGCTGTAAAAAGATAAATCTTCCTCGCCCGGAATACTGTCAATAATCTCTACTTTGTAGTCTTCACCAAGGTCTTTGAAAAATTCAACAGC
>DDCR01000027.1:4152-4488 GCA_002335115.1 Oceanospirillaceae bacterium UBA2001
TCCTCGATCACAGGCCCTATGGTCACCTGTGCGCCGGGAAACTCATCTTGCACTGCTTGGGCCATCATATGAGCACAAGAATGACGCATCACTTCAAGGCCTTGCTCATCCTTAGACGTAACAATGGCCAAATCTGTGTCTTGAGTGATGACAAAACTAGTATCCACTAATTCACCCAACACTTTGCCAGCAATCGCTGCTTTTGCAAGGCCTGGGCCAATGTCAAAAGCGACGTCATGGATAGAGATAGGCGCCTCAAAAGCGCGCTGACTGCCATCAGGAAGTGTGACTACGGGCATAAACAATCCTTGCTCAGTGGTGACCCCTACCAAAGGC
>DDCR01000015.1 GCA_002335115.1 Oceanospirillaceae bacterium UBA2001
CCGGTATGTCCGCACATGGAGCAATATCTGGAAGGCTCTGGAATTTGTGCCAATAATGTTATGTCCTGTGACCGGCATCTTTGGCAGTGGGATATGAAAACAGGTGAGCCTCTGGGACCTGCTGAAAAGCCTTTACTGATTTATAAAACGAAAGAGGAAGCTGGACAGGTCATGGTATTCCTTGATGAAGAACTCGAGTATGACTTTGATGACGACGACTAGGGGTGTAGCGGCGTAGATTGCACTGCCTGTGCCAACAATAAGAATAAGTTAATGGATAGAGCCCGTTTGCAATAGGGACTGTTGACCGGAGTGAAGCTATGTTAATCGAGATTGAAAAGAAGTCCCAAACCTACCGCTTTGAAGCGGCTGAAGGGGAAAAGATACTCTACGCAGGCTTACGAGCAGGGGTGCCTTTGCCATTTGAGTGTGCAACTGGCACATGCGGCTCCTGCAAGGCTAGAGTGAACGAAGGGGACATCAACGAGGGTTGGCTAGAAGCACCAGGTAAAGAGAATTTCAAGGCTGCAAAGCGCGAAATACTTATGTGTCAGTGTGTCGCACAAACCAACTGTAACTTGACTGTGCCATCAAAAATTAAGGCCTTTCGTGAGGATGATTTAATTCCAGACCATCATTTAGGCACAATAACTCAATATGAAAAATTGACCAAGGATGTTTTGAGGTTTGAAGTTAAGCTGCCCGAAGAAATAACATTTCATGCGGGTCAATTTTTTGTTTTACAGGTGCCAGGAGTAGAAGGCTTCAGAGCCTACTCGATGGTTAACTATGCTCCGAGTTCAAATAAGCTTGAATTCATAATTAAGCAGTTTCCTGGCGGCAAACTGTCAGACTGGGTGTTTGAGTCTGACCGCTCAAATGATGAGATAGAAGTCTTTGGGCCATTGGGTCGCGCAACGTTCCACCCAGATGAGTCCATGGACCTATTCATGATTGCGGGAGGTTCCGGCATTGCTGGCTTAATGTCGATTCTAGAACATGGCAGCCAGGTCAATCACTTTAAAAATCACCGGGCGAGTTTATACTTTGGAGTTCGGACTCCGCAGGACATGTTTTTTGCCGACCGGCTGCAGGCCATAAAGGCAAAATTTCCAAACAATATTTCAATCAATATAGCCTTTTCTATTGAACCACCGACCGAGGAGCAACTAGCTGGTGCCGATGGGATTAATTACTCGTTTGGAATGGTGCATGAAATAGCCTTGCCAGCTGTGGAAGAGGGTGGAGAGGGCACGATACATTATCTGGCGGGTCCAGCACCTATGGTAGATGCCTTAATTAGACCTTTAGTTCTTGATTCTAAAATCCCTGCAGACGGGATACGTTACGACAAGTTTAATTAGTTCTGTGCAAGTGATTGACTATTTGTCCAAGCGGGCAATCATGCAACTGGGCTTAGATCGCCCATTAGATTCGTTGTATTGTTTAAAAATTGAAGGCCAACATGAATGGATTCCTTTAATATTTTAAAAATGATCAAATAGCGGAAATAGGCAAAATAAAAAAACGGTTCAATTTTAAATTTGGTTAAATCTTTAACTGATCATTTTGAGCTAATTTATTGCTTAAAAATGAAGCTAACATAGTGATCTTAAATGGGTTAATTGCTCCAAAATTTTTGTTTTCAAACGCTAAAACCACTTGCTATTGAGCTAGAGACTGAGATTGAAACAAGTGGGTTTTGTTGATTAACACCCTTTTGTTTGCCTGAGAGCGAAGGGTTTTTATTTGTGCCCGACCTACATGATAGGTTTAATCAATGGCTTAATTGAAATTAAAGTATTTACATTGAAGATTCAATGGTTTAAAAATGAAGAACGATCTGGTGCGGTAGGTTTAGTGAAAGTATTAGATTGATGTGAGGATTTAATAAAAAAAATAACTAATCTGGAGTGTGATTATGAGAACTCAGGTTCGCAATATTCAAAATAAACTAACTGCAGCAATGCTGGTAATGGGTCTAGCAACTGCTGGTTCAGTTACTACTGCTAATGCCGCAGAAATTGACTTTGGCAACGTAGGTGATCCGATCGACCTAGTTGTTGGCTACCAGCCATATTACACCGAGGCTTGGTCCGGTGTGGTAATGAAGGGCAAGAAATTCTATGAAAAGTATTTACCAGCAGGTTCTACTGTAGAGTTCCAAATTGGTTTGGCAGGCGGTGTTATCGTAAACGCTATGTTGGCTGGTAAGCAGCATATTGGTTACATGGGCGATATGCCAGCAATTGTAGCCACTACAAAAGAACGCGTTGCAGATGTTCGGATTGTAGCAACTGCAGGGTTAGCAATGGACCAATGTAATAACATGTTGGTTAGAACAGACGCCCCTGCGTTTGCAAACTCAGACGCGGCAATCCAATGGATGGATGGCAAAACTGTTGCTGTGCCCAAGGGTGCTTGTACAGACCGCTTTGCGCTCGCTGTGTTTGAAAAGAAAAATATCAAGCCAGCTGAGTATCTAAACCAAAACATCGAAGTTATCACCAGTGGATTCCGAGCTGGTAAGCTTGACGCTGCAGCAATATGGGAGCCAACAGCTTCTCGCCTTGTAGAAGAAGGTCTGGCTCGTAAAGTTGCCACAGGCGCATCTGTAGACGAGAACGACGGTGGTTTCATTGACATGCGCGGCGACTTAATTGATCAACGTCCTGATGTGGTTAAAGCGTGGTTGAACGCTGAGCTTGACGCTCAATTGTTTATGTCTGATCCAGCCAATAACATGGCTATTGTGAAGATGGCCGCTGAACAAACTACGGGCTTTGATGAGTTTGTACTTTGGAAGGCAATGGTAGGAAGTACGCCAAAAGCCCAAGGTGGTACAGATGTTAGAAATGAAATGGCCTTTGCCATTACGCCAAAGGCGCAAGCTCTGATCACCACGGCGACTACATTCTTACATTCAATCAAGACCATCAAAGTCGACACTTTGCGTGCCGATGCAATCGAAACACGTTTTACAGAAGAGATTCTGAAAGAACGTGGTTTAACTGCACCTGTTGGTCAAATGATGGCGTTGCCTGATTCAGCTTTTCCTGGCTAAATTAGTGTGAGAAAGAGAGCAGTAAGTTTTGGGTCTTATACTTTGCCTATATAGTTGTTAATTCAAATATATATGAGGACCCATCTACTGCATTATCGCTCCCACTGATTTTAGTGGGAGCAAAATTTTAATCTGAATTTCGAAATGTACATCAAATAAAGTGAATAAATGTCATTTGCTTTAGTGATGGGTTGTACATCGAATTGAATTTATCCTTGATAGTAGATCCGTAGGGTCAGTCAAGGATTAACCTATTTATTTTGAGCTGGATAATATGAGTCAATCTAATGCAACGATGAACTTGACGATGTATCGTATTTCATCTTGGTTAAAAAGCCCAAAACCCTACCTTATGTTTGTTGGTTTTGGTCTTGTTCTTTCATTTTGGTACTTTTCCGTGGAAGTATGGAAACTACCCCGGTTTCAAGACATGCCTTCACTAACAGAGGTGTTTGAAGAATGGTTTAGTGAGGACCCTTACTACGGCCTGTCTATTTACACCCCTGAATACTACAAACACATTGGCATTAGCCTTCGCCGTATTGCCTATGCGTTTTGCCTAGCAACAGCCTTAGGGGTGCCTCTAGGTCTATTTTTAGGCTGGTCACAAAAATTAAGAGAATATATCTTTCCACTATTTGAACTTTTGCGCCCCATTCCAGTGCTGGCCTGGGTGCCACTAGCAATTATTATGTTTAGCGGGTCCGAAACCCCAGTTATCTTCCTAACTTTCTTGGCTTCGTTCTTCGCCACAACGTTGAATACAATGTTGGGTGTAGAGTCGATTGATGAGGAATACAGTAGGGCAGCTTACTGTCTTGGAGCAAGCCGCTGGCAAACTTTTGTTCACGTTGTAGTCCCAGGTGCAATGCCCTATATATTCACTGGACTTCAAATCTCTATCGGTGTGGCTTGGTTCTCACTGGTGGCAGGCGAAATGGTTTCTGGTCAATATGGTTTGGGTTACATAATTAACACCGCTTACATAATGGTCCAATACTCACAAATTATCATTGGAATGATTACCTTGGGTTTATTTGGCTACGTCACTAGTGCGTTAGTGCGTTTAGCGGGCGATTACATGATGCAATGGAGAGTGCGTGAACTTGCACTTGGTGGAGATTAATAAATGAGTACTTTACCAAAAGATGATTCAATGCCAATTAAAGGTGCGATTAGAATCGAAGATGTAGTTAAGGTTTATGATCCAGATGGAGCTGCCGTGATGGCGGTGGACCATTGCTCTATTGATATTCCAGCGGGCGAAATCTGTATGATTGTTGGGCCATCAGGCTGTGGAAAAACTACATTGTTGAATACCATAGCAGGGTTCCACGGTTTAACGTCAGGTCATATCTATTTAGATGACGAGGTTTTGTGTGGTCCAGGTAAGGAAAAAGCTGAGCCTGGCTCAGACCGGATTGTAGTGTTCCAAAATGGCGCATTATTTCCATGGAAAACTAATCTCGATAATATCGCTTTCGGTCCCATGATGGAAGGCAAGTTGAGTAAAGATGAAATTTATGAAAAAGCTCGGAAAATGATGGTTGATGCGGGCTTGGAGGGAACGGAAGATTCCTTTCCTGGAGAGGTCTCGTCTGGACTTAGGCGTCGGGTCGAAATTGTTCGAGCGTTGATGAATGAGCCCAAGGTGTTATTGTTCGATGAGCCCTACAGAGCGCTCGATTCATTAACTAAATCGGTAATGCATGAAGCGCTGCTAGACATTTATTATAAAAATAAGGTCACTATTTTCTTTATTACTCACGATTTGGAAGAGGCTATTTTTCTTGGCCATCGATTAATTATTATGTCTTCGCGTCCTTGTAAACCAAAAAAGATTGTTGAAGTAGATATTCCCCATCCTCGAGATTACAGCGTGCTCACAAGCCCTCGCTTCCGTGAAATCATGAACGAAGCCAAAGGCGTGGTTAACGAAGAGGCCCGGAAGGCCTTTGAAGCTGGTGAGAAAGAAGGTTAAAACAATGAATATTACTAAAGTTTTAAGAAAGTTTTCAGGACGCGCAGCCCTACGAGGCGTGATTGCTATTATTGTGTTTATCGCTATATGGGAATTTGGATCGAGATCTTTAGATCTAATTGGCTGGCGTATGCCCTTTGTAGGCTTAATACCACCTCCAAGTAGCGTGTTAGCCAGTTGGACAGGTTTATTTATGGAGCCTAGTTACTGGCAGAGTTGGTATATGAGCTTTTTGCGAGTGTTTACTGGCTTTATAGTAGCAATGATCATCGGTATTCCACTTGGTTTGTATATGGCGATTAATAGAACATTCTACGGCATTGCATTCCCGTCTTTTGAGATTCTACGGCCAATTCCACCGCTGGCTTGGGTGCCTGCGTCGATTATATTTTGGCCTACACAAGAAATGTCGATTGCCTTTGTCACGTTTCTAGGCGCCTTCTACACAATAGTGATTAATGTTTTGGGGGGTGCTAAGTCAATCAACCGCCAATATTTGCAGGCTGCTCAGTCCATGGGCGCTAGCCAAAGGGATATTTTTAGACGTATAGTTTTGCCTGCGACACTACCCTCAATTGTTGTCGGTTCAGCTGTGGGAATGGGTATTACTTGGGAAGTGGTTGTGGCAGCAGAAATGATTTCTGGTGGAGGGGCAGGAGGCGGCGCAAGTGGCGGTCTTGGCTTCTTCATTTGGAGTTCTTATGTTGGTGGTTCTTACGAACAAATTATCGTGGGTATGATCAGCATCGGCATCGCAGGTTATATTAGTAGCGAGTTATTAAGAAAACTAGGTGGGCGTTTTACCCCTTGGTTGAAAACACGTTAAGCAGTTTAAAAAATTAAACGCAAACCTAATATGAAAGATTATTTAATCTTGAATCGAGGTTCTGGAATTATTTATGTCAACAACTAAAAAAAGTAACGAGATTATTGCGGCAAACGTCAGTAAAACCTTTGGTGCAGGCCCATTTGCGAAGGAGGTGATTAAAGATTGCTCTTTTACCATTGAAAGTGGCAAGCTCACGGTAATGATTGGCCCTTCTGGCTGTGGCAAGAGTTCTTTAATCCAGCTCATAGCTGGTTTTGATCAACCAACATCAGGTTCAATTACTATTGGTGGTCGGCCAATAGATGGACCTGGAAAAGATCGCTTAGTGTTGTTTCAGGAATCGGCTCTATTTCCGTGGATGACAACTTGGGACAACGTCATGTACGGTCCACGTGCGCGTGGCGAAGACGCAGCTGCGTCTGAGGCTCAAGCTGAGTTTTTGCTAAAAAAAGTTGGACTTGAAGCCTTTAGAGATAAGTTCCCAGCCCAATTATCAGGTGGCATGCAACGTCGTGCTGAACTTGCGCGTGCAATGATTAACAAGCCTGAAGTAATGATATTGGATGAGCCCTTTCGAGGTCTGGACCACATGTCAAAAGAATTGATGTGGGAATATTATGCTGGCCTCTATGAGGAAGACCGCAACACTAATTTCTTTGTTACAACTGACATTGATGAAGCTATTTTTCTTGCAGATCGTCTTTTGATTATGACTAACTTACCTACATCGACCCGATCAGTCATTGAGATTGATATTCCACGGCCAAGAAACATAGAAGCAATGGCAGATTCTAAACAAGCGAATGACATCAAAACTGAGGTTATGACCCTGTTACATGAGGAAGCAATGAAGTCCTTCTCTGGCGGCAGCGCTGCTGCAGCTGACTTCCTTGATGCCTATTCTAAAAGAGCGGGTTGATCAGTGGATGTTCAACGCGCAATTTGGGTTTTTTTAAATGCTTGAAGTTCTACTGCAGCGCTCTACAGTTGTATCCTTAGCGGTTGTTGGGGGCTTATTATCGCTCTGTGTGACCGTGCTAACCGCTCGTGGGGCCTTGTCGGAAAACGCGATTAAGAATTTAAACAAGGTTGCCTATGGGTTTATGGGGCTAAGTATGCTGCTATTTATCGCTGCAGGATTGACGCATTAAGGAGTTGATTGTGTGGCCCCCATAATCAACATCAGCCCGTCAGGCTCAGTTAATCGCTTGCATAAAGTTTTGATAGATGGTCCGAGCGCTCTGCAAGCACAGACTCATACTCTGATCTGCATCTTGTTTAAGACGAGGCAAAGCACCTTCACCAAGAGTGTCTTCTAGAGCTTGAGCATAAGCAGGTATAGCGCCCCAATTGTCAACAGTATCAGGCTCTATTTCAACATGATATTGCATGGACCATGCATGCAACCCAACCCTCATGGCTTGATTAGAGCAAACATCAGACTTAGCTAACACGAGAGCACCTTCAGGCGCTTGGGCTACCTTAACTGAGTGCCACTGAAGGCATTTTTGGGTTGCGGCCGTGCGGTTAAAAAGTGGGTCCACTAAACCTTCCGCTGTGAGCTCAACTTCAAGCACGCCAATTTCGGGCGTTTTTTGGGGCCCACATGTGCCTCCAAGGGCGTCGGCTAGTAACTGATGTCCGAGACATAGGCCTAGGTAGGGTTTGCCCAGTTCTTTTACCCAATGACGAATAGCCGCTTTTTCTGCAACTAGCCAAGGATGTTCCTCAACATCCCAGATGTCCATAGGCCCACCCATAACCCAGAGGGCATCATAAAGTTCAAAACTTGGTATTTTATCACCGCGATGGAGATATACTACATCCCAAGGAATATTATCTGCTGCTAAAAACTGCCTTAGTGAACCTGGATGTTCGCAATCTACATGTTGAAAAACAAGTACGCGCATGAATCGACTCCTAATTAATTGCCTTAAAGCAGGCTATAGTTATAGTAATACGAAACCCCGTTAATATGAAGTTGAAGGGCTCCACTTGATTTGATCATCAGGCGATGTTATTTCAATTAAGTTTATTTTTAGTCTGCTATTTCGGGGAGTAAATAGGCTTGAGGGTAATGCATAGACTGCAGTGGTCTTAAAGGGATAACAGGATTCCAAGAACGTCCAAAATAGCCCTGTCGACAATGAATTAATTAATGAGCAGCAGGACGCTACCTCACACGTTTATAGGGCATGACTTGAGCCAGGCTTTAAAATCACCAGAGGACCATTGGCGGCGTGCGCGTCTGCGGGTTCATGAGTGGCTAACAATACGGGTATGAGGCGCAGTCGTGCTTGGTCAAACAAAAATTCACGCATGGTGTGTCTTAGGTCTAAATCGAGCTTAGAAAAAGGTTCATCCAGTAATAATGCTTGGGGCTGGGCTAGAAGAGCGCGCATTAGCGCCACTCTGCTTTGCTGACCGCCTGATAGGGTTTGTGGGTGTCTGTGGTAAAAATCAGTCAGTTGCGCTTGGTCTAAAGCCTGTTCTACAAGTATACGCCGCTGTTTTGCATCGCCCACTTTGGCTTTAAGACCAAATGCCAAATTGTCACCCACGGTTAAATGTGGAAACAATAAGGGGTCTTGAAACAGAATGCCAATGTGACGTTCAGCAACGCGCATGTGGGTGACTTCTTGGGCATTTAACACAAGCTTACCAGCGACCCTAAAGTCACTACCTAAGTGCCCACCAATCGCGTTAAGTAAGGTTGATTTACCCACGCCTGAGGGTCCCATAACACACGCCACTTCTCCTTTAGCAATGACTAAGTCAACGGGTGTAAAGATAGTGTGACCTTGGTGGCTAATTACACTGAACTTGCTTAATTCTAAACTCAAATTTTTCTACTCGTCGTATTATTTCATGTGTTTTAACGCGAACCATCTAGGTAGCAGTAAGGCAAAGGAGTATGCCAATAATGGCACCAAAGCCTGCAGTAATCCATAGACTCCAACTAAGCGGCGATCTGCACCAGAGGCTAGACTAACTGCCTCTGTGGTTAGGCTTTCGACACGGCCTGCGCCTATTAACAAAGTAGGCAGATACTGGCTGATGGAAACAGCCATGCCTATGGCCCAAGCAATTAACAATGGTCTGAGTAGTAATCTCAGTTTTATACGCCACAAACAAGTCCAAGAAGAGCTTCCTAAACTTGCAGCAACAGATAAGTAGCGTTGATCCAAAGCTCGCCATGAATCCACCAAACTTAACATGACGTATGGAAAGACAAACAACAGGTGGGCCCAAATTACGGTGCCAATGCCGCCACTAAGGCCCAAACGCAGAAAACTCACTTTTAGGCCATATAAAAATGCAATTTGAGGCACAAGTAATGGCAAATAAATAAGCCAAAGGGTTGCACGATAAACATGGCCACCAAAGCGATCCTGTACCTCTAGCCAGATAACCGTGAGCATCAATGCCAACCCACTGCTCATGAGGGCAGTAATTAAGCTATGCTTTAAAGCCAAAGGCCATTCAGTCAGGAGTTGTAACCAATAATCAAAAGACCAACTTGTGGGCCAAGCCTCTGGGAAAGACCAGCGCCAGGTGATGGACCATATGGCCAGCACCAATAACGACAACAAACCGAGTAAAAAGCTAATAGGCAGGGCTGTTGTTAAGATTGTTCCAAGCAATGTCCACTTGCTAGCGCGTTCACCTGACCTAATGCTTACCTTGTTGACTAGCATTAACCCTCGCACACTCATTTCCCATAGTAAAATACTCATCACCATGAGCATGGCCAGACTTATGGCTGCTGCTGATGCGGGTAACAGCATCTGCACATTTGCATCGGTATACAAGCGCAAAGCGACCAAGGCAAGAGTGGGTGGATTATTAGGACCCAAAATTTGAGCCATATCAACGGTTGAAAGAGCATAAACCAACACCACCATGACGGGTAACCGTATTAACGGATATAACTGGGGAATGATTATTTTTCTCCAGGCTAAGCTATGGCTGTAACCCATACTCTGGGCTAGGGACATTTGCTTCGAGACGTTGATCTGCTTGAGTGCAACGAGGCAAACTAACCATAAAAAAGGCAATTCTTTAATGACTAGACCCAAGGTTAGGCTTAAACCCCACAAGTCCTGCACGGTAGCCCAGTCTGGAGGCAAGGTCCAATTCGTTAGCCAAGGGCTAAGCCAGCGAGCTAGCCAGCCAGATGGCGCAATTAAAAAGGCTAGGCCAATGGCAATGGCGGCATGAGGGGCCGCTAAAACAGGCACCATGATAAACTGCATTAAGGGTTTTAGTTTATCCAAAAAAAATAGCTTCGGTGAAATATTATAGACCCAAGAACTTCCAAAAATTGCTAATGCTAGAGCCATAATGGTCGCTGCAAAGCCACTAAATAGTGTCAACCTTAAGCTACTAATAAGGCCTGGAAGTTGCCATAGCTGCTGCCATGCGTCAACACTGAAACTATGTCGGCCAAGGGCAGGTAAAATACCAAAAGCCGCTCTCAGTGCTTCACCCAGTCCAACCACAACGGGTAATAAAATGCTCATCCCCAAGGCGATCAACATTAATAATTTTGGCCAATGGCTAGTTAACATTACTGACTATATCGCTGACTCCATTGTTGTTTTAGCTTTTCACCCCAACTAGCATGGGGTTCCAGTAAGGTGGGGCCTAACTCGGTAAGTGTGGGTAAGGCCTCTGATGTTGGCAAGTCAGCAAAGACTTGAGCTTGAGTCTCGTTGAACTGTGTCGGGTCAAGTACGGAAAAGCTACCTAAAACATTGATGTTTTGCATGCGAGCTTGGGTTTCTGGTTGCAGTAAAAAATTAGCAACTAGCTTTGCTGCCGCTCGATGGCTAGCATTGTATGGAATAGCGACGAAACTGACATTGCCTAGGGAGCCTTGGCTTGGTACAAATACTCGTGCACTTTTTGGCAGCAAACCACTGGCTATTCCAGCAGCAGCTGCAGCAGGATCAAATGCCATAGCAATATCTATGGCACCATCACTTAACATTTGTTGTTGGATAGATTCATTTTCTGGAAAGTTTTTTCCTGCTCGCCAAAGATAGGGTTTTATTTCATCATACCAGCGCCACAATGGGGCTGTTGCTGCTATAAATGACTGCTCTGTCGCGGGCTGTTGTAACAGGCTGACGTCAGGCGTTAATTCAATTAAAGCTTGTTTTAAAAAGGTGGTACCCATAAAGTTACTCACCACAGGATGAGTTAAACGTCCTGGGTTTGCTTTTGCCCATGTTAACATTTGTGCCATTGATAAAGGTACTTGGGCGACTCTTTTGCTATCAACTATAAATACAAAACGAGCTAAACGCCAAGGCACCTCTAGACCCGCAACCGCCTCAGTAAAATCCACTGTAGCAGGAGCGTTAGGGCCTAAATTAAGGTACTTTGAGTTTGGTAGATCAGTAACAAAAGGGCCATGCAATAACTCTTGCTCTTTCATCGCTAAGAAGTTGGCTCCATTAATCCAAATCATATCCACTGTGCCATTTGTATTTTGACCTGCAGCTTTTTCTGCCAACACTTGGGTGACTGCTTCTGAAGTGGAGGATAACTTGACTTGCTTCACTTTTACATCATATAAAATCTCAGTTTGCTCTCCTACCCAAGTGATAAAATCGTTAGTTCGAACATCGCCTCCCCAAGCGTGCCAGTAGACAGTATCGCCAGCGCCTTGATCGATGGTTTGTTGCCACTGAGGGGTAGAGGTAGCGTGAGTCATTTGGCTTAAAAAGCCCAAACTAGTCATTAATACAATGCTACTGAGTTGTGTGGCCCATGAATTGTTCAAAAATGTCATCATTATTAAGGTCTCTCATTATTATGGTGAATAGTAAGGGTCAATCAGCGAGAAGATGCCAACCTTGTAGCCAACGACTTAAAGTAGTCAGTCCACAGGCAAACGCAAAGCCGTAAGCTAAGGGGGTAAATAAGTTCGGCCAAAGGCAAAAAGCAACAAACACAGCAATGGTTTCAGCCCCTTCTGTAAGCCCTCCTAAATAGTATAGACCTTTGCTTGGAAATTTTTGAGCATGCAGTTTGCGCTTTTCAGCCATCAAAGAAAATGCCAAAAATGATGATCCCGTGCCTACGAATGCAGCTAATAACACTGCGGCAGCAAGGGCATTCTCAGTCACGTTAGCCAGCGCAAAACCCAGTGGTATTAAGGCATAAAATACAAAATCTAAGGCAATGTCTAAAAATGCACCACGATCAGTAGTGATCGTTAGGCGCGCTACTTCACCATCGATGCCATCGAGTAACCGGTTGAGTAATATAAACACTAAGGTCCAAATATATTGTTCAGACGCTAACAGAGGTAGGGCAACGATGCCTACCAGAAAGCCAGTGATAGTGACCTGATCTGCACGCACGCCAAAGGTAACTAAACCTAAAGCCATAGGCCGCAGCAGTCTGCGCTGTAAAGGCAGTAATTTGGCGTCAATCATGAGCGGCGCCATGTGTGGTATCGTTTTAACCAAAGCAGCAATTTAGGGTTAACTTGATTGCGCTTCCAATTGCCAGCTACATATTTGTTGGCTTCTGCCATGGTGGGATAAATATGAATGGTACCTAGCACTTTGTTTAATCCGAGGTTGTATTTCATAGCGATTACAAACTCAGCAATGAGTTCAGCAGCGTGGGCACCAACAATGGTAACGCCTAATATTTTGTCTTTTTCTGGCACCGTTAAAACTTTAACGAAGCCTTCGGCAGCGCCATCGCAGATGGCCCTGTCTAAATCATCAATACCATAACGGGTCACTTGGTAAGGGATACCTTGTTGGATTGCTTCTTGTTCATTCAGTCCAACTCTTGCCACTTCAGGGTCAACAAAAGTGGCCCAAGGCATGACACGATAGTCCACTTTAAAGCGCTTAAATTGCCCAAATAAAGCGTTTACACAGGCATACCAGGCTTGATGGGCGGCAGCATGGGTAAATTGATATGGTCCAGCAACGTCACCTGCAGCATAGATGTTAGGAAATAAGGTGGCCAAATAATCGTTCGTTTGCACCACCTTATCAGTGGAAATTCCAAGTGCCTCTAAACCAAAACCCTTTAATCTGGGTGCCCGTCCTACTGCGACGATGATTTGGTCAAAGTTAATACGCCTATTCTGGCCTTGGTGTGCCACTTCAAGCCACTTATCCTCGTTGTCCTCCAGTTTGGTTACACCACAACTTAAGGCTGTATGGTCTGTCAGCACTTTAACACCATCATGTTGTAATGCCTCTTTTACAAATTGGGAGACCTCCAGGTCTTCTCTTATCATGAGGCGATCGAGCATTTCTACTTGAGTCACCTGAGATCCTAACCGAGCAAAAGATTGGGCCAGTTCACAACCAATGGGGCCACCTCCAAGGATCACGAGACGTTGAGGTGGCTTATTTTCATAACGCAACTTCTCCCACAAGGTGTCTGAAGTGAGATAGCCAGTCGTATCTAACCCAGGTAAAGCGGGCACAAAGGGGGCAGCGCCTGTGGCTATTATAATGCTACGGCTAGTGAGTTGAGTAATGCTGCCATCAGCATGAGTGATGTCTAACTTCCATGGGCTAGTTAACTTCGCGTGACCTTGTAATACTTCAACACCCAAAGATTGGTAGCGCTCAACGCTGTCGTGTGGCGCAATGGCAGCAATCACCTGGTGTATGCGCTGCATCACTTTATTAAAACTAAAGCTGGGGTTGGACGCCTCAAGGCCGAAACGATCCGCGTGTTTAATTTGGTGCGCCACCTTGGCACTTTTAATCAGAGCCTTGGATGGAACACAACCGTAGTTGAGGCAGTCACCACCCATTTCTCGGGTTTCAATTAGGGTGACCTTTGCTCGCACCACAGCGGCGATGTAAGCTGAAACCAACCCTGCCGCACCAGCCCCTATGATGATGACGTTGCGATCAAATAGTTTGGGTTTGACCCACTTGGCATAAACTTTACGACGCTGATAAAAGTCTACAGCAAAACGTGCCATCCAAGGCAATAGCCCCAATGCAGCAAAAGATATGAGCAAAAAAGGTGAC
>DDCR01000129.1:0-3326 GCA_002335115.1 Oceanospirillaceae bacterium UBA2001
GGCGTAGAAATGGTTATGCCTGGTGATAACATCAAGATGGCTGTTGAGCTAATTGCACCAATCGCGATGGATGAAGGTTTACGCTTCGCTATTCGCGAAGGTGGCCGTACCGTTGGTGCAGGTGTTGTGGCTAAAATTCTAGCTTAATCATAAGTTATTAAGCAGTTTAAAAAGGCTTCCCAAGCTTCGGCTTAGGAAGCCTTTTTTGTGCTTGTTGAACAAGGCTAGGCACGTTTAAGCAAGGTTAAGCAAGGTTAAGCACAGTTAAGCAGGCTTAAGCAGTGAGCAGGCGCCTGCATTAAATTGGAGAGGCGTTTAATTTGGTTAGGATACCCACAATAGCCGTGTTAAAATCGTCGGCTTATTTTCACTCTTTGGTTACTCAATATGATTCAGCTTCCCCACACTCCTTCCTTTGACCTAAAGGGCAAGCATGCGCTCATTACTGGAGCCTCATCTGGTATCGGCTTGGCCTTAGCTGCCGCAATTGCGCAGGCTGGGGCCAAGGTGACAGTGGCGGCACGGCGTGAAGATCAATTAAAAGCGTTGGTGGCTGCGCTTGTAGCACAGGGCCATACCGCAGACTACTTGATCATGGATATTGCCAATGTGGAGCAAACCATCAGCCAAGTAGAGGAGCATGGGCCTTTCGATGTGTTAGTCAATAGTGCCGGGCTTGCCATTCATGGCCCTGCAGTAGACACGCAGCCAGCTGATTTTGATGCGGTCATGAATCTCAATCTAAAAGGGGCTTATTTTCTGACTCAAGCCGTAGCAAAAGGGCTTATTGCCACTGGAAGGCCAGGTTCGTTAATTAATGTGTCCTCCCAAATGGCGGTAGTAGGTGGTATTGAGCGGGCTGTTTATTGTGCTACCAAACATGCGGTCGAAGGCTTCACTAAGGCCATGGCCATCGAATTTGGACCCCATGGTATTCGAGTGAATACCTTATGCCCCACTTTTGTTCGCACCGCGCTCACTGCCCCCACTTTTGCTAACCCGGAAAAGCTGGCTTGGATCGAGGATAAAATTAAACTCGGCCGGGTTGGGGAGGTGGAAGACCTCATGGGAGCTGTGGTTTATCTAGCCAGTGAAGCCTCAGCCATGGTCACAGGTATTGGGCATTTAGTCGATGGTGGCTGGACTGCTGACTAGCCCCCGTGCTTCATTATCAGCTCATCAACTTTGTGCATTGGGGTCGTCTTAAGATGGTCTATTCCGCTGCACGTCTTCTACCCGTCTATTGTTGTTAAATAGCCTCTAACCCGCCTATTAATGTTTTGCTAGTGCCTCACTCTTTAAAAATTTGCACATGAGTTTTACAGCTTAAAACTGTTATCTTGACTTAAATCGATGTAATTTATTATTTTAATATACATTTAAATAATTATAATTTACTATCACTGCCTACTGTTAATGATCTAGAAGGTGACTCATGTGTTAAAAACTAATCCAGAGGTAGGCTTCAAGTTAGCCGGCCAGCGCATGGGTTTGCGTTTGCGTAAGGTGCGCCAGCAGCAGGGTCAATCCCTTGATGCCTTGGCAGTGAAGGTGGGTGTAAATAAACTCACACTAGGCAAGATTGAGCGCGGTGAAGGTAACCCTACCTTATCGGTGATTTGGAAAATTGCCAATGGTTTGGGTGTACCTTTTTCTAGTTTGCTGGGTCAAGACATGCCGCCTCAGGTGAGCCGTTTCACGCAACAGGCCGATATGAGTAGTCCCGATGGCCAGTTTTTAGCTCATGCCATGACTAACATGCAAGAACAGTGCACCTTTGATGTGCAGATAGCCCGCATAGAGGCGGGTAATCACTATCAATCTGAGCCCCATGCGGAGGGAGTAGTAGAGCTAGTATGCCTCATTGAGGGGCAAATAGTTGTCGAAGTTGACGGTGACCGTTATACCCTTGAACCGCTAGACTGCCTGCGTTTTTGTGCTGATCAAGCGCACAGTTATTTCAACCCAGGCCAAACCGAAGCAGTGTTCCATTGCATTATTGCCTATCGACAGTTGAGCAGCGACAAGGCCCACAGTTACTAGAGCCGAAGGTTATTAATGCCCATATAGCCAAGCCAAAAACACCATCACCAAGGAGCGCTTTATGACCAGCCATCCATTAAACTTAAATACTCGTTTGCAGCAACAGCTAGATAGCCTCCATGAACAAGGTTTGTTTAAGCATGAGCGAGCTCTTACGTCGCCACAAGACCCAAATATTACTGACGCTCTGGGAGAGAGCGCTATTAATTTGTGTGCCAATAATTACTTGGGGTTGGCCAACCACCCAAGTTTAATTGAGGCGGCCAAACAGGCTTTAGATAGTCATGGCTTTGGCATGGCTTCGGTGCGTTTTATCTGTGGTACGCAAACCCTGCACCAACATTTGGAGCAACGCCTTGCTGAATTTTTGGGTTTTCAAGATGCCATTCTTTACTCCTCTTGCTTTGATGCCAACACGGGTTTGTTTGAAACCCTTTTGGATGCTCAAGATGCCATTATTAGTGACACCCTCAATCATGCCAGCATTATCGACGGCGTGCGGTTATGTAAGGCGCAACGCTTGCGCTATGCCAATAATGACATGCAGGCCTTAGAGCAGCAATTACTGGCAGCCAAAGACGCACGCACCCGTTTGGTGGTCACCGACGGGGTATTCTCCATGGACGGCAGTCTCGCCAACTTGTCTGCTGTGTGTGACCTCGCTGAGCAATATGATGCCATGGTTATGGTGGACGATTCCCACGCTGTGGGCTTTGTTGGCGAACAAGGGCGAGGCAGTCATGAACAATGCAATGTGATGGGCCGTGTGGATATGATGACTGGTACTTTTGGTAAAGCTTTGGGTGGCGCTTCAGGGGGTTATGTGGTGGCTAGCAAAGCGGTTATTGCTTGGCTCAGGCAGCGTTCACGGCCCTATCTCTTTTCTAACGCCTTGGCTCCAGCCATTTGTGCAGCCACCCTAAAGGCTCTGGATTTAGTGCTTCAGCAGCCTCAACTACGCCAACAATTATGGCTTAATGCCAGCCACTTTCGTGAGCGTATGCAAGACTTAGGGTTCCAGCTATTGGGGGCTGATCATGCCATTATTCCCGTGCTTTTGGGTGACGCAGTGCTGGCTGCTGAATTTGCCAAGCGGATGCAAGCCTTGGGCATTTATGTGGTGAGTTTCTGTTTTCCTGTGGTACCCCAAGATCAGGCGCGCATTCGTGTTCAAATGTCGGCGGCTTTAAGCCTTGAGCAAATTGATGAAGCTATTCAAGCATTTACCCAAGTGGGCCGTGAACTAGAGGTGATTCAATGAACACCAACACACTTACAGGCAC
>DDCR01000129.1:3366-35950 GCA_002335115.1 Oceanospirillaceae bacterium UBA2001
CACGCTCGCCCTGGTTTATGGCTCATGGACATCCCTTTACCTACCATGGGTGATCATGATGTGATGGTCAAAATAAGCCACACTGCCATTTGTGGCACCGACATGCATATTTATAATTGGGATGAGTGGGCGCAGTCAACCATTCCAGTGGGCATGGCCGTGGGTCATGAGTTTGTGGGCCATATTGTGGCCATGGGTAGTCAAGTTGAGGCCTACCATATTGGCCAACGCGTATCAGGTGAAGGCCACATTACCTGTGGTCATTGTCGCAACTGCAGGGCGGGCAGGCGCCACCTGTGTATTCACACGGTGGGCGTTGGGGTTAACCGAGCCGGAGCCTTTGCTCAGTACCTCAGCTTGCCAGTTGATAATGTGTTTGTAGTGCCTGACAACATTGATGACCAGCATGCAGCCATCTTCGATCCCTTAGGCAATGCCGTGCATACGGCCCTTAGCTTTGATCTAGTGGGTGAAGATGTGCTTATTACTGGTGCCGGCCCCATTGGCTTAATGGCGGCAGCTATTGCTCGTCATGTGGGCGCCCGCCAAGTGGTGGTGACTGATATTAATTCTCACCGCTTGCGGTTGGCTGAGGCCATGGGCGCCACCCGCAGCGTTAATGTGGCCCATGAAGACATGGCTGAGGTCATGGCCGAGCTCAACATACAAGAAGGCTTTGACGTGGGCTTAGAAATGTCGGGTGTAGAATCGGCGTTTGAGCAGATGCTTAAGCACATGAACCATGGTGGTAAAATCGCCATGCTGGGCATTTTAAGCGGCAAAGTGGCCATTGACTGGGGGCAGGTGATCTTCAAAGGCCTTACCATTAAAGGCATTTATGGCCGCGAAATGTATGAGACCTGGTACAAGGCCGCAGCTATGTTGCAATCGGGCCTTAATATAGAACCTATCCTCACCCACCGGTTTAACATGCAAGACTTTGAGCAGGGCTTTGCGGCCATGGCGGCGGGCACCAGTGGCAAGGTGGTGCTTACATGGAATTAAGCGCTGTTTAATTTCACATCTGTGTTGACTCCGGCGCTTTTCCACTAGGCTAATCCCATTGGGGAAAGTTCGTTGTGCAGTGTATTTTTGCGTTACGTTTCGTTGCAATCGTTTGGCTAATCCCGTACAATCCCGTACCCATTTTATTTGGGCCATAAGGCTTTATGCTTTTTGGTGCGAAAATGGGCTAGATTTAAACCCGTTTAAAGAAGGTTGTAGTCGATAATGCAAAACCAAAAAATCCGTATTCGGTTGAAGGCTTTTGATCATCGTCTGATTGATTCTTCTACGTTGGAAATCGTAGATACTGCTAAGCGTACTGGCGCTCAGGTTCGTGGTCCTATTCCACTGCCTACTCGCAAAGAACGTTTTACAGTTCTGACTTCACCGCACGTCAACAAAGACGCGCGTGATCAGTACGAAATCCGCACCCATAAGCGTGTGCTAGACATCGTTGACCCTACAGAAAAAACTGTAGACGCATTGATGAAGCTAGACCTTGCTGCGGGCGTAGATGTTCAGATCAGCTTGAGCTAATCGAATTTTAGTGCCGAAAGGCAGCGTGACAGCGCTTAAAACATGTACTATTTTTTATTTTTTCGTGCAATTGACGTGTATCGTCAGCCGTAGTGGGTAAGCAGCCCCGTGCACAACTGGCAATTTGAGGTAATACAATGACTATTGGATTAGTCGGACGGAAGGCGGGCATGACCCGTGTATTCACCGAAGCAGGTGATTCCGTGCCAGTCACCGTTATCGAGGTTGATCCCAACCGCGTAACGCAAGTGAAGACAGCAGATACTGACGGCTATGCAGCCATTCAGATTACTGTTGGCGAACGTCGCGCTTCACGCGTTACTAAGGCTGCTGCAGGCCATTTTGCTAAGGCAAATTCTGCTGCTGGTCGTGGTTTATGGGAAATGCGCAATGTTGATGGCGAAGAAGTCTCTGTTGGCGATAAGCTATCTGTCGAACGTTTTGAAGTTGGTCAGAAAGTAGACGTCACAGGCCAATCAAAAGGTAAGGGCTTTCAGGGTGGTATCAAGCGGTGGAATTTCACCATGCAAGATGCAACCCACGGCAACTCTATCTCCCACCGTTCTATCGGTTCTATTGGACAGTGTCAAACCCCCGGTCGAGTCTGGAAAGGCAAGAAAATGGCGGGTCATATGGGCTCTGAACAAGTTACTACCCAATCACTAGAAGTCGTTCGCGTTGACACAGAAAATAATCTGTTGTTAATCAAAGGCGCTGTTCCTGGTGCACCCGGTGGTGATGTGATCGTTAGACCTACCGTCAAAATCCGTCGGTAAGGCTTAGGAGAATATCATGAATTTAAATCTTGTCGCAGGTGGTTCAGTTGAAGTGTCCGAAGTAGCCTTTGGTCGTGACTTTAATGAAGCGCTTGTTCATCAAGTAGTTACCGCATATTTAGCTGGCGGCCGTCAAGGCACTCGCAAGCAAAAGACCCGTTCAGAAGTGAGTGGTGGCGGTCGTAAGCCCTGGAATCAGAAGGGCACAGGTCGTGCACGTGCTGGTACTATTCGTAGCCCAATTTGGGTTGGCGGTGGTCGTGCATTTGCAGCTCGTCCTCAAGATCACTCACAAAAAGTTAATCGTAAGATGTACCGTGCGGCGATGCAGTGCATCTTA
This sequence comes from Oceanospirillaceae bacterium UBA2001, assembly GCA_002335115.1. Taxonomy (GTDB): domain Bacteria; phylum Pseudomonadota; class Gammaproteobacteria; order Pseudomonadales; family Balneatricaceae; genus Njordibacter. The sequence goes on from DDCR01000129.1 coordinate 6,025, forward strand.
GCCGAATTGGTGCGTCAAGAGCGCTTGATCGTAGTTGAGACCTTTGAGCTGGCTGAAGCTAAAACCAAGGCAATGCTTGTTAAGCTTGCTGAGTTTGGTGCTACCGACGCATTAATTGTGACTGAAGTCGTAGAAACGGGCCTCTACTTGGCCGCTCGTAACATTCCTAAGATCGACGTTGTTGATGCCGCTGGCATTAACCCTGTTAGCTTGGTAGGAAGCGAGAAGGTTATTGTGACCGTTGCTGCTCTGAAGAAGATCGAGGAGTTGCTAGGATGAACCAAGAACGTATTTATCAAGTGCTGCTAGGCCCACATATTTCTGAGAAAGCCACCATCGTTGCTGATGACGGTGGTCAGGTTGTTTTCCGCGTTGCCGCGGATGCGACTAAGCCAGAGATTAAAAAGGCTGTTGAGCAGTTGTTCGAAGTTAAGGTGGCGTCTGTACGCGTGCTTAATGCTAAGGGTAAAGCGAAACGCACCCGTTATGGCATTGGTCACAAAGACAACATCCGTAAAGCGTATGTACGCTTAGCGGAAGGCCATGACATCGATTTCATCGCTGAGGCGTAAGGAGAAGCACATGTCTGTAGTTAAGTGTAAACCTACTTCTCCGGGTCGTCGTCACGTCATTAAAGTCGTACACGTTGATCTACACAAAGGTAAGCCGTACGCTCCTTTGTTAGAGAAGAAGTCAAAGTCTGGCGGTCGGAATAATAACGGCCGTATCACTACCCGTCATATTGGTGGTGGTCATAAGCAGCATTATCGTATGGTTGACTTCAAACGCAATAAAGATGGCATTCCAGCCACTGTAGAGCGTATTGAATACGATCCAAACCGCACTGCTAATATTGCACTTGTGCTTTATGCAGACGGCGAACGTCGTTACATCATTGCCTCAAAAGGCATGAAGGCCGGTGATCAAATCATCTCGGGTGCTGATGCACCAATTAAGAGTGGTAACACCATGCCTCTACGCAATATCCCTATGGGTAGCGTAGTGCACTGCGTTGAAATGAAAGTAGGTAAGGGTGCGCAAATTGCTCGTTCTGCTGGTGCCTCTGTGCAACTGGTAGCGCGTGAAGGTGATTACGCCACATTACGTCTACGTTCCGGCGAAATGCGTAAAATTCGTGTTGAGTGTAAAGCCACTCTGGGCGAAGTAAGCAACTCCGAGCATAGCCTTCGGTCATTGGGTAAGGCTGGCGCCTCCCGCTGGCGTGGTGTTCGTCCTACCGTTCGCGGTGTGGCAATGAACCCAGTTGATCACCCGCATGGTGGTGGTGANNAGGTCGTACTTCTGGTGGTCGTCATCCCGTGTCACCATGGGGTACTCCAACTAAGGGTTACAAAACTCGTAGCAACAAGCGCACCGACAAACTTATTGTTCGTCGTCGAAACGCTAAATAACTTAAATAGAGGATACGGCTGTGCCACGTTCACTTAAGAAAGGTCCCTTCATCGACCTTCATTTGTTGAAAAAGGTTGAGACTGCAGTTGAAGCGAATGAACGTCGACCAATTAAAACTTGGTCGCGTCGCTCGACGATCTTCCCTAACTTTGTAGGGTTGACGATTGCAGTCCATAACGGACGCCAACACGTACCTGTTTTCGTAACTGAAGACATGGTAGGGCATAAACTGGGCGAATTTTCTGCGACAAGGACCTATAAGGGCCATGCAGCAGACAAGAAAGCCAAGCGTTAATGGAGAATATGATGGAAGTCACCGCAAAACATATGGGTGCCAGAATATCTGCTCAAAAAGCGCGTTTGGTTGTCGATCAAATTCGCGGAAAGCGCGTTGATGAAGCACTTACTATTTTAGCTTACAGTCCCAAAAAGGCTGCTGAGTTAGTTAAAAAAGTGTTAGATTCAGCGATTGCTAATGCAGAACATAACAACGGTCTAGACGTTGACGAATTAACGGTTTCTACCGCATTCGTTGACGAAGGTATGACCATGAAACGCATCAGTCCACGGGCCAAAGGCCGTGCTGACCGAATCTTAAAGCGTTCATGTCATATCACTTTAAAAGTCGCTGAGAAATAGGAGCTACCATGGGACAGAAAATTCATCCTACGGGTATTCGTCTTGGTATTGTGAAGGACCATACCTCAACTTGGTATGCGAACCGCTCTGCTTACGCGACTAACCTGTTGCAGGACTTAAAAGTTCGTGCCTTTTTGGAGCAGCGTCTTGAACGTGCTTCAGTGAGTCGCATCGAAATTGAGCGTCCTGCTCAAAATGCACGTATTACAATTCACACGGCTCGCCCTGGTATCGTTATCGGTAAGAAAGGTGAAGACGTAGAAAAGCTACGTAATGAATGTTCTAAAATGATGGGNNGTGCCTGTGCACATCAACATTGAAGAAATTCGGAAGCCAGAATTGGATGCGAAACTCGTTGCACAAAGTGTAGCTGGTCAATTGGAGCGTCGGGTTATGTTCCGTCGCGCCATGAAGCGGGCTGTGCAGAACGCCATGCGTCTAGGTGCTGAAGGCATCAAGATTCAGCTAGGTGGTCGTCTTGGGGGTGCAGAAATTGCACGTTCTGAATGGTATCGTGAAGGTCGCGTTCCATTGCACACATTCCGTGCAGACATCGACTACGCTCCCTATGAGGCCAATACTACGTATGGCATCATCGGCGTTAAAGTGTGGATTTTTAAAGGCGAAATTCTGGGTGGTTTGGACGAAGTCCGCGCTGCTAAGAGCAACGCTCAGAAAAAAGCTAAATAGGGGATACTGTAATGTTGCAACCTAAACGCACAAAATTTCGCAAAATGCATAAAGGCCGTAACCGTGGTCTTGCACTTCGCGGAAGTAAAGTAAGCTTTGGTGAATTTGGTCTTAAGGCTACTGGCCGTGGCCGTATTACTGCCCGTCAAATTGAGGCGGCTCGTCGTACTATGACGCGTCACATCAAGCGTGGTGGTAAAATTTGGATCCGAGTTTTCCCAGACAAGCCAATTACTCAAAAGCCTCTTGAAGTTCGTCAAGGTAAAGGTAAGGGTAACGTTGAATATTGGGTTGCCCAAATTCAGCCTGGTAAAGTCTTGTTTGAAATGGAAGGTGTTTCAGAGCAACTAGCCAACGAAGCGTTTACGCTCGCTGCTGCTAAATTGCCACTCGCCACCACTTTTGTTAAACGGACGGTGATGTAATGAATGCTGTTGAAATGCGTGAAAAATCTGTTGACGAATTGCAAGTGTCTTTACTGGACCTATTAAAGGAACAGTTTAACTTGCGCATGCAAAAGTCATCAGGTCAGTTAGGTCAGTCTCATTTATTGGGACAGGCGCGTCGCGATATCGCCCGCGTAAAGACTATTCTTAACGAAAAGGCAGGTAATTAATATGACGGCAACTGAACAGTCTCGTCTGGCCACTGGCCGGGTTATCAGTGACAAGATGGAGAAATCTATTACCGTACTGATTGAGCGTCGTGTTAAGCACCCTATTTATCACAAGTATGTGAAGCGTTCGACTAAGCTTCATGCACATGATGAGAATAATGAGTGTAACACTGGTGATTTAGTCACTATTGGTGAAACACGTCCGATTTCAAAGACTAAGTCTTGGTCTCTGGTAAAAATTGAAGAAAGCGTCGCAAAGGTGTAGAATACCCGCCTCGCTTCTAGGGAACTCCAATTTTAGGTACCTAAATTAGAAGAAATTCTAGTTGTTGGGCGTGAAATTGGCCCTAATTGTTTGGAGTAAATCATGATTCAGACTGAATCAATGCTAGACGTTGCTGATAACAGCGGCGCCAAGCGAGTACAGTGCATTAAGGTACTCGGCGGTTCTCACCGTCGTTACGCAGGCATCGGCGATGTCATCAAAATTACTGTTAAGGAAGCTATTCCTCGCGGTAAGGTGAAGAAAGGCCAAGTGCTTAAAGCTGTAGTAGTACGGACCCGTAAAGGTGTGCGTCGTCCGGATGGCTCTATCATCCGTTTTGACGTGAATTCTGCTGTGTTATTGAACGCATCAGACGCCCCAATTGGTACTCGTATCTTCGGCCCAGTAACTCGTGAGTTGCGTACCGAGAAATTTATGAAAATTATTTCCCTGGCACCTGAAGTACTATAAAACTCCGCAAGGAGGCTTGTTCCCTTATTAAAGGGGAGTGAGAGTGCAGTTGCACTTTTGCTAGTGTGAGAAGGTTGTAGGAAAGGATAAAGACATGCTTAAAATTAAGCGCGATGACGAGATAATCGTCATCGCAGGCAGAGACAAGGGCAAGCGCGGCACCGTCGCAAAAGTTCTTGATGGTCGCTTCATTGTGTCTGGCATCAATATGGTTAAGAAAAACCAGAAGCCAAACCCAACAACGAACCAACCTGGCGGCATCATTGATATGGAAGCACCGATTGCGGCTTCTAATGTTGCTATTTTCAACTCCGCGACTGGCAAGGGCGACCGTGTTGGCTTCAAGATTCTTGAAGACGGCAGTAAGGTACGTATCTACAAGTCCAGCGGCGAAGTGATCGGCGCATAAGGGGATTCGGACTATGTCAAGACTAAAAGCATTATACAAAAACGAAGTGGCAGCCAAACTCCATACCGAGTTGAAGCTAGCTAACGTTAACGAAGTTCCAAAGATCACCAAAATTACTCTGAACATGGGTGTTGGTGAAGGCATTGGCGATAAGAAAATGATCGAAAACGCAGTAGCTGACTTACAAGCTATCGCCGGTCAGAAAGTTGTTGTCACCTTAGCGCGTAAGTCTATTGCAGGCTTTAAAGTGCGTGAAGGTTGGCCAGTCGGATGTAAAGTGACTTTACGCGGCCAGCAAATGTGGGAATTTTTCGACCGTTTGGTAGATATTTCTATCCCACGTATCCGTGACTTTCGAGGCTTAAATCCTAAGTCGTTCGATGGACGCGGGAACTACAGCATGGGTGTGCGCGAGCAGATCATTTTCCCTGAGATCGAATACGATAAAGTGGATAAGCTACGGGGTATGGATATTACTATCACTACCACAGCACGTAACAACGACGAAGGTTTAGCGCTATTAACAGCTCTGAACTTCCCGTTCAAAAAGTAGGGCGATAACATGGCTAAATCTTCCATGAAGGCGCGTGAAGACAAGCGTGCAAAAACTGTTGCTAAGTTTGCCGCTAAGCGCGATGCAATCAAAGTAATTTTAAACGACGTTAATACCAGTGAAGAAGATCGTTGGGATGCGCAAATGGCTTTGCAAAAGTTGCCTCGCAACGCAAGTCCAGTGCGTCAAATGCGTCGTTGTCAAATCACAGGTCGTCCACATGCGGTTTACCGCAAGTTCGGCCTATCACGTATCAAGCTTCGTGAAGCGGCGATGCGTGGCGATGTACCAGGCCTTAAAAAGGCATCCTGGTAAAAAGTTGGCGACAAAGCTTATTTGCTTTGTGGCCAGTTTTAAAAAAAATCGGGTGATTGGAAACCAAAGTCAATACCGGCTTTAGGTCTGGTCACGCTTTTGTTAAGCGAGCTTTAGGGCGCGTGGTACTTAAGTTATAATTGGAGCTCACTCACATGAGTATGCAAGACACATTAGCGGATATGATTACTCGCATCCGTAATGCGCACATGGCTGGTAAAGTATCGGTCACTATGCCTTCTTCAAAGTTGAAGGTGTCAGTAGCGCAGGTCCTACAAAGCGAAGGCTACATTGGTGACATTGCTGTTGCTGAAGGCACCAAGCCAGAGTTGACCATTACTTTGAAATATTACGAAGGCAAGCCTGTAATCGAAAAGATTGTGCGCATTTCTAAGCCTTCTCTACGCGTGTACAAAGGCGCTTCTTCTATCCCTACTGTTGAAGGTGGTTTAGGTGTTGCAATCGTTACAACTTCTCATGGCGTTATGACCGACCGTGCAGCTCGTGCTGCTGGTATCGGTGGTGAAGTCATTTGTACCGTATTTTAAGGAGTTGTCATGTCACGAGTAGCAAAAAGCCCTGTGGCGTTGCCTGCAGGGATAACCGTTACCATTAAGGGTCGCGACTTGACCGTTAAAGGCGGCAAAGGTTCTTTGGACCTGGTCATCCACAAAGATGTGGAAGTGAACCAAGCCGACAATGAAATAACCTTCGGTGCTCGCAATAATAGCAAGCTTGCCATTGCCATGTCAGGTACTACACGTGCCTTAGTCAATAATATGGTGATTGGTGTAGCTAATGGTTTTGCTAAGACGTTGCTTTTGCAAGGTGTTGGTTACCGTGCTGCCGCTAAAGGATCTGTGCTTAATCTAACTTTGGGTTTTTCCCATCCGGTAGATTACCAGTTGCCTGAAGGCATCACTGCCGAGTGTCCAAACCAAACTACCGTTGTAGTTTCTGGTGTTGATAAACAACGTGTTGGCCAAGCGGCTGCCGAGATTCGTGCCTTCCGTCCACCAGAGNNGAAATTCGCGCCTACCGTCCACCAGAGCCTTATAAAGGTAAGGGTGTGCGTTATGCAGACGAGCATGTGCGTCGTAAAGAAGCTAAGAAGAAGTAAGGCAAGATAACATGGAAAAGAAAATTGCACGTTTACGTCGCGCCGCCCGCGCACGTTATAAGATGCGTGACCTAGGTGTAACTCGGTTGTGTGTTAATCGCACATCGCAGCACATCTACGCACAAGTCATTTCTGGCGACGGTTCTCAAGTATTAGCTCAAGCTTCTACTTTAGATTCTAGCTTGCGTTCAAACGCTACTAGCAACGCTGATGCAGCTGCCCTAGTAGGCACTTTGATCGCAACTCGCGCTAAAGAAGCAGGTGTCGAGACGGTCGCGTTTGATCGTTCTGGATTTAAATACCACGGCCGAGTGAAGGCGTTGGCTGATGCCGCGCGTGAAGCTGGCTTGCAGTTCTAAGGAAATATGACAATGGCTAACATTGAACAGAAAGACGGCGACCTGCAAGAAAGCTTGGTACAGGTTAACCGTGTATCTAAAGTGGTTAAAGGTGGTCGTATCTTTAGCTTTACCGCTTTAACAGTGGTAGGTGATGGCGCAGGCCGTGTAGGTTTTGGACGTGGTAAGGCTCGTGAAGTGCCTGCTGCAATCCAGAAAGCTATGGAAGCTGCGCGTCGCAACATGATTACAGTGGAATTGGACGGTACTACCCTTCAATACGCTATCAAAGCTCGCCATGGTGCCTCTAAGGTATACATGCAGCCAGCATCTGAAGGTACTGGCGTAATTGCTGGTGGCGCGATGCGTGCTGTATTTGAAATGGCTGGTGTCCACAACGTATTAGCTAAGTGCTACGGTTCTACCAATCCGGTAAACGTAGTGCGTGCAACTTTCAATGGCCTAAAAGCCATGAACTCTCCTGAAGAGATTGCAGCTAAGCGTGGTAAAACTGTCGAAGAAATTTTGGGGTAATTAGTCATGGCAACAAAAAAGTCTATGATCAAGGTCACCCTTGTGCGCAGCGTGCATGGCAAATTGCCACGTCACCGTGATTGCGTCAAAGGTCTTGGCCTTAAGCGCATGTGGCATACAGTAGAAGTGGAAGACACTCCATCTGTGCGTGGCATGATCAACAAGGTCAACTACATGGTTCGCGTTGAAGGCGAATAAGGGAAATTGTTATGCGTTTAAATACTCTATCCCCAGCTGAAGGATCTACCCACGCGCCTAAGCGCGTCGGTCGTGGCATCGGTTCTGGTTTAGGCAAGACCTGTGGCCGTGGTCACAAAGGTCAAAAGTCTCGGTCTGGCGGCAGTGTTAAGCCTGGATTCGAAGGCGGACAGATGCCGCTACAAAGGCGTCTACCTAAGTTTGGTTTTACTTCGCGCAAAGCTGCGTTCGTAGCAGAAGTGCGGTTAAGTGAATTGGCTAGTATGAAGGTCGACGTGATTGACTTGGCGGCGTTACAAGCTGCTGACGTGATTAACGATCGCATGAAGGATGCCAAAATAATTCTTAGTGGCGAGTTAACCCGGGCAGTTACTGTCAAAGGTTTGCGCGTAACTAAGGGCGCAGCAGCTGCTATTGAAGCTGCTGGCGGTAAGATCGAGGCATAGTATGGCAAAGCAAGGTAAGTCACCAGCTGGTAATCAAGGTGGGCTAAGTGAGTTATGGTCTCGCTTGCGCTTCGTGCTGATCGCCATTTTAGTGTATCGTATCGGGGCACATATTCCAGTTCCTGGGATTAATCCTGACCGCCTTGCCGCTATGTTCGAGCAGAATCAAGGTACTATCCTGAGCATGTTTAACATGTTTTCGGGTGGTGCATTGGAGCGTATGAGTATTTTGGCCTTGGGCATTATGCCTTACATATCGGCTTCGATAATCATGCAGCTCATGACTGTGGTAAGTCCACATTTAGAGCAGTTGAAGAAGGAAGGGGAAGCTGGTCGACGGAAAATAAGTCAATACACCCGCTACGGTACTGTGATTTTAGCCACGGTACAGTCTTTAGCTATGGCGGTCGGTCTTGCTGGGCAAGGAATTGCCTTTAATGCAGACCTCAGCTTTTATTTCGTTGCAGTCGTAACCTTGGTGTCTGGTGCAGTGTTTTTAATGTGGCTTGGTGAGCAAGTGACAGAAAAGGGCATTGGCAATGGCATCTCAATACTCATCTTTGCAGGTATTGTTTCGGGTCTTCCCGGTGCGGTAGGACAATCATTTGAGGCCGCCCGTCAGGGTGACTTAAATATTATCGCCCTGTTAGCAATCGCCGTACTGGCGCTCGCGACCATCGCATTTGTGGTGTTCATGGAGCGTGGTCAGCGCCGTATTACCGTTAATTATGCCAAGCGTCAGCAAGGCAATAAGGTATTCGCCGCTCAGTCCAGCCATTTGCCTTTGAAGGTGAATATGGCGGGGGGTATTCCGCCAATTTTTGCATCGGCCATTTTATTACTACCGGCGTCCATCGGTCAGTGGTTTGGTCAAGCAGATAGTATGCAATGGGTGCAGGACTTTGCTTTGGCGCTAGCGCCGGGCCAGCCCCTATACATTCTACTGTTTGCAGTAAGTATTGTGTTCTTTTGCTTCTTTTATACCGCATTGGTCTTTAACCCTAAAGACGTGGCGGATAACTTGAAGAAGTCTGGGGCATTTATCCCAGGCATTCGCCCAGGTGAACAATCGGCGCGTTACATCGACACTGTTTTGGGTCGGTTAACGTTATTCGGTGCGCTTTACATCACCGCGGTCTCGCTAATGCCGCAGTTTTTAGTAATCGCATGGAATGTGCCCTTTTACTTTGGTGGTACATCGTTATTGATTGTTGTAGTTGTGGTCATGGATTTCATGTCCCAAGTGCAATCTCACTTGATGTCCAACCAGTATAGTTCCCTGATGAAGAAATCGAATTTAAAGGGTAATGGTGGACTGTTAGGTTAAGTCTGGCATTTGCCCCAAGAATTTAGGAGTTCGAAATGAAAGTACGTGCATCTGTAAAGAAAATGTGCCGAAACTGTAAAATCGTACGTCGCAGCGGTGTAGTTCGAGTGATCTGCAAAGTTGAACCACGTCATAAGCAACGCCAAGGCTAAGCTTCATTGACGTAGTAAGGCGGGGGATGTATAATTCGCCGCCTTCTGTGACGAAGAAAATAAAAAACGAAGCACTTTTTGAGTGCCTCGAATGGAGTAAATTGAATGGCTCGTATAGCTGGTGTCAATGTTCCAGACCATAAGCACACGGTTATCTCGTTGACTTATGTCTTTGGTATTGGCCGACCTACTGCCCAAAAGATCTGCGCCGACCTCAAGATTGAGGAAAGCACTAAGGTCAGTGATTTGGGTGAAGAGAAATTAGATGAGATTCGTAACGCCATTACTGCAATGAACGTCGAAGGCGATTTACGCCGCGAAATCTCAATGAACATTAAGCGTCTAATGGATTTAGGTTGTTATCGTGGTGTACGTCACCGTCGTAGCTTGCCGCTGCGTGGTCAACGAACCAAGACTAACGCCCGGACCCGTAAAGGTCCGACTAAACCAATTCGCAAATAAGCTAAGTACAGGATATCAACATGGCTAAGCCAGGTACTCGTACACGTAAAAAAGTTAAAAAGCAGGTAGCGGATGGGCTCGCGCACATTCATGCTTCTTTTAACAACACGATCGTTACTTTGACCGATCGCCAGGGCAATACACTCAGTTGGGCAACAGCGGGTGGTTCTGGTTTCCGTGGCTCTCGAAAAAGCACGCCTTTTGCCGCCCAAGTGGCAGCTGAACGTGCTGGTAAAGCAGCAATGGAATTTGGATTGAAGAACATTGATGTATTTGTTAAAGGCCCAGGACCAGGACGTGAGTCTGCGGTTCGTGCTTTAAACGGTTGCGGCCTAAAGGTTGCTAACATTACAGACGTGACTCCAATTCCACATAATGGTTGTCGCCCGCCTAAAAAGCGTCGCGTATAAAGGGGTAGGATCAAATGGCAAGATATATTGGACCCGTTTGCAAGCTGTCTCGACGTGAAGGAACAGATTTGTTCCTTAAGAGCGGTGTGCGAGCATTAGATTCAAAATGTAAAGCTGATACCATTCCAGGAGTTCACGGCGCACGCCGTAGCCGCCTGTCTGAGTTCGGTACACAGTTACGTGAAAAGCAGAAAGTTCGCCGTATGTATGGCATTCTTGAACGTCAATTCCGTAACTACTATAAAGAAGCGGATCGTCTTAAAGGCGCAACAGGTGTGAACTTGTTGAGTTTGTTAGAGACGCGTCTAGATAACGTTGTTTACCGTATGGGCTTCGGCTCTACCCGTGCTGAAGCACGTCAAATTGTTTCTCATAAGAGCATTTTGGTTAACGGTCAGACAGTCAACATCCCAAGCTATAAAGTGGCTGAAGGTGACGTCATCTCGATCCGTGAAAAGGCAAAAGTGCAGTTGCGCATCAAAAGTGCTCTAGAGTTAGCCGCCCAGCGTGCAGCTGTAGAGTGGTGTGATGTAGATACTACAAAACTGGAAGGTACCTTTAAAAGTACGCCAGAGCGTAGTGAACTGCCTGCCGAAATTAATGAGCAATTGATCGTAGAACTTTACTCTAAGTAAACTCTTTTATTAATTGCCCCAGTGAAAGGTGAGTCTATGACTTCAACCAACGATATTTTGACACCGCGTAACATCGAAGTGCAACGCTTAAGCGAAACCCGCTCGAAGATTATTCTTGAGCCATTAGAGCGTGGTTTTGGCCACACTCTAGGCAACGCACTGCGTCGTATTTTATTGTCTTCAATGGCAGGCGCGGCAATCGTTGACGTAGAAATTGACGGTGTTGAGCATGAGTACAGCTCTATTGAGGGAGTGCAAGAGGACGTCATTGAAATCTTGCTCAGCCTTAAAGGGGTTGCACTGACTATGCACGCCGGCGAAGAAGCTGTCCTAACCCTGACTAAACAGGGACCAGGTACTGTAACTGCTGCTGACATCGCACTGAGCCACGATATTGAAGTGGCTAATCCAGACCATGTAATTGCCCATTTAAACACAGCAACCAAGCTAGTTATGCAGCTTACTGTGCGTGCTGGTGCTGGCTATGAGCCAGCTGACACACGCGACTTTGGCGAAGATGAAACTCACGCCATTGGTAAGTTACAGCTAGACGCTTCTTTCAGCCCGGTATTGCGCGTTGCATACTCAGTTGAAAGTGCGCGTGTAGAGCAGCGGACAAACTTGGACAAGCTAGTGATTGATCTAGAGACCAACGGTACGATAGATCCAGAAGAAGCAATCCGTAGCGCTGCTACTATTCTGCAACGTCAGATGGCAGTGTTTGTGGCCTTGGAAAACGACAACGAACCAGAAGCTAAGGTTGATGAACCGGAAATTGATCCGATTCTTCTGCGTCCTGTAGACGATCTTGAGCTCACTGTGCGTTCGGCTAACTGTTTGAAAGCAGAAAACTTAAACTTCATCGGTGATCTGATTCAGCGCACCGAAGTTGAACTGCTTAAAACGCCGAACCTCGGTAAGAAGTCACTGACCGAAATCAAAGATGTGTTAGCCTCTAGAGGCTTGTCACTTGGAATGCGCTTGGAAAACTGGCCACCCGCCATGTTGAAGGGCAACCAAGCATAACGTCTTTAATCGGCTAAAAAATTCAAACTTAGTTTGATAAGGAATTAACAAATGCGTCATCGTAAAAGTGGTCGTCATCTAAATCGGACCAGCTCTCATCGTAAGGCCATGTTCAAGAACATGTCTGTGTCTTTGTTTGAGCACGAATTGATTAAAACCACCCTACCTAAAGCGAAGGAGTTGCGTCGTGTGGCTGAGCCACTGATCACCCTAGCTAAGGAAGATAGCGTTGCTAACCGCCGTTTGGCCTTTGCTCGCACTCGTAGCAAAGAAGCAGTTGGCAAGCTGTTTAATGAACTAGGCCCTCGTTATGAGGCGCGTCCTGGTGGCTATATCCGCATTATGAAATGTGGATTCCGCCCTGGTGATAACGCCCCTATGGCCTATGTAGAGCTAGTTGACCGTCCTGAAGCTAGCGACGAATAACTGTCTACATAATTAAAAAACCCAGCCTCGAGCTGGGTTTTTTTTGGCTTTATTTAAGTGGCATGTTCAAGGTTGTTGAAACTAGGGTAGCCTGATTGCAGGCTACTTTAGTTACAGACAAAGCGCCAGCTAGTGACTTTAGGCAAGACTTTGTTAACTAACAGCCTACCCACTTCACTGTGGGCTTTAGTTAGGCTAGGTTAGGCTTTGCGTTCAAGTAAAGGCAGTAAAAAGCGTCCTGTGTGCGATGCGCTATTGGCTGCCACTTGTTCGGGGGTTCCAGTGGCAATAATTTGGCCACCCTTATTACCCCCCTCTGGGCCTAGATCGACGACCCAATCTGCAGTTTTTATCACGTCTAGGTTATGCTCAATCACCACCACTGTATTGCCATGGTCACGCAGGCGATGGAGCACCACCAATAATTGCTGAATATCAGCAAAATGTAATCCTGTGGTGGGCTCGTCTAAGATATAGAGGGTTTGCCCTGTATCTCGCTTAGAGAGTTCACGAGACAGTTTAACCCGTTGAGCTTCACCCCCAGAAAGGGTGGTGGCATTTTGGCCTAAACAAATATAGCTTAAGCCCACATCCATCAGGGTTTTTAAGCGGCGGTGTATCATAGGTACAGCGGCAAAAAACTCAACTGCCGTCTCCACTGTCATGCCCAACACTTCGGTGATATTTTTTCCTTTGTACTGGATTTCCAAGGTTTCACGGTTGTAGCGCTTGCCCTTGCAAACATCGCAAGGTACGTAAACATCAGGTAAAAAGTGCATTTCTACCTTAATCACGCCATCACCTTGGCAAGCCTCACAGCGGCCACCTTTCACATTAAAGCTGAAACGCCCAGGCTTATATCCTCGAGACCGAGCCTCTTGGGTGCCCGCAAATAGTTCGCGTATTGGGGTAAAGATGCCCGTGTATGTTGCTGGGTTGGAACGAGGCGTTCGACCAATGGGGCTTTGATCGATATCGACCACTTTGTCCATTAGGTTTAAGCCCTCTATCTGTTGGTGCGGCGAGGCCACTAAAGTCGTAGCTTTGTTTAACAAAGTCGCCGCCAAGGGGTAAAGAGTGGCGTTGATTAAGGTAGATTTGCCTGAGCCTGATACGCCAGTGACACAAGTCATAAGGCCTAATGGAATCTCTAGATCAACACCTTGTAAGTTGTTGCCGGTTGCGCCCAGTAACTTAAGCCATTTTCCTTTCGTGGGTTTATGGCGTTTGCTTGGCAGTGGAATGCATTTGATACCGCTCAAATATTGTCCAGTGAGAGACTCAGGGTTAGCCATAACCTCCTCTGGGGTGCCCTGGGCGACCACATAGCCTCCATGAACTCCAGCACCTGGACCTATATCAATGACGTGATCAGCAAGGCGCACCGCCTCCTCATCGTGCTCAACTACAATCACAGTATTACCCAGATCGCGCAAGTGAATAAGGGTTTTCAACAAACGTTCATTATCCCTTTGGTGCAATCCAATAGATGGCTCATCAAGAATATACATTACCCCGACTAATCCAGCCCCGATTTGACTAGCCAGACGTATGCGTTGAGCCTCACCACCAGAAAGGGTGTCCGCATTGCGGTCAAGGGTGAGGTAGTCGAGACCGACGTTAACCAAAAAATCTAAACGTAAGCGAATTTCTTTGACAATTTTATCGGCAATCTGACCCTGCTTACCCGCTAACTTGAGTTCGGCGAAGTAGTCAGCACAGGTTCCCACTGCTTTATTGGTAATTTGTGGTAGATTCAAACCGTCGATAAATACATGCCGTGCTTCAGTGCGCAAGCGACTGCCATCACAACTGGGGCAGGGCTGCATATTGAGGTATTTACCTAAGTCTTCGCGCACCATATTAGACTCAGTCTCGCGATAGCGTCTTTGCATGTTATTGATAACGCCTTCAAAAGGATGATTACGACTTACCTTGTCACCACGGTCATTGATGTAATTAAACTCTACCGATATCTTTCCAGTGCCATACAGCACCAGCTTATGCACGTCTGCGGGTAACGTTTCCCATGGGGTATCCATACTGAAGCCAAAATGCTTGGCCATAGCGCTGAGCAAACCATAGTAATAAATGGATCGACGATCCCAACCTCTAATGGCACCTTCAGATAAGCTGTTGGCAGGCTGCTGCACGACTTTCCCTGCGTCAAAGAATTGTCGGATGCCTAAACCATCGCAGCTTTGGCATGCACCTGAGGGACTGTTAAAGCTAAATAAACGAGGTTCCAATTCGGCAATAGAGTGGCCGCATGTGGGGCAGGCAAAACGAGAAGAAAAGATCATTTCCTGCGCTTTTGGATTGTCCATAGACGCTACTTTAGCGATGCCATCTGTTAAATTAAGGGCAGTTTCAAACGATTCTGCTAATCGCAACTGCAAACCTTGCTTTACCTTAAAGCGATCAATGACCACCTCAATGGTGTGTTTTTTGTTCTTTTCTAGACTGGGTGCGTCGTCTAAGTCACACAATGTGCCATTGATACGAGCTCTGATGTATCCCTGACTGCGCAATTCATCAAGGGTATGTAAGTGCTCACCTTTACGGTTTTGCACCACTGGAGCAAGCAGCATTAAGCGTTGGTCTGGCTCTTGGTCTAATACTAAATCGACCATTTGGCTCACGGTTTGGGCGGCTAATGGTAGGTCATGTTCAGGGCAGCGGGGTTCTCCAGCTCGGGCAAATAATAGGCGCAGATAGTCGTAGATCTCCGTTATGGTGCCTACGGTCGAGCGTGGGTTGTGTGAGGTTGATTTTTGCTCAATGGAAATGGCTGGGGAAAGACCTTCAATATGGTCTATATCTGGTTTTTCCATGATTGACAGGAATTGGCGAGCATAGGTGGATAAGCTCTCCACATAGCGTCTTTGGCCTTCTGCATAGAGGGTATCAAAAGCCAAGGATGACTTTCCAGAACCAGAAAGCCCTGTAATTACCACGAGTTTGTCGCGCGGAATATCAATGTCAATGTTCTTCAAATTATGGGTGCGCGCACCGCGTACTATTATAGTGTCCATGAATCAATCCGCTAATGGGCAAACCAGCCATTATAGGCATAACCTGTGACCTATAACAGCTTTTAAAGGAGGTCATTGAACGAGGCTAGAAAATAAGCGGTTTAGGCTTTGAATAATTGCCATTTAAGGTCTATAATTTTCTCCCCTCATTGAAGGTTATTGGCCTTTTAATGTGCTTACACATACAGCAAATTAATACTCATACATCAGGAGAAGATCATGGCACAAGGCGTTAACAAAGTAATTCTAATAGGTAATGTGGGGCAAGACCCAGAAACAAAATACATGCCCAGTGGCGGCGCCGTGACTAATCTGAGTATTGCAACATCCGAATCTTGGAAAGACAAGCAAACGGGTCAGCCCCAAGAGCGCACCGAGTGGCATCGGGTCGTGTTCTTTAACCGACTCGCAGAAATTGCCAGCGAATATGTGCGTAAAGGTTCAAAAGTGTATGTTGAAGGTGCATTGCGCACTCGTCAATGGGAACAAGACGGTGTGAAACGCTACAGCACTGAAATTGTTGCTTCGCAAATGCAAATGTTGGATAGCCGCCAAGGCAATGCGCAAGGTGGTGGTCAAGATACGGGTGGTTATGCACCCCAGCAAGGTGGCCAAGCTCCGCAGCAGAACTTCAATCAGCAAGCGCCACAAGCTCGGCCCCAACAGTCACAATCTTATCAGCAACAACCACCACCAACTCAGCAGCAGCCTCAACAGCAGCCGCAACAACAAGCAGGTGGCTTTGATGATGGTTTTGATGACGACATACCTTTTTGAGTTACAGTAAATTTTAAAGTGTAAAGTTTGAATGTAAAATACTGTTATGTAAGCCCCTCGTCGCAGGGGCTTTTTTGTTTTTATTAAAGACTTTAGTCTTTTTGCACATGTCGTTGCTAGAGGTAGGACTATGTTGTTTAAGTTATTGTTACCCTTTGCTTTTGGCTATTTTTTATCATTTTTATACCGTGTGGTTAATGTCGCTATTGCCCCAGATTTAGTGCAGGAGTTTGGCTTAGACGCTAACCAAATGGGTTTAATCAGTAGCGCCTACTTATTGACCTTTGCATTATGCCAGTTGCCCTTAGGTTTATTGCTTGATCGCTATGAAAGTCGAAAGGTCAGTGCGGCTCTGTTACTCATTGCTGCCATGGGTGCACTGGTATTTGCTTCAGCAGATTCGGCCCTAGGATTATTAATCGGCCGTGGATTGATTGGCATTGGCGTGTCAGCATGTTTAATGGCTGCATTTACCGCCTACGCCAACCTGTTACCGTCGGAGAAGTTACCTCTCGTCAACGGTCTACAACTGATGGCAGGTGGCTTAGGCGTGGTTTCCGCATCAACCCCGGTGCAGTGGTTTTTAACTTGGGGTGATTGGCGCCTACTATTTCAAATATTAGGTGTGGCATCTGTGGTTGCTAGTGTATTGGTTTATGGCTTAGTCCCCAAATACACAACGCACTCAAAAGGGCAGGGCTTAAAGTTGCAACTGGTTGAGCTCTGGCAGGTTATTAAGAGTCCTAGCTTCTGTCAGATGGCCCCACTATCTGTTACCACTCAAGGTGTCTTTGGCGCGTTTGTGGGTTTGTGGTCAGGCTATTGGTTGAGAGACTATTTATCCCTATCGGACTCTGTAGCCGCTCAAATTATTCTGACTATGGCGTTGGCTATGACGGCAGGCTTTGTGGTGTTGGGTTGGTTAGCTGCTAGTTTATATCGCTTTGGTGTGAGTTCTTACGTGGTGAGCGTATCGGGCATGCTCATCTACATTTTGAGTCAATGGGTGATTATCAATGAATGGAGTGAGTGGCATCATCTATGGTGGGGGTTGAGTGGGTTTTTTGGAACTTCTGGTGTTTTGATGTATGCTTATTTATCCCAATCTGTCCCTAAAAGTTTAGTGGGTCGAGTTAATACCAGTTTAAATTTGTGTGTCTTTGTGGTGGCTTTTGCGTGTCAATGGGGTTTAGGAATCGTGATTAACCTGTGGCCAGCGGATGCTTTAGGTATTTACCCACAAACGGCCTATGCAACCGCATGGATGTGGGCTCTAGGACTACAGGTCATGGCTTTAATTTGGTGCTTGTATCACGCCATCTTGGGCAAGCTGCGTTAATTCAACTTCTGACAATCCTAATATTTCATTCAATACATGTTGGTTGTGGCTCCCCAGTTCTGGCCCAGGCCAGCGGGTTGAACCAGGGGTTTTATCGAGTTTTGGCAGGATAGCTGGAATTTTTAAGGTTTCTCCATTGATCTGTACATTTTCAAATAAACCTCTGGCATTAAAGTGTGGGTCAGCCACCATGTCTTCCACGTTATAAATGGGTCCACCAGGCACTCTGTTAAGATCAAGGATGTTTAAGATGTGGCTAGCATTATTGGCGGCACACCAATCACAAAGGGCTTTGTCTATGCTCACCTCATGCTCAACCCTACCGCTATTAGAGGCTAGAGCAGGGTCTTGCGCCATAGCTGGGTAGCCAGCTGCCGTCATTAAGCGCTGAAATATGGAATCACCATTACCTCCAATAACGACGTATTTACCATCTAAACAGCGGTAGGTATTGGTGGGGACTATGCCAGTAACGGTGCTACCAGAAGGTTGTCTAATCACGTTGGCGCCATCGTATTCAGGCACCACTGCTTCCATTAAATTAAACATAGACTCATATAAGGCAACATCAACCACTTGGCCTGTGCCACTCGTTTTTTGTTCAAGTAGGGCTAAACAAATACCCAATGCAGCATGAATACCAGAAATGGTATCACCAATGCTTAAATTAGGCCTGACAGGAGCTTGTTCTGGGTGGCCGTTGACGTAACGAAAGCCACTAATGCCCTCGCATACAGAAGCGAACCCAGGTTTGCTGGCATAAGGCCCTGTTTGACCATAACCAGAGATGCGAGCGTAAACTAATTTTGGGTTTGATTGCTTAAATGCTGTGGGTCCAATGCCCCAATCCTCCACCACTCCTGGGCGGAAATTTTCAATCACAATATCAGCAGAATTGATGAGTTGCTTCACTAATTCAATGCCCGCTTTAGTTTTTAAGTCGATAGTGACAGACTTTTTATTTCTTGCCAGTGAATACCACCACAGGGAAGTTCCATCTTTCATTTGGCGCCAGCTTCGAATAGGGTCGCCCCCGTTGGGAGTTTCAATCTTAATGACTTCAGCGCCAAAATATCCCAGCATGCAACCTGCAAAAGGGCCAGCTAAGAGTTGTCCTAGCTCAATTACCCTGTAGCCTGAGAGGGGACCATCAGTTTGCATTTTTAAACCTCGTTTATTTCTGCTAATAGTTGCTGGCACCAAGTACTAACACGCTGCTCTGTTAATTCGTGCTGACCGTCTTCATCAACGGCTAGACCGATAAATTGACTACCATCATGGGTCTGTGCCTTGGACTCTTCATATTGGTAACCGCTAGTGGGCCAATACCCAATGGCCGTGGCTCCTAGACCAATACATTTGTCATGTAATAGGCCCATGGCGTCTTGGTACCACTCAGGATAGCCGATTTGGTCACCACATCCAAAAAAAGCCATCTGTATGCCAGTTAAATCTAAGGCATCGATTTCTTCCCAAATGTCTTCCCAATCAGCCTGTAATTCTCCATAGTCCCAAGTAGGGATGCCACAAATAACGGTGCTGTACTCAAGCATTAGACTCACAGAGTCATCAGCAACGTTGAAGATATCAACTCTGTCAGAACCTAAAATATTTCGAATCTGGTCGGCAATGTCTTCAGTGTTGCCGGTGGTGGAACCAAAAAATAAAGCAATGCCCATGGTGCAGGTCTCGATATAGCAAATAGCTGTGTGAGTATCCGTATAAGTATAAGTGTGAGTATAAGCGTGAGTAAAGATGCTCGTATACTTGTGCTTGCAGCTCTGGTGTAAAGTCTAGGAACTATTCTGAATTTTTAGCCATTTACTTGGCAGTTTGAATGACTCTGGGTATTGTACCTAAGCTTTCCACAGTATTTGTGGCGATTTTGTGGCCTGGGGTAACTCAGGCCATTTTTTTATGCAATATACATGGTGGTATATACGTTCCCCATTCCGTCACCTTCACCTTCATATTCAGCGGCGACATAGGCTAAGCGCTGTCGAAACTAAGATAAAGCTGCTTGTTTATGGAGTTAAAGGTAAATTGTTGATTCTGCCATAACTGTGATCCACGGCTCTTCGTCGATAATAACGTTTAGTCTAGAATTCAATGCCGCGCTGGGCTTTAATACCATTTCGAAAGGCATGCTTAATATCTTTAACTTCACTCACAGTGTCACATGCTGCAATGAGTCCATCGGGTGCGCCGCGGCCAGTAATAACCAAGTTCATATGAGCAGGTCGCTGGCTAATGGCTTCTGTAACCATATCTAGATTCAGCCAGCCATGATTAAACATATAAGTTAGTTCATCTAACATTAAAAAATTAATCTTGGGGTCGGCCAGCAGCGATGCTGCCAGTGTCCAAGCTTTTTCAGCTGCTGCTTTATCAGCGGCTTGGTTTTGGGTTTCCCATGTAAAACCTGCGCCCATAGCATGGTAGGACACCAGCGGAAGTTGGCTAAAGAATAACTCTTCTCCACACTCCCATTCCCCCTTGATGAATTGAACCACTGCACAATTGTGACCATATCCTAAACTGCGCGCCAGCATGCCGAATGCAGAGCTACTTTTGCCCTTACCATTGCCGGTGAGTAGTACTGAGACGCCTTGTTCTTTGTCGGCTTTAGCAATTTTTTTATCAATTTGCTGTTTTACCTTAACCATACGTTGTTGATGCTTTTCGTTGCTCACAGGTTTTTTCATTATCACTCTCCTCAATAGTCGCGCAAGTTTACCCATCGGCTTAGGCACCGACAAGGAGTATCTTCTAAGATTGATTTAATCGGGTCGTTTTTGAGTATTCATAGGTATAGGTTCACGATAAACTAGGTCTAGAAACCACCACATTAGCTCTCTGGATATTAGCCATGAAGACCCAAGCCCCAAAGCGGCAATTATTTTTAGGAGGTGCCCGATCAGGTAAAAGTAGCTTGGCTGAGCAGGCGGCAACGGCGACAGGCTTAGCGGTAATCTATGTGGCAACGGCTGAGGTGCACCATAGTGAGGGGGCTGGAAGTATGGCCCAGCGAGTGGCCATACATAAACGACGTAGGCCTAATCATTGGCGTCTAGTAGAACAACCCTTGACCCTTAGCAAGACCCTATTCGAACTTGATCAAGAGCCCTGCTGTGTACTGGTGGATTGCTTAACGCTATGGTTGAGCAATCATTTGTGTACTGAGGCTGCCGATCTCGATGCCTTATTGGAGCAACTGATAGGTCAAGTGGAGCGCACTCAGCACCATCTCATTTTAGTCAGCAACGAAGTGGGATCTGGCATCGTGCCGATGGGTGAACTAAGTCGTCAATTCCAAGATTATTCTGGGCTCATGAATCAGCAATTAGCACAGGTTTGTGATGCGGTGACCTTGGTGGTCGCTGGATTACCATTGCACTTAAAACCTTAACTACGATTTGTATTAAAACTTTAACTGGAAGTATTAATTATTATGACGATTGATTGGATTTTTCAGCCCTTAGCGGCACTTAATGCCAATGCTAGGGAGCAAGGGTTAGAACGCCAAGGCCAGTTGACCAAACCACCAGGATCTTTAGGCCTTTTAGAAACCATGGCTGTGCGCCTGTGCGCAATGCAGGGGGTTGATAAGCCAAATGTCGATCATGCTCAGGTGGTGGTGTTTGCTGGCGACCATGGTATCGCTGCAGAGGGCGTATCGGCTTTTCCCCAAGTGGTCACTGGTGAAATGGTGAAGAACTTTTCTCGAGGTGGAGCTGCAATATGTGCTTTGGCACGACAAAATAATGCCCAGTTTGAGGTGGTTAATGTGGGTACTGTGGTAGATTTGCCCAGCATGAATGATGTCCTTGATAGCACTATAATGCCAGGCACTTCTAACTTTGCTCAACAACCTGCCATGACCCTAGATCAGCTTTCCCAAGCCATGACTGCGGGCATGGCTGCAGCAGATCGAGCCGCAGCGAACCAAGTCACCCTGTTTATTGGTGGTGAAATGGGTATCGCGAATACGAGTTCTGCGACTGCATTGGCGGCATGGGCTACGGGTCAAAGTGTGGCCCGTTTGGTAGGCCCGGGCACTGGATTAGATCTTCAAGGGATCAGTCATAAGGCTCAGGTAATCGAGTCTGCGTTAGCTAAACATGCGCCCGCGATGATCAGCCCTGTAGAGGCTTTACGTCACATCGGTGGTTTGGAGATTGCAGCGTTAGTGGGTGCTTACATTCGCTTGGGGCAGCTGGGTATCGCTATTTTAGTGGATGGATTTATTACTACGTCGGCAGCCATTGTAGCTGCTAAAATTCATCCTCAAATACTGGATTGGATGTTTTTTGCCCATGCATCTGCAGAGCCAGGCCATCAAACCATGATGACCTCACTCGGTGCAAAGGCCATGCTTGATTTAGATATGCGCCTAGGGGAAGGCAGTGGTGCTGGTGTTGCCCTATCTATTTTGAAAAGCGCTTGCGTAACCCATAACGAAATGGCCACCTTTGCAGAAGCTTCAGTTTCTGAAAAGTCGGCTTAATGACGGCATACGGAATATGAAGGTCAGCTTATTGCGCCATGGAAAAACCATGGCAGATGACATTTATCGGGGCCACACTGATGTGGCCCTAAGTGCAGATGGCTTAGCGCAAATGCAGCAAAGCTTCGCAGGCTTTTCTTTGTCAGTAGATTATTTGGTGAGTTCTCCTTTGTGCCGCTGTGCAGAGTTTGCAAATTCAATTGAGCCTAAGACACAATTAGATGAACGTTTAAAGGAAATATCTTTTGGTGATTGGGATGGCAAGTTACGTGCTGATATATGGCGCGCCGATCCAGAGGCGGTGAGTGCGTTCTGGAATAACCCAATGGAAAACTCGGCACCCAATGGTGAAACAGTTTCTCAATTACAAACTCGGGTGATGGAGGCGCTGCACGAGCATGTTAAGCTGGCCATTGCGCAAAAATCTGAACACCTACTGCTCGTTACTCATGGGGGGGTGATTAGGGCGATATTAGGGGCTATTTTACATATGGATGCTAAAGGGATGTTTAATGTTAACCTACCCTACGCATGCGTTGCGTGCTTAAAGGTTGCATCCTTTGAAAATGAAAGTGGTCAACCTGACTACCATCTTAGTCTAGACTTTTCTTCTTAGTGGGATGTTTTTGATGTTTAATCGACACTATCATGCTTTAGTTCTGGCTTTTCAATTTTTAACACGTATCCCTGTTTATCGTGTTTTTTCCATAGCAAATAAGGTGCCGACACCGCAGGTGGCAGGGAAAGCCCTGCTTTATTACCCCATCGTAGGGGCGGTTATTGGGGGTGCTTTAATCAGTGTGCCATTATTGCTGCGTTGGCTTCAATTGGATGTGACTACGTCCATGCAGGCCGCCTTCGTTTTGGTTTTATGGGTGTGGCTAACGGGTGGGCTGCATTTGGACGGGTTAGCTGATAGTGCTGATGCTTGGTTAGGTGGTTTTGGTGATAAACAACGCACCTTGGATTTAATGAAAGATCCAACCTGTGGTCCTTCAGCAGTGATCGTATTAGTGCTGGTATTATTGCTCAAGTGGTTGGCGTTGAGTGAAGTGATTGCCGTGATCCAATTAGCCCCTACTTGGCAGTGGTTGGTGCTGTTAATCGTGCCTGTGTTGGCCCGCTTTGAAGTCATGCTGCTGATCGTACATACCCCCTATGTTCGTGCTGAGGGTTTAGGAACGGAGCTTAAAAGCCAAGCACAGACCCATTGGGTTTGGTTTTGGTGTATTTTATTAGCACTGCTCATGCTTTACCTCAACCTTTGGTTATCTTTAGTGGTGTTGACTACAGCAACCATTGGGTATGGCCTGATGCGCCGTTTAATGCTGCAACGCATTCATGGTTGGACAGGCGATACGGCTGGAGCAAGTATTGAAATGACGGAATTAAGTTTACTACTGGCTTTGTCTATGGCGTTGTAAATCTTGTCTGGTTGCACCATAACTTGAATACCATTCATCTTTAACCTAAAGCTTTCACCCAGAGGTATGCCCCAAACTGACATAATAGACATTGTTTAATTTCTTCTGTCAATACTGGAGCATGCTTTGAATTGTCGTTATTCCTTTGAGTTTTTCCCACCTAAATCTAGTGTGAGTAGCCTCGCTTTAGACACCTGCCTTACTGGACTTGCGACTTGGCAGCCTGAATTTTGTTCAATGACCTATGGTGCCGGTGGTTCAAGTCAGGCAGAAAGCTTTAGTGCCATTCAAAGGTTACAGCAGCGAGGGCACCTTACTGCTGCCCATATTACTGCGGCGGGTGCCAGTACCGTAGCAATTAATAAAACAGCTCAGACATTTGTGCAAGAAGGTGTTGATCACCTAGTGGCTTTGCGTGGTGACAGTCCTAGTGGCCCCTTTATCCCCCATCCGCAAGGTTATGCTTATGGTGCTGATTTAGTTGCAGGGTTAAGACACTGGTTTGATGGTACCATTTCAGTTGCTGGCTACCCTGAAACTCACCCAGACGCGCCTAATGTCAATGCAGACATAGGCCATTTAGCGTCGAAGGTGGCTGCGGGGGCTAGTCAAATTATGACGCAGTACTGCTATGACACTGAGACTTTGCTGAGGTTTTCTGACCGAGTTCGTGGGCTCGCCATCACTGTGCCTATCGTGGTGGGAATTATGCCGATTCACGATATTGTGGCCATACAACGTTTTTCTGCCCGCTGTGGGGCGACTGTGCCTGCTAACATCGTGGCTCCATTTGAACGTTTGAGTGATGCAAATGATCAATTTAAATTAGCCATTGAATTTGCGGTAAAACAAATTGAACAGTTAGCTGAGCAGGGGCTTGATCAAGTGCATTTATACACTCTAAATAGGCCCCAGTGGGCCCATGGAATTTTGCATGCTTTGAAGCCAGCTAAACTGGCAAAAAGTGCGTAAACAGTAAGCATAAGGTATACTGCGCGGCTTCAATATTCGCCATGCAGATTAGTCGCCTTATGAAACCAAAAGCAGTTGTCATCTATTCTGGTGGCATGGACTCCTATACTGTCTTGCACCTTGCTTTGCAGCAAGGTTATGATGTCTATGCCCTGTCGTTTAACTATGGCCAACGCCATAGTAAAGAACTGGATGTGGCAGTGAGAGTGTGCGAAAGTTTAGGGGTATCGCATAAGTTAGTCGACATCACTGCGATCAACCAATTACTGCAAGGTTCATCGCTTACCTCTTCAGATATAGACATTCCCATGGGAGAGTATGAAGAAGATAATATGAAATCTACGGTGGTTCCTAACCGGAATATGATTTTATTATCTATGGCCATTGGTTATGCTGTGTCCTTAGGCACCACACAGGTATTTTATGGTGCCCATGCCGGTGATCATGACATCTACCCTGATTGCCGTCCTGAATTTGTTGATGCGATGAATGTTGTTTCTGCCATCGCAAATTATGATGATGTGCAAATCATCAGTCCTTTTTTACATGCAACTAAACAAGCTATTCTGCAAGCAGGCGTAGACATGGGTTTAGATTACCGCCAAACTTGGACTTGCTACTTGGGTCAAGAAAAAGCCTGTGGTCAATGTGGTTCTTGTGTTGAGCGTTTAGACGCTTTTGCTAAAGTGGGTCTCACAGACCCAGTGCCTTACGTGTAAGTCTGATGATGTATGCCGTTAAAGAAATTTTTTATACCCTCCAAGGTGAAGGCCGCCAAGCTGGACGGCCTGCAGTTTTTTGTCGTTTTGCAGGCTGTAATCTTTGGACTGGCAGTGAGGCGCGCCGAGGCACAAGCATCTGTGATTTTTGTGACACTGACTTTGTGGGGGTGGATGGCACCCTAGGAGGACGTTATGAGGCCCACGATTTGGCACAGTCAATCGCTAGCTGTTGGCCAGAAGGCATGCCAGGCCAACCACTCGTCGTGCTCACTGGGGGTGAGCCGATGTTGCAGGTCGACCAAGCTTTAGTGCACGAGCTGCACGATCAGGGTTTTGAAATTGCTATAGAAACAAATGGTACGATAGCGGTTCCTGCCACTATTGACTGGATTTGTGTAAGTCCTAAAGGCAGTTCTAACGTTGTGCAAACCACGGGCCATGAACTCAAACTTGTATACCCACAGCGCCAAGCTATGCCGGAACAGTTTATTGATTTTGAATTTGAACATTATTACTTACAACCACTAGATAAGTCTTACATAGCCACTTCTAACGATGACGACAACTATGTGCAACAAACGGTTGATTACTGCTTGCGTCACCCTCAATGGCGTTTGAGCTTGCAAACCCACAAAATTACAGGCATCCGTTAATGGAAATATATAAAGACTTCAGCTTTGATTCAGCACACTTTTTACCCAACGTTCCGGCAGGGCATAAGTGTGGTCGTCTGCATGGCCATACCTTTCAATTGCGTATTGTGGTGACAGGCCCTGTGGGTGAAACAACGGGTTGGATTATGGATTTTGGTGATATTAAACAGATTTTTAAACCCCTTTATGACCAGTTAGACCATAACTACTTAAACGATATTAAAGGCTTAGAAAATCCGACTAGTGAAGTCATGGTGCAATGGATCTGGCAACAGCTGAAACCACTACTGCCGCAGCTTGCACGCTTAGAGTTGAAAGAAACCTGTACCTCTGGTTGTGTGTATATAGGCGAATAATGCATGGCTCTTGACGGCTTAACCAACAATGATATTAAACACATTCGGGATCAGGTAAAAACCATTGCGGTGGTAGGCTTGTCCCCCAAGCCCCATCGTGCCAGTCATCAAGTGGCTTTGTACCTGCAACAACAGGGCTACCAGATTATTCCGGTGCACCCTCAGCATCAAACCATCTTAGGCTTAACCTGCTACCCAAACCTTGCGGCTATTCCCATGCATGTGGATATGGTGGATTGTTTTCGTGCCAGTGAAGCCATGCCAGATTTGACTGATGAGGTCATTGCTATTGGGGCTAAGGTGATGTGGATGCAGTTAGGCATTTACCATGCAGATGCAGCCACCAAGGCAAGAGCTGCTGGCATTGCTGTGGTGATGGACCGTTGTCCTAAAATTGAGTTTCCTCGGCTTAACTAACTACGTTAAGGTGGGTGGCCAAGGTTGCGCCTTAATCCAGTCTTTTTAAGATTAATGGGCAGATACCGATCTTTCTAAATAGCATATTGTCATTCGGTGTGATTATTAGGTTACAACAAAATCCCTCAATCTTAGTCTAAATCTCTCTCATAAAGTGATGGGGAAACGGTGCCAAAAATCACCACTATCGGGTATAATGCCGCCATAAATTTGCACTAACTAGAGCGCCTGCTTTGCTGGTAATGCCATAATGTTTGAAATCAATCCCTACATCCAAGCCATGAAAGACCTAGCTGAGCGCACCCAAGTGCTTAGGGGGTATCTTTGACTATGCTGACAAACAAGAGCGTTTAGTTGAAGTCGAGCGTGAACTCGAGCAACCTGACGTATGGAATGACGCAGAACGAGCCCAGGCCCTAGGGAAAGAGCGATCATTGCTTGAGGGCGTGGTTAATACCATCGACACCATGGACTCAGGCCTAATCGATGCCCGTGACTTACTGGATTTGGCGGTTGAAGAAAACGATCAAGATACGCTTGACGAGGTACAGTCTGAACTGGATGCTCTAACCATGGGTTTAGAAAAGCTTGAGTTTAGGCGCATGTTTTCTGGTGAGATGGATGCTAACGCGGCTTTTTTAGATATTCAATCAGGTTCTGGTGGCACTGAGGCTCAGGACTGGGCCAGTATGATTTTGCGTATGTACCTGCGATGGGGTGAACACAAAGGTTTTAAAGTTGAGCTTATGGAAGTGAGCGATGGTGATGTTGCAGGCATAAAAAGTGCCACCATTCGTTTTGATGGTGATTATGCCTTTGGTTGGTTACGCACAGAAACAGGCGTGCATCGTTTAGTGCGAAAGTCGCCATTTGATTCTAGCAGTCGCCGGCACACTTCCTTTGCTTCAGTCTTTGTATCGCCCGAAATTGATGACAATATAGACATAGAGATTAATCCAGCTGATCTGAGGGTAGATACCTATCGTGCCAGTGGTGCTGGTGGTCAGCACGTTAACAAAACAGATTCTGCCGTGCGTCTAACGCACGCTCCTTCAGGAATTGTGGTGCAGTGTCAGAATCAACGATCGCAACACCAAAACCGAGATTCAGCTATGAAACAGCTGCGCGCAAAGTTGTACGAGCAAGAAATGCTCAAGCGCCAGGAGGCTTCTCAAGCCCTAGAAGACACTAAATCAGATATTGGCTGGGGCAGCCAGATCCGTTCTTACGTGCTTGATGACCAACGCATTAAAGACCTGCGCACCAACGTACAAACCGGTGGTTGTGATAAGGTGTTGGATGGT
Source organism: Oceanospirillaceae bacterium UBA2001 (assembly GCA_002335115.1). Taxonomy (GTDB): domain Bacteria; phylum Pseudomonadota; class Gammaproteobacteria; order Pseudomonadales; family Balneatricaceae; genus Njordibacter. The sequence goes on from DDCR01000129.1 coordinate 33,976, forward strand.
GACTTAGACCAGTTTATTGTAGCCAGCTTAAAAGCTGGGTTATGAATCCAATCTAGCAAGCAACCACATAAAAGACCATGACCCAAGAATAGAACCTAGACTTATGAATGATACTAACGAAAGTTTAACGCAAGACGACAACAAATTAATTGCTGAGCGTCGTGCTAAATTAGCCAAGCGTCGCGCCGAGGGCAATGCCTTTCCTAACGATTTTCGCCGCGATAGCTACGCCCAAGACCTGCAGCAGGCCCATGGTGAAAAAGATAAGCCTGAGTTAGAAGGCTTGGCTATGCAGGTTAAGGTTGCCGGTCGTATCATTCGAAATCGTGGCGCCTTCATGGAAATTCAGGACGTGTCTGGTCGTATTCAGTTGTATGTTAACCGCAAAGGCCTGCAACCAGAGCAACTAGAGGAGATCAAGACCTGGGACCTTGGTGATATTGTGGGGGTAGTAGGCACCTTACAAAAATCGGGTAAAGGCGATCTTTTTGTGGATATGTCTGAGCCCCAGTTACTCACCAAAGCCTTGCGTCCCCTGCCTGATAAGCATCATGGTCTTGCAGACCAAGAAATGCGTTATCGTCAGCGTTATGTTGATCTTATTGTGAATGAAGAATCCCGCAATACCTTCATTATGCGCACACGTGTGGTCGAAGCCATTCGTCAGTACCTCATTAAGCGCGAGTTCATGGAGGTAGAAACACCCATGATGCAAGTGATACCTGGTGGTGCCTCAGCCCGTCCCTTTATTACCCATCACAATGCTCTAGACCGTGATATGTACTTGCGGGTTGCCCCAGAACTTTACCTTAAACGGTTGGTTGTGGGTGGCTTTGAGCGTGTGTTTGAGATTAATCGTAATTTCCGCAACGAAGGCTTGTCTACGCGCCATAACCCAGAATTTACCATGTTAGAGTTCTACTGGTCCTATGCTGACTATCGGGACCTTATGGACTTAACTGAAGGCATGTTACGACACATTGCTGAGTCTGTGCTGGGTAACAGTAAAGTCACCTATCAAGGGAGCGAATTTGACTTTGCTCAACCGTTTAAACGCATCTCGGTATTTGACGCCATCTTGCACTATAACCCAGACCTTAAAGCAGATCAGTTAACCGATGAAACAGGTGCTCGCGCCATTGCTGAAGGTCTTGGTATTCCACTGAAGCCTTATTACGGATTGGGCAAGGTGCAAATTGAAATTTTTGAAAAGACCGTAGAAGACCGATTAGATCAGCCTACCTTTATTACGCATTATCCCGCTGAGGTTTCCCCCTTAGCCCGTCGTAACGACCTCGACCCATTTGTTACTGATCGTTTTGAATTCTTTGTTGGTGGTCGTGAAATTGCTAATGGGTTCTCAGAACTTAATGATGCCGAAGATCAAGCTGAGCGTTTCCTAGCTCAAGTCGCCGAGAAAGATGCGGGTGATGATGAAGCCATGCATTATGACGCAGATTACATAGCGGCGCTTGAATATGGCATGCCACCTACGGCAGGTGAGGGCATTGGTATTGATCGCTTGGTCATGCTGTTTACCAATGCGCCTTCGATTCGTGATGTGTTGTTGTTTCCGCACATGCGCCCCGAAGTAAAATAGCTTTTTGGTCCAATTGTGGCTCAATCTATTTGGCAAGATGCACACCTAGACCAGCTTGATGAGGGCTGGCTTAGGGTGTTGCAGCCGTGCTTACAGCTGCCACAAGTTGAACGACTGGCTACCTTTCTTCAAATTCAGTTAGATCAGCAGATCAAGGTGCTACCGGCTCAAAAAGATTGGTTTAACGCCTTTAAACTAACACCCTTTAAGCAGGTCAAAGTCGTGATTTTGGGTCAAGACCCATACCATGGTGTGGAGCAGGGCTTACCCCAAGCTCATGGGTTGAGCTTTTCTGTAAATGAAGGTGTTAAAACGCCCCCATCCTTGCGCAATGTGCTCAAAGAGTTACATGCTGATTTAGCCATTCGGTCAGCC
>DDCR01000051.1 GCA_002335115.1 Oceanospirillaceae bacterium UBA2001
ATAGAAAAGGGTTTGGCTTCAATATAAACCTTGTTATCAAACAACATCTCAAAGGTGTCACGAGCACTATGCCCTATAGCCAGAGCAATATGCTTAGAATGAATCACCTCGCCATCAGCCAAAGTGACACCACACATCTTACCGTCTTCTATTTGCACCCCATCAACACGTGCGTTAAAACGAATTTCACCACCGAGTTCAATGATTTTAGCGCGCATTTTTTCCACCATCGACACCAACCTAAAGGTACCAATATGGGGCTTACTCACAAACAATATTTCGTCAGGCGCACCCGCTGCAACAAACTCAGCAAGTACTTTGCGGCTATAGTGTTTTGAGTCTTTAACCTGACTGTATAGTTTACCGTCGGAGAAGGTACCTGCCCCACCCTCACCAAACTGTACGTTAGATTCAGTGTTAAGGATTTTCTTCCGCCAAAAGCCAAAGGTGTCTTTGGTTCGTTGCCTCACTGCTGCGCCACGCTCTAAAACAATGGGCTTATAACCCATTTGTGCCAGCACTAAAGCCGCCAACAAACCACAGGGGCCAAACCCAATGACTAGGGGGCGTTGTTGAACTTTTGCCTGCGCTTTAGCAACAAATTTATAGCTCATATCAGGGCTACTTTTAATGAGCTGATCATCGGCAAATACAGCCAGTAAAGCGTCATTTTGTTTGGTGTTCACGTCTAAGGTGTAAATCAGTACAATCTTACTTTTTTTACGCGCATCGTAACCTCTGCGATGTACCACATAGTCCAACAAATCGTCCGCTTGAATCGACAGACGTGCCAGAATAGCAAGGCCAAGGGCCTCATCGTCGTGTTCAAGTGGTAATTGCAGATTACTGATGCGTATCATCTAGGCGTTCCAATACAGGGTGTGGCTGATCTGTGTGACTGATCCACGGTAGGAGGCCATTTTACCTACTTATAGGGTCACTGTCTTATAGTTACCCCAGATAAGCGCTATAAATCTGCTAACAACTATGTCAATGCCATAGAATGCTTCGAGCTACCTAAAATGCTTGTCGTGCCTCAAGCTTCAGTCAAATGGTCAGTCTTATTTTTTTAGCGACATTGGTTAGCGACATTGGTTAACAGCTCACCGATATTAACTACCTGACAAAACTCACCATGCAAATCTGAAAGAGCAATGTCATGAATTAATTGTGCGGCATAAGTCGATCCGTCAGGCCCCACTCGATCAAAGGTGGCACAGGCCTCACCCACCAAACGCACATCAAAACCCATATTACCCGCCATTCTCACAGTAGTGGAGACACAATGATTGGTGGTTAACCCCGCAATAGCCAGTTGGTTGATATGATTACGGCGTAAGTAGACCTCAAGTTCCGTGCCTATAAATGACGAGTTTTCACGCTTAACAATTAACTCCTCCCCGGCTATTGGCGTCAGCTCTGGCCAAATTTCACCACTACTTTTGTCCCTTCTTAAAAGGCTATTAACATCTCGGCTATGGTGCACCACGTGCACAATAGGAAGTTGATTTGCGCGCCAGTGGTTTAGTAGTTGCAACAGGTTATGCTCTAACGCCGGATTATTGCGGTTAGCTCCCCAGTAGTCCCAGTCTTTAAACCCTTGCTGGCAGTCAATAAGGATAAGCGCGCAACGATCATGGGCATGACTCATTATTTCCAGCCTTGAAGCCATTGAGTGGTGTCTTTTAGTTGTTTCCATTGGATCAAAAATGAGCGTTTGGACATGATGGCTTCTATAGTACAAGACACCACCGTGTCATCTTCATCAAACTCCACCTCGGTGATAGTGAAGTGTTTTTCCTTATTTTCAGGCTTTACAGCCGTCCACTTACTATGGAGTAATTTTTTTGAGCTAATTGGGTTCACAAATTTTTCCTAAGCAATAAAGAGTCATTTTAAAGTCGAACAATAGTCTAGCTGGAAATCTAGCTAAAGCGTGGCTTTTTGGTAGGTTACCCAATGGGTTTTGTCTGATAACTTATCATAAACCCCACGGCCCCTATAATTATTTTCTGCGGTGATCCAACGCACAAAGGGCCAGCCTTTTTGCACCGCAGACTCATTAAGACCTTGGTATAAAGCTTCGACAATACCTTGACCACGACATTCGGGTTTAATGAACAAATCATCAAGAAAACCTACAATCTTACCCCTCAGCGGTGATGGCATAGCACGATAGTGCATTAAGCCTAAACACTGCCCGGCATCATCTTTGGCCACCAGTGCGTAAAACCCATTGTTTTTATCAAAGATCCAAGACCATACGGTATCAAGGATTTCTTGATTCATAGGCACTTGATAGAATTCCGCATAGCCACGGTAAAGGGCTTGCCATTGCGATTGATCTTGCAGACTTAATTCACCCACCACTATCTTCATAACAACCCCGTAAGCCTGCGGCTTGAGTACTTTATCAACTAATCTAGGCACTACTTTATGACCTAAAGAACATAATAACAAGCGAGCTGTTTGAACAATACTCGCCCTATTGGCCTTCTCTCATCCCTGTCAGTTTCATTTATCTATTCCTGAAAATTATTGGCTTACAACAGATTAAAAGTGTAGTCGTTTTTCTACGTATTACTTGCCCTGTTACAAAAAAAGAGTGGTTTGCGCTCCTTATTTTTTAAACAGAGCCATGCTGTATATCCACCAAGTCCTTAGAGGTTATTCAATACTGAAGTCACCCGACTTAATGCTGAAGATTTAAAAGCCAAATGGGTTAGCTGCAAAAAGCCTTACTATTGATCAGCCCATTACTAATTTCAAAGTAAAAAAAGGCCAGCATAAGCTGGCCTTTGGTGGATTGTGAACTGCGTTAGGCGATCTTTAACCCATATTCTTCACTGGCGTCTTGCAGCCAAAGAAAGAAGTAGTCTGCAAAGCTGCGGCGTATTATCAAATCCATGGAACCATCTTCCAATTTACACAAGGTGGTGCCTGTTTTAGCAAAGGTGGTTTGAACTACTTTGCCCACTGGAAAATTATCTGGGTGACAATCGTACACAGTTGATTTTTGCAATACCTCAGCTAAGTGAGGGCCTGACAAATTAACTAAGGTTTGACCACTACTCACATCGGTAATAGCCACGTGCTGATCACCCATTGCCAAGCGCAAGTCGGCCTCAACATGCCCTTGTGTGCCGCTCACAACAATAACTAGCCATTCGTTAGGACATAACCAATAAATCACAGTATCACCCTTACGATTACTGGTATTCGCCTTAGTGGGCAATGCGACACCCAAAACATGCTCTACTGCCAAGTTAAATGCTGCATCTAATGGGTTGCCCCGCAGATTAAGGTGGCCACGAAATTTGTCTTCCTTCATGACTAACCCCGCATCAACAGCGTTAGTGTGCGACGCGTGATGATGCAATGGTGATTGCTTCATTTTGACACTTGATACGTTAGTTGTTGATGCACTAGTCATGGTGGTGATCTCCTTTTGGATCATAGAACACGGGACTGCAAATCTCAGCGGCCAAGACGCGGCCATCCGCTAGGGGACAATAAACTGTTTCACCCATCCGCTCTGAGCCCCCTTTGACTGTGCCCATAGCAATGCCATGACCCAAACATTCACTCCAGTAACTGGAAGTCACATGACCCACCATATCCATAGGAATAGGCTGATGGGGATCCATAACGATTTGCGCGCCTTCTGGAATAACCACTGTGGGGTCTTTTGGCTTTAGACCCACCAGTTGTTTACGGTCTGTTCGGGCCGTATCAGGCCGGCTAAATGAGCGCTCACCTAGGAAACTAAAGGTTTTACTTTTGCCCACAGCCCAGCCCATCAAACAATCATAGGGGGTCATGGAACCATCGGTATCTTGGCCCACAATAATGAAGCCTTTCTCTGCACGCAATACGTGCATAGATTCAGTGCCGTATGGCGTTATGCCAAACTCTTCACCGGCTTCCATAAGTTGTTGCCACATATAATGGCCTTGGTCTGCTGGCACGTTCACCTCAAACGATAACTCCCCAGTAAAAGAAATACGGAAAATGCGGGCCTTAATGCCCGCCACAGTGCCCTCGCGATAATCCATAAACTTCATGGCTTTTGCAGACAGGTCTACGTCGGTGCAGAGCTTCTCTAGCACCTTACGAGAATTAGGCCCTGCAAAAGAACAGGTGGCCCATTGATCCGTAACTGAGGTGAAGTAAACATCTAACTCTGGCCATTCCGTTTGATGCCATAATTCTAACCAACCCAACACCGCAGCAGCACCGCCAGAGGTGGTGGTCATAAGAAAATGGGTGTCACTTAAACATGCGGTTACCCCATCATCAAAGATCATGCCGTCTTCTTTGAGCATGAGCCCATAGCGACACTTGCCCGGTGCTAACTTTGACCAAGCATTAGTATAAACCCGATTTAGAAATTCACGTGCATCCTTGCCTTGGATGTCGATTTTACCTAAGGTTGATGCATCCAATATACCGACGCTGTTACGCACCGCTAAACATTCTCGGTTAAGGGTTTGCTGCATGGTTTCCCCTGCCTGCGGGAAATACCAAGGGCGCTTCCACTGACCCACGTTCTCAAATTCTGCGCCATTAGCCACATGCCAAGGATGCATGGCCGTATGACGGGCTGGGTCTAATAACGCCCCAATGTCGCGGCCTCCAATAGCACCGAAGGTGACTGGAGTGTAGGCCGGACGAAAAATAGTAGTGCCTGTTTCAGCAATCGACTTATTCAAGGCCTTAGCCACAATAGCCATGCCATTCACGTTACCCGTTTTGCCTTGATCCGTGCCAAAACCCATGGCCGTGTAACGTTTAACATGTTCAATAGATTGAAATCCTTCCCGGGTGGCCAATTCAATACCTGCTGCGGTAACGTCGTTTTGGAAGTCAACAAACTGTTTTGGGGCACGACTAATTGGCTTAGTGTGAGGAATCAAGTAAAGGGCTTGTGCAGCGCCTTCAGATTCATCACCACAATTAAATACTTGAGTGGATTGTGTGCCAGCTGCAGCAGCACCTGCTTGGATGCCCGCATTTAGGGCCTGCGACAACTGGTATTCACCCGTAATTGCGCCTGCTAAATGTTGATTTTGATGGCTTGAACCTGGCACAAACCCAGCCACATCCTCTTTCCAAATAGGCCGACTCCCGGTGTGACAACTCAGATGCACCACAGGGCTCCAACCACCCGCCACTGCAATAAGGTCGCAACTGAGGGTTTTGCCTTGGCTTGTGACTTGGTCAGCCGCCTCATTTAAAGGCGCCACAATGGCTCCAGTTACGTGCTTACCGCCTTGGGCTTCAATCACACCATAGCCTGTCATCACTTGGATACCAGCCATTTTTGCCATTTCAACAAGGCGTCCAGCAGGAGCATGGCGAGAATCTACTACAGCCACAACCGTGCGGCCTGCCGACTGGATATCTAAAGCCGTTTGATAACCTGAATCATTGGTTGTCATAACGACACAGCGTTGGCCAGGAACTACGGCAAAACGGTTAATGTAGGTCGACACAGAGTGCGCCAGCATGATGCCGGGGAGATCGTTGTTAGCAAACACTAAGGGCCGTTCAATCGCGCCCGTCGCCAACACCACTTGGTGGGCCCGAATGCGGTGAATGCGCTGACGCGCTCCCTTTAAGGCAACTGGGCCCAGGTGATCTGTTCTCCGCTCTATGGCACATACAAAGTTGTGATCGTAATAACCAAATGCCGTGGTTCGGGGCATAGCTGTCACATTGGTCATGGCTGCTAGCTCATGCGCAGCTTGTTCTGCCCAAGTCACCGCGTCCACGCCGTCAACGGTTTGCTTGCTCGCTAATAAGGTACCACCAAATTCATTTTGCTCGTCTACAATAATCACGCGTTTGCCACTGCGGCCTGCTTCGAGCGCAGCCGCTAAACCTGCAGGGCCTGCACCCACTACCATCACATCACAATGGGCATTTAATTTGTCATACGTGTCTGGGTCTGGCTCGAGGGACAAACGACCAAAACCTGCGGCTTTACGAATAAACTTTTCGTAGGTCATCCACATTTTTTGGGGCGCCATAAAGGTCTTGTAGTAAAAACCAACAGGCATCATTTTGCCTCCAATTTTACCGACTAAACCCATGAGATCGAATTCCGCACTCGGCCAACCGTTGGTGCTGGAAGCCGTTAGTCCATCGAACAACTCTACTTGGGTTGCCCGAGGATTAGGCACCGATGCATTGCCTTTGTGCAACTGCATGAGGGCGTTAGGCTCTTCAGCACCATGGCCTAAAATACCTCGCGCTCGGCTGTATTTAAAGCTGCGACCCACGATGCCAACGCCATTTGCAAGCATGGCTGAGGCTAAGGTGTCACCCTCAAAACCTTGGTAGGTTTTGCCATTAAAGGTAAAACTCATGGGTTTAGACCGATCAATTCGACCGCCTGTTGCTATGCGATTAATTTGGCTCATGAGGCATCTCCTTGCTGCTCTTCTGGGGTTACTTTAGCTTTAGTTTTGGGTTTAG
>DDCR01000066.1 GCA_002335115.1 Oceanospirillaceae bacterium UBA2001
AAAGGCGCGATAGTATCGCCTTCACCGCCCTTGAGAGGTTTGGATAAAAAAAGTGACAGCAATGTGGTGGGTTGCGGGGCGCTTGGTGGCGCCAAGGGAGGCCTGTGCCTCAATCTATGCTTTTGGTTTTGTGAACTTTATTAACCTGCCAGATGGGCCATCCTCCAAAACCCAAATGGCGCCATCTTGGCCCATTTCAACTTCTCTTACTCTTTGAGACCAACTGAATCGTTCAGCTTCAAAAGGCTTTTCATTATTAAAACCTATTCGAACCAGCGCTTTGCTTTTCAATCCTCCAATAAAAGCATTTCCATTCCATTCGGTAAATTCATGCCCTTCATAAAAAATCAATCCTGACGGAGCTACCGTAGGTACCCAATAAAGTTTTGGTGCCATGAACTCTGGTCTTGTTTTATGAATGGGAATTTTTGCTCCACTATAATGATTGCCTTGCGACACTATTGGCCATCCGTAATTTTCACCCGCCACAATTAAATTAAATTCATCGCCATGCTGTGGACCCATTTCGTGCGCCCATAGTTCACCATTTTTAGCAAATGCGATTCCAAGGGCATTCCTGTGACCCAACGACCAAAAGGTTTTTGCAAGATCGCCTTTATCTTGAAATGGGTTGTCTCTAGGTATGGTGCCATCGTCGTTTAGGCGGATAATTTTTCCTAATGCCGTGTCCCATTTTTGTGCGGGGGTTTGTTCTTGCCGATCACCAGAGGTAATGAAAATCTTGCCAGCGTGTTGTGTTCCATCAACCCCAAATGCAATTCTGTGAGAAAAATGTCCTTGCCCTGATCGAGCAGGTGTTTGTTTCCAAATGGTTTCAATGTTTTTCAGATGTGGTTGATCTAATCTACCCAGTGTGGCTCGTAATACGGACGCATATCGTGTCTTTCCTGCATTGTCTGAATTGACGTACGAAATATAAACTAATTTATTGTGGGCATAATGTGGATGCACAACGACATCACCCAAGCCGCCTTGGCCACCTGCAAAAACTTTGGGAACTCCAGAGACTAAAGACTGTTCACCACTGGTATTTACGAGCCAAAGTTTTCCAGTTTTTGTAGTCACCAGCAGGTTTTCGCTGTCAATGAAAGACATTGCCCAAGGACTATTGAATTCAGAAACAACTTTCCCTGCCAATGTGCTACCTGCACTTCCAGTAACAACATTATTTGCCCAAGCAGTTGAAGCTAAGTTGATGAGCAATATTAGAATAACCGTCCGCATTTAATACCTATTCCATACAACGCATGAAGCATTATCCATGATGTACTTTCCAAAGTCTGATCCATCAATTTTACAGTACGCAACCAGGCGATCACATGTCGGTGCTTCCGTATGCTTGCAGCCTACTTTTAAACCCGTGACCTGTTGTGCCACCTCAGTCACAAAATTGCCCTTTTGGTGGCCTTGGGTTCGTCACTAAGGCAATGGCATGGCTAAGGGCCTATTAAAGTAACAGCGAATTAATCCCTTAATGCCCGGCGTAAAATCTTACCCACATTAGTTTTGGGTAAATCATCTCTAAACTCCACTTCCTTGGGTACTTTATAAGCAGTTAAATGTTCTCGGCAATGGCTGATGACATCGTCTGCGGTTAAATTAGAGTCAGACTTAACCACAAACAGCTTCACGGTTTCACCGCTTACTGAGTTAGGAATTCCAACAGCAGCGCACTCTAAAATACCTGAGTGTTGACTTGCAATATCATCTATTTCGTTGGGGTACACGTTGAAACCAGACACGTTAATCATATCCTTTATGCGATCAACAAGCCGAATAAAACCATCTTCAGCTAATATAGCCACGTCGCCCGTCTTAAACCACCCATCAGCATCCAAAACCTGCGCTGTCGCTTCAGGTCGCTGCCAGTAGCCTGCCATCACTTGCGGCCCTTTAACACAAAGTTCCCCTTCTTGATCAAAACCTAGGTCAGTGCCGTCCTCACTAATCACCTTGACTTGAGTACCCGTGACCACTTTACCAATAGTGCCAATACGAATATCGCGATAGGGGTTAAAGGAAACGGCGGGAGAGGTTTCGGTGAGTCCATAGGCTTCTTGTATTTGACACCCTGTGACATTTTGCCAAGTGGATGCTGCCGCTTCAGTTAGGGCCATACCACCAGAAATTGTGTGTTTTAAGTGGCTAAAGTCCAGTGCATTGAATTCTTTATTGTTGCACAGGGCCACAAATAGCGTATTGAGTCCCGCAAAGGAAGAGAACTTATGTTTACTTAACTCCTTCACAAAGCCTGGAATATCTCGGGGGTTGGGAATAAGCACCATTTCATGGCCCATATCTGACATCACCAAACTCACGGTAAATGCATAAATATGGTAGAGCGGTAATGGCGCAATCATCACTTCTCGGTCACCGTCTAATATGTCCACAATGAGTTCGCGCACTTGCATCATGTTGGCAACTAAGTTTTTATGCAATAACTGGGCACCCTTAGAGACGCCGGTAGTGCCGCCAGTGTATTGCAACACTGCGGTGTCATCTAGGGTTAAAGGCACAGCAACAGGGGCTTTTTTGGCACCTAATGCCAAGGTTTCACGAAAACTTAAAGCCTGGGGCAAAGCATAGGCGGGCACCATTTTCTTGACCCGCTTCACCACTGTATTAATTAACAGACGCTTAGCAAAGGGATGCATGTCAGCCAATTCAGTAACAATGACATGTTTGATACCGGTTTTAGGCACCACTTGTTCAGCTAGGCTGGCCATGTTGGCTAAAATCAATAAGGCTTTGGCACCAGAATCATTAAACTGGTGCTCCATTTCTCTCACGGTATACAAAGGATTAGTATTCACCACCACCATACCCGCGCGCATGGCACCAAAAACGGCAATCGGGAATTGCAGTACATTGGGCAATTGGATAGCAATGCGGTCGCCAACCATTAAATCGGTATGATTTTGTAAATAAGAAGCGAAGTTAGCCGTTAGGCGCTCCATCTCAGTAAATGACAGGGTTTGCCCCATGCAACTAAAGGCAGGCTTTTGGGCATACTTATCGCAGGCTTCTAGAAACACATCAGTGACAGAATGGTATTCGCCAAGGTCTACACCAGCAATTTGAGTCATAATAAAACCTTTAATTATTGTTATTAATAATGTAATTGACCCCTATGCTAATCAAACATTTGTTTGAAAACCAGTAAAACTTTCAAGCGAGTAATGGCATCATTCAAGTCAAAGCCCCATTTCAGCTTAATGCAATGCCTTTATGCAGTACCAGCATGTCACCAGGCTGAAGGGTATGCCAAGTTTCGTTATCTGTTAAGGGCTCTGTTGCCACCACCGACACAATGTCGTTGGGCGTTGTCTCTTTACCAAAATCTACGTTCACATCAGCGTCACTTAAGCAGGCATTACCAAAAGGCGCCCTGCGGGTAATCCAACTGAGTTTGGTTGAACAGAAACAATAAAGATGGTTACCGTCTGACAAGAGCATATTAAACACTCCCAAGGTCTTCAAAAACTGACACCGCTGCTGCAAAAAGTAGCGCACCACCGACGCATCAGCAGGCGCTTTGGGAAAAGCCGTGCGCAGTTCACCTAACAACCAACAAAACACATGCTCGCTATCTGTATCCCCCACCGGCAAGTAGTGGTTCAAAGCTAAGCTAGAGGTATCCTTAAGTTGCCCGTTATGGGCAAACGTCCAGTGCTGACCCCACAACTCCCTTTGGAATGGATGTGTGTTCTCTAAGCAAGTACGACCCACATTGGCCTGACGAATGTGGCTAATAACGATGTGTGACTTCATGGCATGGCGCTGCACTAAGCGGGCCACTTCTGAATTAGCGCTGGGTTGGGGGTCGTGAAAAGAGCGACAGCCTTTGCCCACATAAAAACTAATGCCCCAGCCATCACGATGGGGCCCACTGCCGCCACCACGCTGCATGAGCCCAGTAAAACTAAAACAAATATCAGTAGGCACATTAGCACTCATGCCTAAAAGTTCACACATAGGATCGGCTCCAGCCTAACTTAGGGGTCAAATTCACCCCCATTATCTTGGAAGTCACCCCTTTTGCTCAAGTGTTATTTTGAGTTTGGCACCGATTAGACCTCAATGGGTTCCAATAACACGCTGGTCGGTTCGAGTTGAGAATAATCATCATGGCCTTGTGCTGCTATTTCATCACGATGGCCTAAAAAGCTGCCCCCAGGTTCGATCACCATTTGCTGGCAATGCACCTTACCCGACACCAAACCACCTGAAAAAATGGTTAGGTCTTGACACCACATTTCACCTTCAAAGCGACCTGCAATTTGTACTAATTGACCTTTAACACAGCCATTGACTTGACCTTTAGCACCCACGGTCATGGTGTCTTGAGCGCAGATACTGCCCTCCATAGTGCCATCCACTTGCAGTTGGCCAGACACCTCAATATCGCCAATAAATCGGTTACCTGTTGCAATAATGGTTACTGCTGTAGTTGGGTAGTCTTGAGTTGAGTGGGTTTGATTAAAGATTGCCATTGAACCTCCTTAACTTGTTGAAAAAGGCCATCAAAATTGGATAAGTTCCAATTAATAAATGGCCAAGGGTTTTTTTGTTTTGCTAAAAATTGTATTTCGTAATGCAGGTGCGGTGCATTAGATAACCCAGTACTGCCGCACAGACCAATAACCTGACCTTTATCAACAAACTCAGCATGTTGGACTAAACGTTTTTGTAAATGAGCATAACGACTCGAAAAACCATAGCTGTGGGTTAACGTAATCACATTGCCAAAGCCTGGGGATTTTATACTGCTAGCCACCACACCATTGGCTGTGGCTAATATTGGAGCACCTTCTGCACACCGAATATCAATGCCTTTATGCATTTTTTTTGCACCGGTAATGGGATGTAAACGCTTGCCATAGGAGGAAGTAATTGCCGTTTTTTTAGCCACAGGCCACGAATTTGGAATGAGGGCCAGCAATGTGAGTCGGTGCTGCGCCGTTGGTATCATTTGAGGAACTAAGGTTAAATCAAACTCATGATCCGCCTGAGCACCCAAGAGACTCTGCAGCTGGCGCAGGCTCTGCTCCATGACTAACATTTCTTGGTTTTGTTGATGCAGTTGCTGACTCATCTTAAACCGAGATTGAGTTTGTCTAAGTAATGCTTGATTAATCTCAGAGTGAGATTCCACGAGTTCATTTAAGCGTTGTTTTAAGGCTTGAATGGTGGCGTTATCGTGTTTAGTTTGACTTTCCAAGTGCTCTAAAGACGCTGCCGCTGCCGGTGCAATATTAAGAAAATGTTGAAAATCAACCATGGGGATTGCTGTCTGTTTAGCGGCAGGCAACAGCGTTGTAACACTGGTTTGTAGTTTGTGGATTTGGGCTTTAGATTTAATGTCAGACTGCCTGAAACTTTCAGCTTGTTGCAGCACATCGTGATGAGCCTTGCCTAACCACACAAGCGCACCCCCACCCACCATTAGGCTCATAAGCGTGAGAGTGATAATTGTAAGGCCAATTTTTTGGTGAGTTCGAGTTAAATAAAATTGGGTGGAACCCAAATAATTAGTCACCGTGACTAACAGACTGCGCCGCAAATAAAGACTCCATATAAGGAGGGGTCAACTGCAACCCCGTTATTACCCTTATTTAGTCTAGGCGTTATTTTGAATTTAGCTGAATGATTTAGGCCTACGGCGTAAAATAATCACCAACACCAACAAAATAAAGCCCGCACCAAGCCCTATAATCCAGCGCCAATCTGTGGATGACATGGTTTCTTCAGCCACTTGGCTGTTGCTAGTGTCAACATCCTCATTAACTGTGCCATCAGCCTCCGGTTGGGTTGGCGCCATTTTTTCTGGGCTCATGACCTTGGCTTTTATTTTTTTAACCAAACTGGCAATCTGACTTGCCGCTGTTTCGGGTTCGCTCGCAACTTCTGCTGGCTTGGCACTTGAGTCTTCTTCCATAAGGGACTGCAGCGCAGGTGAAGCTGTTTCGTTGCTAACTGACATCGCTTCAACTTGAGACGTCTGATTAGTCACCTCTTCAGTTTCCAAGACACCAGAAGAGTCTGTTTCGTCACTGACTAAAGGCGCCAGTGGATGAACTCTAAGACTGCGGTTAATGGTGCGTATGAGTTGGCCGTTAGCCACTGATATTGTTAGGTTATACATGCCCGGTTGATTGAGCACCGGCAATTGCATACGGGTTTTAGCATCTGCAACAAAGGCCTGTTGCCGGCTAAACACTTGCGCAGTTCCATCGCTCATATTAACTTTGAGCTCAAAACCTTGCAGTTGTTCAGCAGATAATAGCTCACCAAGCTCGTTGGCTAACTGCACATCGATATAACTGCGCTGGCCTACCTTGATGTTTTGATGGCTTTGTTGCAATAGTATCTGCAATTTACCAACGACATTGACACGTTTCAAGGTGGCCGTATCACTAATTAAAGCCCAAGTACCCGGAGTGGGTTGTTGCACCCTAATCACATCGTGGGTTAATGACGATTGCCATTGTTGATTAATGCGGGTTTGTTGACGACCAAAGACTCGCTGCTTACCGTCTTTAAGTTTAACGTTGTCATCACCATTTTTTTCAATGACCACAGTCATGGAGTCAACGCCTTGTTGCACCACAAAAGACTGTTCAGTCACTTGCACAGGCACTTGTTGGGTAATGACCGTATTGTCCAGCGCCCTTAAGAATATTTCTAGCAGCTGGTCAGCATTCACTGCCACCTCAAACAACCCATCAGTGGCTTGGGCCATTGCACCTAGGGTGGCCTTATCTGCTTTATGGGATAAGCCCACCGTGTGCACGCGAGCACCCACGTTAATGTATTGTTGCAGAATAGGGCCCAGCAGGGCCGTGCGGGCACGTTTATTCTTCGCCGCATCCTTACTCACGTCAACCATACCGTCCGTTAACAATATGACATGCAACTGCCTACCTTGGACTTGATCTTGGGTATTAAATGAGGCCGCATTGAGAGCGGCTCCAATGTCTGTAAATTGGCCATTAGAGGAAATATTTTGAGTGGCAGCAGAGGCCTGCTTTTGCCATTGGGCATTCACCACACCATGGGGCACAATGACTTTAGGGTCATCAGCAAACTGCCAAATACCGGCCTTGCTGCCGGCTGGCAATAGTTGCGTTAATACCTGCAAGGCTGGAATGCGTAATTTATTGGGGTCGGTGTCTTTCATGCTCCCAGACACATCAATCAACACCCTAATATCCATTTCATTAGATAAGGGTTGGCTCATGATTGGTTGTGTATAAGCAATAAAGACTACTAAAATCGACGCACTTAGACTGCGTATAGCATGAAGTTTAAACATTGATTCCAAACCCAATTATTATAATTATGCCAAACACTTTAACACAAAATAAAGATACTGCGCCAAGGCACTGTATCTAACATTATTCTCCTAAGTGTTGGATTTCGATGATGTGTTCACCCCAGCGACTTTCTGGCACTTTAGCTTCAGAAACTGCCCACTTACGCACTGTCATACCGGCTTTGACAGTCGATTTGGGGTCCCCTGTGACCAAGGGATGCCAATCTGGTAAATCCTTGCCAGCTGACACACGCCTGTAACCGCAGGTTTCAGGCAACCAGTTGAACTCAGCCACTGTATCAGGTGTGACCAGAGTGCAGTCTGAAACTTTATCTTGGCGCGTTTCATAAACGCTGCACTTGCAGGACTTAAGATCTAAGTAACGACAAGCCACACTGGTGTGATACATTAAAGGCGTGTCATCATCAATTAATTTTTGCAAACAACAGCGGCCACAGCCGTCACATAAAGACTCCCATTGCTCACTGGTCATCTCGTTGGGTGCGGTTGTTTTCCAAAATCCTGTTTGTGTCGACTCTTTCATAAGCTCCAGTTTATCCCTATAAGAGGGTTAAAGTTAGTAGGTTGGGTTCAGCGGTGTTCTCTAAAGGTCTAACATGTACTCTTCACGCACGGGGGGCATTTGTAAATAATAACCTTGTGCATCAATATTAGACAAGATGTCTTCTGCCTTGGCTTTAGCGAGTTTTTTATCAGCTGTTAGTAACATATCCATGCGGTGCTCAGGTTGACCAAACATTTTAAGCAAGGCCTCTGGCACTAAACTTAGGGCTTTAGTTTTATCCACATAAAGATACATTTCGTCTTTCTTTTTGCTACGATAAATAGAGCAAATAATACGTTTTTGAGTCATTAACGTGTCTCTTGGATGAGTTTATATTCCCTGGCAATGGGCTCGGCAAGAAACTCTTCTCTCCAACCTTCCCAGTTACTTGGTAAGCTAAATGGCTGCTCATTGCGCAAGCCTTCGAACAGCTCAAGCAGTTCTTTTTTACGGCCCATTAACTGTACTTGAAGCACGGCATTTTCAGCTTGATCTGTAACCACTTTATGCAGGCGTTTGTAGTCTTTATTTTCATTTTTAGACAAGGGCTGGGGCACGCCTGGCAAAACTTCAGAGGAGGCCTGCAGAATAGACAACCATTGTTTACCATAGCGCCTTAAACTGCTGGGGCGCACGTCAGGGCATTGGCCTAAGGCATTTAGATCGGTGGGATTGGTGCGTGCTATCTCAATCAAACTGGTGTCCTTGACCACAAAATTCTTTGGCCTGTTTTCACTCCGAGCCACCTCTTCTCGCCACGCGGCTAGGCCACGCAAACGGCCAACCGACTTGCCTTGCAAGCGCCAGGCATTTTTCATTAGCGTATAAGCCAGTTCTGGAGCTATGGGTGGCTTGGGTTGAGATAAACGTTGCATGTCTTGCTCATACCATTGCCACACACCTTTGTCTTTTAGGCGCTGGGCTAACAAATCATAACATTGCATAAGGTGGGCTACGTCCATCGCTGCATAATGGCATTGGGAATCTCGTAACGGACGCTGCAACCAATCTGAACGTGTCTCGCCTTTGTCGACAGTTTCCCCTAGTAGGTCTAACACCAAACTTTGATAACCCGGCGACAAGCCCATGTCTACAAACGCCGCCGCAATTTGCGTATCTGCTATGGGTGTGGGACGCAACCCTAGCCAATGCTGAAATAATTCCAAATCTTCACTGCAGGCATGCATCACTTTAAGGGTGCCAGGATCTGTTAACAGCGCTTGTAATGGCTGCCACTGGTCAATTGTGATTGGGTCTATTAAAAAGGTTTCACCTGCAGCGGCTATTTGAACTAGTCCAGGCATAGGATAAAAGGTATCTACCCTCACAAACTCCGTATCTACAGCAATGGCGGGGGCTTGAATAAGTGTTTCACAAGCCTGTTGCAGGCCTGTGTTGGTATCAATGTATTGGTAATCAGATGACATAGTTAGGTGTAACTCTTGCGGCCAGCAAAGGCGTGAGCCAAGGTGCCTCCATCAACATACTCCAGTTCTCCACCAATGGGGACTCCATGGGCAATACGGGTCACATTAATGGTTTGGAGACTTGACTGTTGACTTATTAATTGGTGAATGAAATGGGCAGTAGCGTCGCCCTCGATGGTGGGGTTAGTGGCAATAATTACTTCTGTGATCTGTTCATCACTGAGGCGTGAAATTAAAACGTCTAAGCCCAGTTCATTAGGGCCAATTCCGTCCATGGGGGAAATATGCCCCATGAGCACAAAATATAAACCCTTAAACCCAGCCCCTTGTTCAATAGCCAACACATCTGCAGGTGTTTCAACAATACACAAAGTGGACCTGTGCCGCTCTGGCTGGCTGCACAGACGGCATATTGGTAACTCACTGTGAGTTCGGCATTGTTCGCAGCGCCCTACTTTATCAAGGGCAAGGTTTAAGCTTTGGGCAAGCACTGCCCCACCTTCACGATTACGCTCTAAAATATGCAACGCCATGCGTTGAGCTGATTTACGGCCAACACCTGGCAAGCATCGTAAAGACTCAATAAGATCATCAATGAGTGGGCTAAAGGACATGTATGGTGAACCTATAATTAACTTAAAACGGCATTTTAAAACCCGCCGGCATACCCATGCCAGCGGTCATATCAGACATATTATTCTGGCTGGCCTGCTCTACTTTACGTACCGCATCATTTACGGCTGCCGCCAATAAATCTTCGAGCATTTCTTTGTCTTCAGACAAAAGAGAATCATCTAAGTGCACTCGTTTTACATCATGGCGTCCAGTCATTACCACTTGCACTAGGCCTGCTCCAGCCGCGCCAGTAAATTCAGCTTTAGCCATGTCTTCTTGTGCTTGTTGCATTTGTTCCTGCATTTTTTGGGCTTGTTTCATGATATTGCCCATGCCACCTTTTAACATATCAGTTTCTCTATAATAAGTTTAAGTTTCAATTTCAATAGGGTTAACGGGTAACACACTATTGGTATCTAGTTGGCCGTTAAAAGCCGTGGTTAAACTGGCCACATTAGCATCATTTTCTAAGGCCATGATGGCTTGCTGTTGATGTTCTGTTTCACGCCTTTGACGGTTGGCAAAAGGCGTTTCTACCTGGGTTTCACCAATATTAATAGTGAGTTCCAAATTACAACCAAACATTGCTTCCAAGGCCTCACGCATGCGGCCTTGATGAGTGTCATTGAGCATACTACTTTGGCCTTGCTGCAAGGTAAATTGTAGCTTTGTGCCTTGTCGCTGGGCAAACACCATATTAGCTGCAATGCCATGAGTCATGCCTGATAAATTAAGATCATTAAACACCTTAACCCAGTTTTCTTGCGTTAAATCAGCCAAGGTCCAATCACGACCCGATTTTGCAGGCATTAAACCCCCTGCCACTGCAGTTTCACTTTCACCCTCACTTTCACCCTCACTTTCACTGTCAGGTTCACTTTCACTTTCAGGTTCTGGTGTTGAGGCGGGTTCAGCTGCGGCAGCTTGTTCTAGCTGGGGTTCTAGTTGGGGTTCTAGCTCACCTTGTTGTTCTTCATGCGCATGATTAAACACCGGCTGCTGTGCTTGCATGGGTGCTTCTTCCCAAGGTGGTGAATCTTGAACTGGCGCTATCTCTTGAACCAGCGCTGCCTCTGGCATAGAAGGTTCTTCATTTGGTGCGTCAGGCACTGACGCCATTTCAGTAGCCGGCATGCCTTGTGCTGTAGACTCATCAACTTGCTCAACTTGCTCAACTAAAAGCTCTGCTGCACTTTCTACAACAGCTTCTGTTGCAGTAATAGACTCAGGCACTTGGGCTTGGGGTTGGGTGTGAGTTTGCGGTTCTGTGATTTTCATCTGGCCTGCATGCTGCTGTGGCCTGAAGGCTAGCATCCGTAACAACGCCATTTCAAAACCGGCTTGCAGATCGGGTGCAAGTTCTAAATCTTTGCGCGCCATAATACCCATCTGGTAAAACAACTGAACGTCTGCAGGGCTTGTTTGTTGGGCCAGTTCTTTCACCTTAGCTCTATCAAACTGCACAGACACAGGCGCCTCTGGTAATACCTGACAAATGGCCATTTGATGCAACAAACTCAATAAGTCTTCTAGGGCCCCAGTGAAATCTTGCCCCTGCTCTCCCAGTTCACCAATAAGTTTCAACAATTCAGAGGCGTTGCCTTGCTGTAACTGGCTGACAATCTCAACGACTTTGCCTTGGTCAATGCTACCTAACATTTGGTTAACCGCAGATTCCGTTAAATCACCACCACAAAAAGCAATGGCCTGATCTGTCAAACTCAAAGCGTCACGCATACTGCCTTTAGCAGCGCGACCCAACTGCCACAAAGAGGCTTCGGCAAAGGCAATGGTTTCACTTGTAAGCACATGTCGTAAATGGCCTGCAACTTGCTCAGCAGGCATGTTCTTAAGGTTAAATTGTAAACACCTCGACAGCACCGTGATGGGCAGTTTTTGTGGGTCGGTGGTGGCTAACAAGAACTTTACATGAGGAGGTGGCTCTTCCAAGGTTTTAAGCAAGGCATTAAAACTGCTGGTAGAAAGCATGTGCACTTCGTCAATCAGATAAACCTTAAAGCGGCCTCTTGTCGGCGCATACTGCACGTTATCGAGCAACTCTCTCGTGTCTTCTACTTTAGTTCGTGAGGCCGCGTCCACTTCAATCAGGTCAACAAAACGACCCTCAGTAATTTCAACGCAACTTGAACACACACCACAGGGAGAAGAGCTAACGCCCTCTTCGCAGTTAAGGCAGCGCGCCAAGATACGCGCAATGGTGGTTTTACCAACCCCACGGGTGCCAGCAAACAAATACGCATGATGCAAGCGTTGCTCATCTAAGGCATGCACCAAGGCACGTAATACATGCTCTTGACCTACCATAGTGTGGAAATTTTGGGGCCGCCATTTACGGGCTAAAACCTGATATGCCATGCAGGGACTCGTTTAAATGAAACACAAACTAGAAAACTAGCGTTTTAAACAACATTGTTAGTCACATTATAGGAGCCACGAGCAATTAAAGCTACCAGCTAAATCAAATGCTGGCGCAGTGCTTTTTAACTGCTCACTGGCCTGCTTGTCTGAACAAAGTGGCGTTACAACGGCAACTCATAATTCACCTCAAGGGCGAACTTGGGCTGCGAGTGCAGGGCCCAATATGCATCTTGCAATTGCTGCGTCAGAGGCCCTATCTGCCCCCGACCTAACACCTGATGATCCACCTGAGTAATGGCCATAATGCCACCGGCAGTGCTGGTGGCAAAGGCTTCATCAGCTTGACGCAAATCTTGCGCTGAGATTTCCCCCAGTTCTACTTGTAGGCCTAATTGCTGGGCCAATTGTATAGCCGTTTTGCGCGTAATGCCCTCAAGCACCCCCTTTGCAGTGGTGCGCAACTGGCGATCTTTAATGATAAAAATATTAAACCCAGGACCTTCTTTTATGTTGCCCTTGTCATCCACTACCGCCGCCGTTTGAGCGCCTTGGTCATAGGCTTCAAATTGCCCCATAACTAAATCTAACCAATGGTAGTTTTTGATGGTGGGGTCCACCGAGGCACTGGGAATACGCTGTTGTTGGCTGATAGCCAGATGCAAACCTTGATCAGGCTGGCTAATCCAAACAAAGGGCACTACAAAAGCAAAAAACTGGTTTTTACAAGTGCGAGGGTCACGCGAACCCGACTCTGGCACGCCCCGTGTGGTGATCATTTCTACATAGGCATTGCGCAGGCCACTTTGCCCCACTAGCTTTAATAACAAGGCTGTCAGTTGGGTTTCGTTATAAGGAATGGACATGCGTAATTTTTCCATGCCTGCAAAATAACGCTGCACATGCTCGTCTAAGCGAAAAAAATGCCCATCCCAAACATGTGCCACGTCATAGGTGGCATCAGAATGCAAAAAACCCCAATCTAAAAGGGATATTTTAGCCTCGTTAATGGGCACTATTTCACCATTTACATGGGCTAAGCTTTGGGGTGTCATAGTTGGTCTCCAAACCGATATGGTTGATGCTTACTTAGCCTGCTCGCGCATCACAATATAGTAAGTCGAAGCAATAATAATAGCTGTACCCATTAAGAATTTAAGAGTAATGCTCTCATTAAAAAACATGATGCCAATGCCAATGCCTAAAGGTATGGCTAAAAAGTGCAATGGCGCAAGCATAGAGGCTTGAGCGTACATATGGCTTTGGGCCAGAAAGAACTGCTGAAAACTGGCACAAACACCCAGCGCAATGAGCAGATATAGAGGGGTTAGGGATGAAAGCTGTTGTATCGCGTCAAAGTCATCAAAGCTAAAGGCGATAATGCCTGCTAAAACCACTCCCGTTGAGTTGTACCAAATGGCCGTTGTTACGGCAGGATCAGTGCGTCCCAATACGCGCAAATAAACAAACATAAGGGCAGAAAAAAAGGCCCCTAATAAAGCGTAAAACACACCCAATAAATTAACCGTGGGTGTCAGTGGGAAAATAAGTACAACAACCCCCAAAAAACCCACAAACACTGAAGCAGAGCGCTTTAAACCCACTTTTTCCCCGGCAATTAATACCGACAAACCGGTAATAAAAATAGGCATCGTTTGGGATAACGCGGTAGCAAGGCTGATGTCTAAATAAATAATGGATAAAAACCACATAGTCAGTCCCAATAAACCAAACCCCGTGCGCAGAGCGAGGCCTTGTATATTGGTAATGTTTAAAAATTGGGCGCCCCGAGTAAAAATGGCATACGCCACCAAAAGCGGCAAACAAAATAAGTAGCGAAAGAATAAAATCACAAACACAGAAAAGTCGGGTTGCAGCACCTTCACCATGCTCGCTAACACCAATGACATGACAATTTGCCCAACAAGAAATACGGCACCCAATTGATTATTACTTTGGCTGATGACCGGAATGACAACTGACATGAGTACCTAAATTCTTGGGGGCAATGGGAGTCAATTAAGACACAAAGTGACCTTCTTGTCAGCCTTGATGGGCTTAACCCGCAAATAAAACACTTTCACCACTTTTAATCCATACTATCCATAGCCCTACCTTGTTATATCTCCACTTAAGGATCACCTTCAAAAACCACCCAAGCTCACTTTTGACTGGCCCGTATCACCCAACTGCCTGACTAGGCCCTTGCTAACCCATTAACGGCCTTCCTAACAAAGGTTACACAGGGTAAAAAATTATAAATGTTACTTATGTTACTTATGTTGCAAATGTAACGCGTTTGTACAATAATTGTGCCATGAACGCTAAAAAAACCACCACCTTAAACCTGCGAGTTGACCCCTTAGTTAAGGATGCTGTGCGCTATGCCGCCAACCAAGAACACAGAAGCGTTGCCAACATGGTAGAGATGATGATCCGGCAATATTGCCGTGATGCCGGCTACCCCGTACTTGAACAAAACCAGTTGTTTGACGATGCACAATAAAATGCTTCAAGGCCTGGTTGAAGCAGGCGCAGTAAAAGCGGTTAGTATTATTGCCAATGGCACTATTATTCATGCCGAGATTTGTACCCTTAGTGGTGACAAAAAAGTCATTACCACCCATGCAGGCAGCATTAAAACCTGGGCTTCAATAGATTCAGCAGCCAAATGGCTCAAGAAAGTTGGCCTAGGCACCATTAAGCTAGAAGTGGGTAAATGGTCACCGAATCAAAAAAGCATGACCTTTTAGCAGTGGCTCAATAGCAACCAAAGGTTAAATGACTCACTGGCAAGCCACCTTAGCCGCATCAACGCGGTTTGATGCCAAACTTAAGCCATATTTACGCTTCACTTTAATGTATAAATCAACATAAGCAACGCACCGACCATGAGCAAAGCGATAACCTGAATGACGCAGCTTAGTAATAAATTTTAGCGGCTTAAAGGCACTTTTTAACGTGCGGTTTACATAGGGTACTGCGGCCACATGATTCAATGGATCATTGGCAAAGGCGCGTTTCTGCACAAAGTTCCAGCCCTTGCCACCAGAAAGGTGGGCATCTTTTAAAGCTACCACATGATCCACATCAGTGGCGTTACCACTCACTCCCGTATACCAACCTACAAGTGAACTCGATAAAGGCGATGCAGACGATCGAAAACTCCAATTATCACGGTTATAAATGCCCGATAAGCTACTTTGCCCCAAGGTTTTATTACCTCTATTACCAGTTTGATCATCGGCTTTAGCATTGGCCTTATGACAATGGTATTGCTTTGCTTTTGTATCATTGTGGCAGCCCTCTGAGTTAAGGCGACCACCATGGGACCACACCTTAAAAGACACCATCAATAATAGGGCTATGATGGCCATAACCAAACCTCTCGTCTTCATTAATACCACTTCTAGCCTATAATTCATGGTCGCTGCGCTACTTCAAATACGAAGGCAGCGCTTAATGACCTTAGGGTTTTACATCAGTGACTGAATCAGTCAACGATGTTCGGGGTTACTGCAAGTGAGACTATGACGGCATCTATAAATTTTCTTTTTATAATTTGAATTACGATCAACGACAAATTTAAATTTCTTTTTTCACTATAATCTTTGGCGCACGTCATAACTTATCTACTAAGATAACGCATTTTGTTTAACCATGTGTGTGATTTTGCATTAATCAATATGTCGAGTTTTGATAAATACCTGAACCCTGCGGCTTAACGTTAGGTCTTCGCCCCCCGTGCCCATGACTGGGGAGGTTTCACCTTTAGCAAACATAGAAGTCACTTTGAGTTTTAAACCATCAAAGAACTGCGCCACACTGAGCATGCGCTCTTCAGATAATGTCATGTTGTAGCCTGCATCACCGCGAGTGTCGGCATGGCCTAGCACCTGCAGGGAAATCACTTTTTCAGCTTTTTTAGTGGCCATGCCTAATTGCGTAAGACTACTCGAGGCATCTTCAGTCAGCACTGCACTGCCAGTGTCAAATAAGACTGTGGCCTTGTAATCGTGAAAGCTGTAATCAATTTTAGGTGGCTTAACAGCCGTCACCTTTACATTGGCATTACCAAGGGCAGGCGCTACTTCTTTAAGAACCTCCACTGCGGCTTTTGGCTGGGTCATAACAGCACTAGCAGCAATTACTTGTGCTGGCGCCTTTTTAATCACAGGGGCTTTTTTGAGCACTAGGGTTTTAGCCAGCTTAGGAGCTTGTTCTTGGGTGGCGATCATTGGCGTTGGTTCTGCTTCTGCATTAAATGCTTTAGTCACGGCTTTTTTGATGACGGCAAGTAATGAAGGCGATGGCTGCGTATTGGCGTTAGCTTTTACATTTGCCACCAGGCTTGTTTTATCTTGGAAATGAATGGTTCTAATGGGGTTGCCGTTACCATCGACTATGGTTGAACCATTGCCGCTAGTCCATACGTCGTTATTGCCCGATGGACCTGCAGCCAATACTGGCATGGTGATCATGGCGACGGTCATTGCTAAAACTAATTGGCTTTTGGTTTTCATGTTAAATTCCTCTTTGGCTGTAGGTTTCCCAAGTCGTTTGGGTTACTGATTAAGTTAGAGTTATTTAACCTGATAAGTGTGAACCTTCTCTGAATAGACTCTGAATTCTTCGTGATCAATGATGAAGATAGTCTGAATTTCACATGATTCTTTGAAACTAAGCTTAGTTTTAAGACTTTTAATCTAATTTTAGGCAGGCAGAGTTAAAACTGCAGATGGGATTGGGATTGGGATTGAAAATGGGTTTAGAGTTGATCTTGGCGCTGTTATAAAAGTTATCCGAGACTTTATTGCTGACCCATACATCATGCACATTACTTATAACTCATCAAAACGACGTATAGATCACTTTGCGTCTGTGTAAGTATTATTGAAATACAACAATGCCCTGTAAATACCGTTGCTTGGCAACACTAATACTGTTAGATTAGCGGCCGCTTTCACCTTAGATAACAATGGAGTTGTTATGGACACCACTATAGCGGTTGCCGCTGGAATTGCTGTTGTATTTATTTACTTAATACTTTTACTAGCAAAGGCGCGAAGAAAACGTTCATTGAATCGTATCAGTTCTAAATGGGAACTATAGGTTTTCAACCTGACAAACTTTGTCAGTAATATCACACCAACATTAGTGATTTGACGCAGGGTCATTGCAACTGATGGCTCTGATCTACTCTTATATTATTTGAACTACTCTGATCTGAGCTGGCTGCGAGGTTCTAAAGAGCCTTGTGGGTCATTCTTTTAATGCTTCTATCTGCTCACGTATTTTCTCAGCTTCTTGGGTTGTCATAGAATATCCCATGATGTCTCCCTTTCGTTGCAATTGCATTGCATCAAACAATAGCTTTTCGTATTGCTTTTGTAGCTTTTTTGCTGGGTCTTTTTTAAACAATCCAAACATGGCATTTGACTCTTTGTGTTGATCTTAATTCTGGTTGATGAGTATACATTGGGTGGCTTTGGATTCCAGAGATTTCTAAGGCTTTTTAGGCCCCTATTTGTGCAGCAATAGCTTTATTGAGCTAGGGGAGAGAGGAATTAAACTGAGTTTGAAGATGCAACGGTTGTAACCGCCTTTGAAATGGTGTCATAAAGAGAATAATACCTGCCACAAACAAAGCCAGAACTTCATGGGTCAACCTTTAACCTATAAACATCTCACTTTGCGGGTATACTCTTTACCCGTGCAGTTATTTTGGTTGGGCCTCGCCCTACTTTTATCTATGAAGTAAATTGAATTTACTTT
>DDCR01000074.1:0-847 GCA_002335115.1 Oceanospirillaceae bacterium UBA2001
TGGCCACGCACATAAACCATGCCATTAATAGATGAGGAACCACCCAAAACTTTGCCCCGCGGACAGTGCATGGCTCGACCATCAAGACCCAATTCAGCCTCACTGTGAAATTGCCAAGCGTATTTTTCCGTGTTCATCGGATAAGATAAGGCGGTTGGCATTTGAATAAATAGACTTTTATCAGTGCCACCTGTTTCTAATAAGAGCACCTGATGTGCGCCACTTTGGCTCAGTCTATTGGCCAATACACAGCCCGCAGAACCGGCGCCAACAATGATGTAATCGTATTTCTGTGTCATCTTCAAACCTGCTTTACAAACCTGCTTTAATAGGGAGATTCTAAATCGTCTAAGCGCACAAACACACTTTTCACTTGCGTATAATGGTGCAGGGTCTCAGGACCATTCTCTCTGCCAATGCCTGATTGCTTGTAACCGCCTACGGGCATTTCTGCAGGTGAATCACCCCAACTATTGATCCAACATATCCCTGCTTGCATTTGGTTGATCACTCGGTGGGCTCGGCTGATGTCTTGGCTAAATACGCCTGCTGCTAGTCCAAATTCTGTGTCATTGGCGCGGGCAATCACTTCATCTTCGTCCGTGAATTTCAAAATAGACATGACGGGGCCAAATATTTCTTCTTGCACGTGCACCATGTCATCAGTGCAATCTGCAAATATGGTTGGTTCAACAAAGTAGCCATCCTTGGTCGCCACTGAGGTATGACGTTGACCACCACACACTAAACGCGCACTCGTTTGCTTGGCTCCTTCAATATAACCCAAAACTTTTTCGAGGTGTTGAGCACTAATCAAGGCTCCCATTTGAGTTTCTAAATCAAGTGG
>DDCR01000074.1:909-4834 GCA_002335115.1 Oceanospirillaceae bacterium UBA2001
GCATCATCAAACACTAACATAGGCGACTTACCACCTAATTCCATGGTGATGTGTTTTAGGTTAGCAGATGAGTCTGCCATTATTTTTTTGCCAGTACCACACTCTCCAGTAAAGGATACCTTAGCAATGTCTTGATGAGCAGTCAGCATTTGACCCACTCGGTAGTCACCTTGTACGACATTAAAGACCCCGTTAGGCACCCCTGCTTCAGTAAATATTTCAGCCAGTTTCATAACGCTTAAAGGGGTTTCTTCTGACGGCTTAAAAACCATTGCATTACCAGCTGCTAAGCAGGGTGCTGATTTCCAACAGGCAATTTGAATGGGGTAATTCCACGCCCCAATGCCTGCACACACACCTAATGGTTCTCGGCGAGACATAAAAAAAGCCTGCTTGCCCAGATCTTGTTGCGTGCCCTGCAAGCCACTGATCAGGCCAGCGTAATATTCAATCACGTCTGCTCCTGACATTATATCGACGCAATTAGCTTCTTGCAGTGGTTTGCCCGTGTCTAATACCTCTAATTCGGCCAATTCATCATTGCGTTCACGCAAGAGGCGAGCTGCCTGTTGCAAAATACGGGCACGTTCAACGGGTGCCATTGCAGACCAAACAAGAAAGCCTGCTTGGGATGATTGCACCGCTTCATTGACATCTTTTTGGCTGGCTTGATCGATAATACCTAGGGGCTGACCCAACGCTGGGTTGGTACTAATAAAGGTTTCATTGGAGGTGGCCCGCTGGTGGGTGCCGTTGATGTATAGGTGCGTGTGATGCATAAGATTGAGCCGGTAATAGATTAAGCTAGAAATAGTTAACAAATTTTTATCGAATGAACGTTCAATAAAAGAGTGTACCCGAATAAAAAGCAAAGTCAATTGTCACCAAACTAGACGCACCGCCATGGGCACAAGTACACTGTTAAGTCAGTGTATCGACATCAAATGTAGAGACTAAAAAATGCTCAAATTTTTAATAAAAAGCTTTAAATGGACAGCTATCCGGCTCTTTTTTTTAACGGCGATGTTGGCTTTATTAATTTGGAGCATTACCTTTCACCCACCGGCATTACAAGCCGAAGTCGTGGTTAATCAAGCGGCTGTGGCCACATTAAAATCAGGCCAACAAGTAAAAATACTGAGTTGGAATGTGCAATATATGTCGGGCAAAAATTATGAGTTTTGGTATGACAGCATCAATGGTGATGGGCCTGATATACGGGCCAAAAGAACTGACATAGAGCAAACATTTAAGCACGTAGCACAGCTAATTATTGAACAAAATCCAGACGTTATTCTACTTCAAGAACTGCATGATAATGCTAAGCGCACAGATTATGAAGACCAACTACAGCGCCTACTTGCCCTGCTACCTGCTGAATATAACAACTATAGTGAGGCTTTTTATTGGCAGGCAAGCTATGTACCATTACCGCAAATTATGGGTTCAGTGGGCATGAAGCTTGGGGTAATTTCCAAGTACAAACTCGGGGATGCATTACGCCACCAGTTACCCAGCATCAAGGCTGATATAATCACGGATCAGTTTAACTTTCGCCGCGCCATTCAAGAAATCAGTCTACCTGTCACTGGGGGTAGTAAACTGACATTAATGAACACCCACTTTGATGCGTTTGCTCAAGGTACAGACACCATGCAACAGCAGGTCGATTATTTACAGCGACTCTTGCGTGGCAAAAACGAAAACGGTGAGGCTTGGGTCATTGCGGGCGATTTTAACTTACTGCCGCCTGGCCAATATGAAAATTTGGCTGCCAAAGCTCGCGCTTCTTACCAACCAGAGAGTGAATTGGCTCGTATGTATAACGAGTTTAATGTCATTCCATCCCTCACGCAGACTAACGGGCCAGACGCCAGCCTTTGGTTTACCCACTTTCCTAATGGTAGCGACTTTACTGCGCCTGATCGCACCATTGATTACTTTGTTTATAGCGACCACATTCAGGTCGCTCACTCCCAAGTCATTCAGCAAAACACGTGGCATATTTCAGATCACTTGCCCATGATTGCCACCATTACCTTGCCATAATGGCCGATTTGAGTGATCTAATGGAATTTTAAAACAGATCCATTGTAAATTAATGTATTATTTTTAGCATTTTAACTATTTTAAGCATATTATTAAAAATAACTAAAAATAACATAATGTGCCAACTATTTTCCTATGGATACTGCCTCACCTGTTAAACAGAACGACTTCTTACGCGTCCATTTAAAAATTGCTCATTCAGCCCTTTGCGATGCATTTTTAGATTTATTACCCTTAGTCGTTATCATGGCATCCATAACCCTAATCAGGGTCATCATCAACCTTGCCATACCCCATCAGGAGTGGGCATGGTTACAACAACTCAATATAATGCACGTTTTTTTGCAAAAAATATTTCCAATATTAGTGTGCATGTCGATTGCCTCCTACTTTGCCACTGCTCATAGTGTGCGTGTTACCCATGCCATTGTAGCGTCGTTAGTGACGTTTACGTTTATCCGAGTTTTCACTGATCAAGAATTTAGTTTTGACCAAGGCCCATGGGATTCTTTATACAACATCAATATTATTTTGAGCCCCTTGCTAGTCATTATCTGTTTGCGTTTTATATTAACCCTGTTTGGGATTGATGAACGCACTATTAGCCTAGACTCAAATACTTTGGTGGCCGTTAAAAATTTACTCCCCATGCTCTTGGGAGTCGCGCTTGCCAGTCTCTTACTGGTGTCGCTAAACTGGCTCGCTAACCCGGTCATTGATGTCATGACGGCGTCACTTGATGGGGTATCTGATACCACCAAAAATTTGAGTAGAACCTTAGTACTGCACCTTATGTGGCTTACCGGTTTGCATGGATCTAATAGCTTTGACCTCATCTTTAATACTCAATTTATGTCTCACACTTATCTAGCAGGCTTGAGCCACGCACAATTTTTTGACCTGTTTGTAGTTTACGGTGGCAGTGGTTCATGCCTTAGCTTGGTCATTGCTTTACTGTTATTGCAAAAAGACAAACATACTAAAAATTTGACTCGCGTTGCTTTGCCCATGGTCATATTTAATATTAATGAGGTACTGATTTTTGGCCTACCCATTATGTTTAACCGCGTGTTATGGGTGCCCTTTGTACTGGTGCCAATGGTAAACTTTGGCCTTGCTAGCTTAATACTTCAGTATAGTCAGTTAGTGATCAATGCGGATGGCCTGCATTGGGCCACACCAGCCCTGCTTAATATTTATTGGGCGAGTCATGGAAATTGGACTCTTGTGTTATTACAAATAGTTCTCATCGCGTTAGGGGTGAGCATCTATTGGCCATTTGTGAAGCGTTTTTTGAATATCACCAACGTGCCACGTTCCCTCATTGGTCCTAACCAAAAATTTTACATTGAAGACGGCTTAAATTACGTTGAACAGGGTGGCTTGGGAACCACGCACGATAATTATTGGAATTATCGGGTTCAGTTGTTTGATGACATCCGTACTATCGAGAACAATAATCTGGAACTCGTTTATCAGCCTATTGTGTGTATCAATTCAGGCCGTTGCGTGGGTTTGGAAGCACTCCTACGTCTGCGCACAAAAAATGGAGCACTGCTGCCGCCAACATTCATAGCTTCGTTCGAACGATCAGGTTTGGCTCCCGCCATCGATTGGTGGGTCACTCAGGAGGTTAAGAACACTTTGTTACAACACCACGGACCAGTACCTTACATCTCAATCAACATCAATCCTCAAACCTTGGCTTTTGGTTCAGCAGTTAAGCACATCGCAAAAACATTTACTGGGTTTTCAGTCAGATTTGAGGTTATTGAGCGGGCTTTTTTAGACGTTGATAAATACCAAGACAATATATCTCAACTACTAGAGTCAGGTATTAAAATATCCATCGATGATTTCGGTGTGGGTTTCTCCA
>DDCR01000194.1:0-4748 GCA_002335115.1 Oceanospirillaceae bacterium UBA2001
TTCGAGCCGCCCACGACCCACCATATTAAACCGCTTTGGTGCATCAAAGTTGATCGTCACAGGGGTAACAGGCTTGACTCAGTTAAGAGTGAAGTTGAGTAAACTAGGCAGTTGCCAGTGTATTAACAAGGGGCACATTCTACCAAGCCCCGCAGAGAATTTGGGTCGTTAGCTCNNTTCGAGCCGCCCACGACCCACCATCACGAGAAACAGCCCTCACTGGGAAACTAGTGGGGGCTTTTTTGTGGCCAATATCAAGCCCCTGTTTTTGAAAATAAAAGGTTGATGAGACTGACGACGTTCATACATCAACACCATATTCGGCCACGGGTCTAACGTTGTAAAAGCCACAAGTTCCTCATAATCAATCATCTGTGGCTCGATGTAGTGTCTAGGTCCACCAATCCAATGCCACTTGGGTAACACGATAAAGTTTCGTTCTAGGCCTCTTATAGGCTCTAGCTGAGCCAGTTCGTGGTGCTCTAACCACCATCCTCTTTGATGGTTGGGATTAAGACCAATGCTTTCAATAAGTGTCGACTGCCAGTTTTCATAGGCATAGAACAATATGCCAGTTAACAGTAACTGTTGACATGTGGGCTTGGCCAAACGCTGTTGCTGCAAAAAATCTAGGACTGGACTAGTTTGGCTTAATGGTAATTGGTGTTGACGCAATCGGTCCCATTTAAGGTCTAGCCGATCATGTCCAGCGGGGCCGACAAAATCCATTAATTGCGTGCCATCCTTATTCAGTAAATAAAACTTGATAGCCAACTCTAGGTGAACGATTTGGGCCCTACTATTTTGGTAAATTATATCCAGTTCACCCAGTGTTCGGGTTGCAGTTTGGATCACAATATTGCGTGCAATAATGTCGTGAGTCGGTGAAGATTTAAACAAGTGACTAACACAATCTTCAAACTGCTTCCCCAAGCGATATGCTGGCTGAGCAGGGTAGGTGTGGACGTGGGTGGTGGAAATGTGGGTCTGATTAAAGGCGTCTTGAGGTTGGAAGTTGTCCACTTCTGGCGTTGCAGCCATGAGTGGTTGGCTTTGTAATAACCAATTGAGGTCGTGCTGAAGGTTGACCTTAATTGGGCTGCCAGTTTGATGATTTTGTTGGTCTTGTTGGCCCATAGCGATCGCCCTAGGTTCCCATTTAATAACTGAGTATAATGCTAGTAATGAACACGACACAACTACAATCCTATTATGATCAAACACCTAGCGCGAGGCGCATGGCACTTGCGAGTGTGGGTTTGGTGATGATGATCTGTTCCTTAGCGCTGTCGGCCGTTAATATCGCCATACCTCGAATCGCTGAGGATTTACAAGCCAGTGCTTTGGCCGTGAGTTGGATTCCTGTGGCTATGTTATGGGGTAATGTGGTGTTTTTATTACCCATCGGTCGTATTGCTGATATTGTTGGCCGCAAACGCGTGTTCGTGGCTGGCATGTTGCTTTTTATTCTCTCCTCTTTATGTGTCCTATTGCCGCAATCGATTGGTACCTTGTTAGTGATTAGAGTAGTGCAGGGTATCTCTAGCTCCATGGTGTATGGCACCAGTATGGCAATTATTGGTGTGGTCTATGCTAATTCGAACCGTGGGCAAGCTCTTGGAATCGCTGCTTCATCAGTCTATTTGGGACTCACGTTAGGTCCCTTAGTGGGGGGATGGTTAACCGAGCACTGGGGTTGGAAAAGTGTATTTTGGGTGCCCGTTCCAATCTTACTTTTGTGTTTAGTGGCACTGCTTAGTTATGTCAAAGGGGATTGGAAATCAGAGCTTAAAGCTCAATTCGATTGGCAAGGGAGCCTCATATTTGCCGCTTGGGTGAGCGCTTTTATGCTGGGGTTATCGCGCCTAACAGATTGGCGATTTGCACTACTAGCCATTTTAGGGTTGGTTTTGTTGGCTGTTTTTGTATGGCATCAATCGAAAATAGACAGCCCCCTCCTACGTCTGTCCGCGCTGCGGGCTAATCGCATTTTTAATCGGTCACTGTTATCCGCTTTTTTTATTTATGGGTCTAGCTTTTCCATGGTGTTTTTACTGAGTTTGTATTTGCAGTATATTCACCAACTCAGCCCCAGTGAGGCTGGACAAATTGTGTTAATTCAAACGCTAATTATGATGGTTCTGGCCCCCATCACTGGTCGCTTATCAGATCGCTTTGAGCCTAGAATATTATCAACCTTTGGCTGTCTACTATTTGTCATTGGTTACGCCATGTTATTTCGGTTGGATATGAATACATCCCTGCATTACGTGATGTTGGCATTAGTATTTTTGGGTTTAGGCTTTGGTTTCTTTTCTTCACCCAATAATAATGCCGCGATAGGCTCCGTGCCTGCTGACAAATTGAGTATTGCAGCAGTGCTGCTCAATTTGGCACGCACCATGGGTAACATGATAAGTTCTGCCATTGTAATGACCCTGTTTAGTATCACCATGGGTGGCGCTGCGATTACTTCTGCACTTTACCCACAGCTTTTGTTAGTCATTAAAATCACCATGATTTTGTCCATGTGTTATGCCCTTATTGCAGCCACTTTCTCTTACCGACGGGGCACCATTCATTAGGTGCTCGTAGCATTTACATAATTGATGGCAATAATATCATAGCCTCTGTCTAGGTCATTAAGTTCGACTCGATCATCTAACTGTTTGCCAATAAGTGCCAAAGCAAGAGGTGAGTCTATGCTAATGCAGCCAGCACTGGGGTTAAGTTCATCGGCGCCAACAATGCGATAATGACGCTCATTGTCGTCATCATCAATCAGTGCCACCCACGCTCCAAAATAAACCTTATGCGGGTCTGCAGGTAGGCCATCCACCACCTTGATCTGATCGAGGCGTCTTTGTAAGTACAAAATGCGACGGTCCATATCGCGCAACATTTTCTTGCCGTAAATGTATTCAGCATTTTCGGAACGATCGCCTAAAGCAGCAGCTTCACCAACTGCTTGCGTAATCACTGGCCGCTGATTACGCCACAAGTCTTCGAGTTCTTTTTTTAGAGCTGCTGCACCTTCAGGTGTGATCAGTGGTGAACGTTTTGGGCTAGGTGGTCGGTAGCGTCCTGCAAAGCGCTGACGGGCAGATTTCATAGGGCACAGAGCCTCGAGATAGCCACAGGGATAGCGGTTTCCACTCGCATAATTCGTGGTCCAAGTGAAAAGGGAATAAAACCTTGTTGAATCAATTTTTCCACTTCATAGTTGGTAAAACCACCCTCAGGGCCAATGGCTAAGGTCGTGGCGTTTTGGCTTGCTGTGGGGCATGCTTGGGCATTGTGAGGATGTGCTAGTAGGCGACGACTATTGCCAGCCCAATCATCAAGTTTATCTTCCACATAAGGTTTAAATAACTCTGCCTTGTGCACCAATGGCAGTTGTGTAGTACCCGCTTGTTCAAGGCCCAAAATCAAGTTTTCACAAATACTCTCTGGCCGCAATACGGGAGTTTGCCAATAGCTTTTTTCCACTTTAGCACTATTTACTAGGGTGATTTCACTGACTCCTAAAGTGGCACAAGTTTGTAATATTCGACGCATCATTTTAGGCCTAGGTACGGCAAGTAGTAATTTTAAGTTTAAGGGTGCAGGGCTATTTTGGTCGAGTTGGATTTCAATTTGGGTGGCACATTCAGTATGAAAGATTATTTTGCCTAAGCCAAGGGCGCCGTTAATTTGGCCTACCCTCAGGGTATCACCCAGTTTTGGCTTAATCACCTTAAGAAGATGAGATTGGCGTCGTGCATCCTCTATTAAAAGGTGTCCTAAAGAACACAGTTCATTAGAGTTAAAAAGTAGTATATTCATAGTTGCATAGTATAATGGGTGATTACCTATATTTGTTGGAGTTTGTGTGGTTATTATTGGAATTGCTGGGGCTTCGGCTTCGGGCAAGAGTTTGTTGTCTAAAAATGTCATTCAAGGTTTTGATCCTGAGCAAGTCGTAATGATGTCAGAAGACAGCTACTATAACGATCAACTAAATATGAGCAAGGCACAACGGAATCTAACCAATTACGACCACCCTGATGCGATGGATCACGAGTTAATGGCGCAACACATTGAAGCCTTAGCGGCGGGTCAATCAATTGAACGGCCCATATACAGTTTTTATGAGCATTTAAGGCAAGCAGAAACCATTAGCATGCATCCTTGCAACGTATTGATTGTTGAAGGCATTCTGCTATTTACGCAAGCGAGATTAAGGTCTTTGTTTAACCTGCGTATTTTTATGGATGTTCCTTTGGATGTCTGCTTAATTAGACGTTTAGAGCGGGATGTCAATGAACGGGGTCGAGATCTGAATTCGGTTTTAATGCAATATCAAGCGACTGTGAGGCCTGGGTTTTTTAACTACGTATCGCCCTCTCGTGAGTATGCAGATTTAATTGTGCCAGAAGGTGGGGAAAACCCTGCAGCTATTGAGCTATTAAAGGCGCGCGTTGCACAAATGCTGACGCAAGCTTAACTTGGAGACAGACAATGAATAAAACATTAGTACTTACGGCCATCTGTGCAGATCGTCCAGGACTTATCCAAATGCTTTCTGAGGTGATTTATAAGCATGAAGCAAGCTGGGAGGAATCCAGTATGGCCCATCTGTCGGGTCAATTTGCGGGTATTCTGACAGTCAATGTCGATGAGAATGTAATTCCAGCCCTAGAAAAAGACCTGCGTGGGTTAAATGACCATGGCATGGCGGTTACTTTAAATGAGAGCACGGTCATTTC
>DDCR01000194.1:4762-10607 GCA_002335115.1 Oceanospirillaceae bacterium UBA2001
TTGGTTGCACAAGGTGTCAGTGTGCAAAGCTTAGACACAGAAGTGGTGAGTGCCTCTATGTCTGGTGGTGATATGTTTGTTGCAGGATCTCAGTTATTAGTTTCAAAGGTTTTTGATATCGAGAATTTGCAACAAGCACTTGAAGGTTTATCTGATGATGTGATGGTCGATTTAGCTTTGGCTGATGATGAGTAGTTGCAGTGCCTTGCTGAGATTATAACGGCGAATGGGCCACATTATGGCCGACTCACCGTCATTGAGAAAGTTGGCCACAGTAGTCAAATTAGTAAAGCCACCCATTAACAAAGTGCGTCTAACTTCTGCTTTAGTAATGCGTTGACTTGGCCTGGATTAGCTGAACCCTTAGAGGCTTGCATCACTTGGCCCATAAAAAAACCTAACATTTTGCCGCGCTTGTCTGCTTCTGCGTCAATATACTGCTGAACTTGCTTTGAACTTTGGGCAATAACATCATCTACAAGAGCTTCAATGGCGCCCTGGTCGCTAACCTGTTTAAGACCTTTAGCATCAATAATAGCGTCCACTTCACCGGCGTTATTCCAAAGTTCATCAAACACAGTTTTAGCGCCTTTGCCACTAATGGTGTCATCCTGAATGCGACTAATGAGTTGTCCAAGTTGCAGTGCACTTAAAGGTATAGCATCAATTTCAAGGTTGTTTTGGTTCATATATTTAGCTAATTCCCCCGTCACCCAGTTAGCACTAAGTTTGGGATCATTGCACACAGCAACCACTGATTCAAAGTAATCAGCTAAACCTCGACTTGCAGATAAGACACCCGCATCGTATGGACTTAAATTGAGTTGGCTCACAAAGCGAGCGCTGCGCTGGTCTGGCAGTTCTGGCAAGCTCTGACGAATAGCATCAATGTAAGCTTCGTCAATTTCTATGGGCAATAAATCGGGACATGGGAAATAACGATAATCGTTCGCTTCCTCTTTACTGCGCATAGGTCGGGTTTCGTTTTTATCAGCATCGTACAGGCGGGTTTCTTGGTGGATAAGGCCACCATCCTCCAGAATATCAATCTGCCGCTGCACCTCTATATTGATAGCGCGTTCAATAAACTTAAAGGAATTGATATTTTTCAATTCGGCACGGGTTCCCAATTTTTGCTGGCCTTTTTGGCGAATGGATACATTGGCATCACAACGCATGGAGCCTTCGGCCATATTACCGTCAGAAATGCCAATGGTAGTGACGATAGCATGCATCTTGCGCATATAAGCGACGGCCTCTTTAGCTGTGCGCAAGTCTGGTTCTGACACAATCTCCAATAGGGGTGTGCTTGAGCGGTTAAGATCAATACCAGTCATGCCGTCATAGTCCTCGTGCAAAGACTTGCCAGCATCCTCTTCAAGATGTGCCCGTGTAACACCGATGCGTTTAGTCGTGCCATCTTCCAGTTGTATGTCCAAGTGACCTAAACCGACAATAGGGTGATCCATTTGGCTGGTTTGATACCCTTTGGGTGAATCTGGGTAGAAGTAGTTTTTGCGTGCAAATACAGAATGTTTGCAAACTTCGGCATCAATGGCTGTGCCAAAGGCGACGGCCATACGCAATGCGGCTTCGTTAAATACAGGTAATGCACCAGGCATTCCCAAATCTACCAACGTCGTTTGCGTGTTAGCTTGTGCACCAAAACCCACTCTAGCGCCTGAGAATAGTTTGGATTGAGTGGCTAACTGCACATGAATTTCGAGACCGATGACAATTTCCCAAGACATAGTTAAGCTCCTTTTGCTGGGTTAGTGGCTGGAGTTTGTAAATGCCAATCGGTGATTTGCTGATACTGGTGGGCAATGTTCAAAAGTTTTGCCTCATTAAAGTAGTTCCCCATGATGTGTAAGCCAACGGGTCGACCACCAACGAAACCAGCGGGTGCAGACATCGCTGGAATGCCAGCCATATTGGCCGATAAAGTGTAGATGTCTTCTAGGTACATGGCCACAGGGTCTTTCGTGTTGCTGCCCAAATCAAAAGCG
Source organism: Oceanospirillaceae bacterium UBA2001 (assembly GCA_002335115.1). Classification (GTDB taxonomy): domain Bacteria; phylum Pseudomonadota; class Gammaproteobacteria; order Pseudomonadales; family Balneatricaceae; genus Njordibacter. Next base: position 6,772 of record DDCR01000194.1, read on the forward strand.
GGGGTAGGTGCTACAGGCCCCATGATCACATCAACTTGAGCTAAGGCTCGGGCAAAGTCATTTTTGATTAAGCGACGAATGCGCTGAGCTTTAACGTAATAAGCGTCATAGTAACCCTCAGATAACGCGTATGTACCTACCATAATGCGCCGTTTTACTTCGGTGCCAAAACCCTCGGCTCTGGTGCGGCAATAAAGGTCCATTAAGTCTTGTGGCTGATCGCAACGGAAGCCATAGCGAACACCATCAAATCGGCTGAGGTTAGAGGAAGCCTCTGATGGTGCGATAACATAATAGGCAGGGATGGAAAGCTCTAAATTAGGTAAGCTAATATCGATAATCTGGGCGCCAAGACTTTCAATCTGTTTAACCGCAGTCATCACACACTCTGCCACTTGTGGATTTAATCCTGGACCAAAAAATTCTTTGGGTAAGCCCACTTTTAAACCCTGCAAGGGTAGATTTAAATCGGCTGTAAAATCAGGTGTATCTAACTGAACACTAGTAGAGTCTTGCTCATCAAAACCAGCCATGGCATTAAGCATAAGAGCAGCGTCTTCTGCTGTTTGGCACATGGGGCCTGCTTGGTCTAGGCTAGACGCATAAGCAATAATGCCAAAACGGGAAACACGTCCATAGGTGGGCTTGATGCCGGTTAAATTACAAAAAGAGGCAGGTTGGCGGATCGAACCGCCCGTATCTGTGCCCGTTGCAGCTGGAACTAATCCAGCAGCTACGGCTGCTGCAGAACCGCCAGAAGATCCTCCAGGCACAGCCATTAAATCCCAAGGATTTTTAACCACCCCAAAATAACTACTTTCGTTTGATGAACCCATTGCGAATTCATCCATATTTGTCTTGCCAACACACACAGCTCCCGCAGAGAGCAAGCGTTGACCAACAGTCGATTCGTAGGGTGGTACAAAGTGCTCTAACATTTTAGAGGCTGCTGTGGTGGTGTGGTCTTGGGTGCAAAATAGGTCCTTATGGGCAAAAGGCACGCCGGTGAGTATGTCTGCAGTGCCGGCACTAATGCGCGCGTCGGCAGCATCAGCTTGCCTTAAAGCGAGATCTTCTGAGACACTAATAAAGCTGTTGTATATTGAGTCTCTGGCCTTAATGTCGGCAATAACGTCTTGGGTAAGTTCACGGCTGGAGTAGTCTCCAGCAGCTAAATCCTTAGAAATTTTAACGAGTGTTTTGTAGGTCATGGTTGGGCTGTCGCTTTATTGATCGAGTACGTTAATCTAATACTTTAGGCACGAGGTATAAGCCATCCTGCGCAGCAGGGGCTAGGGCGATAAAGGCTTCTCGTTGGTTGTCGCAAGTCACTTCATCTTTGCGCAGGCGTTGGCTTGCATCGTGGGGGTTAGAGAGGGGCTCTACACCCTCCGTAGAGACTTGTTGCATCTGATCTATGAGGGACAAAATGCTGGAAATGCTATTGGCGTAATCACTTGTTTCGCTGGGGGTGACTTGCAAACGAGCAAGGATAGCGATTTTGTCGATGTCGGCATTTTCTAGAGCCATAATATTCTCGATGTAGGCGAAATTGATATATGCGAGTGAAAGTTGAACTTTTTAGGTTAATGACACTCAAATCTGATTAGAATTAGTGCGCTAATTTTTAGTAAAAATTTGGGTAAATTTGCACCAAATGGTTTAGCAGCATAAAACCCGTCTAATTTAGCATAAATTGCTCCATTGGAAAACGGATTAACCTTGCTCAAACGCCTGTTGATTGTTAATATTTAACCTTTAATGTAAGCGATTGATGTAGATCGTAATTAATCTCCGATTAGAGCCAGTAAACCAGCATGTTTAAAAAAATCCGCGGTCTGTTTTCTAGCGACCTATCAATTGACTTAGGTACAGCTAATACCCTTATCTACGTTCGCGACAGAGACATAGTGCTTAACGAGCCATCAGTAGTCGCCATTCGAACCCATGGTAATCAAAAAAGTGTGGCCGCCGTAGGGTCAGATGCTAAGCGCATGCTCGGACGAACACCGGGGAATATTACCGCCATTCGCCCTTTAAAAGATGGCGTGATTGCTGACTTTCATGTCACAGAAAAAATGTTGCAACATTTTATCCATAAGGTTCATGAAAATAGTCTACTCACGCCTAGCCCTCGGGTTCTGGTTTGTGTTCCTTGTAAATCGACCCAAGTTGAGCGCCGCGCCATTAAAGAATCAGCCATGGGTGCTGGAGCGCGGGAGGTTTATCTCATAGAAGAACCGATGGCTGCAGCGATTGGTGCGGGTTTACCTGTTGAGCAAGCCAGTGGCTCTATGGTTGTTGATATTGGTGGTGGTACCACTGAAATTGCTATTATTTCCCTTAATGGTGTCGTTTATTCGGAGTCAGTACGAGTGGGTGGGGACCGGTTTGACGAATCCATCATCGCTTATGTACGTCGTAACTATGGTTCCCTTATTGGTGAAGCCACTGCAGAGCGTATTAAGCAAGAAATCGGTACGGCTTACCCAAGCTCTGATATCCTAGAAATTGATGTCAGGGGTCGTAATCTTGCCGAGGGTATTCCGCGCAGTTTCACTTTAAACTGTAATGAAATCATGGAAGCTATGCAGGAACCTTTATCAACCATCGTGCAGTCAGTCAAGAGTGCCTTGGAACATTCTCCACCAGAACTAGCGTCTGATATTGCTGAAAGTGGAATTGTACTCACCGGTGGTGGTGCGCTGTTGCGTGACATAGACCGCTTGATCAGTGAAGAAACTGGGTTGCCTGTTATTATTGCAGAAGAACCATTGACCTGCGTTGCGCGGGGTGGTGGTCGGGTTTTACAAATGCTAGACGACAGTACCTTTGATTTGTTGGCTAGAGATTAAAATCACCCAATTAACACTAAGAAAACGGCGGGGTAGCTTAAGCAATCTCGCCGTTGTTGTTTAGGGCGACTGGATCCCTTGGAGGCTTGTTATCAATCCAATGTTTAAAGGTCAGTCTGCCGTTAAAAAATTAATGACTTACAGTTTGATCTGTCTTTGTTTAATTATAGCAGACTACCAATTTGGTCAAATGCAACGTATGCGAGCATGGCTTTCATTGGCTGTTACGCCGGTGCAGTGGTTGGTTGATGTGCCACAGCATTCGTGGACTTGGCTTGGTGAAAGACTGCAGGTCCGTGATGAACTGATTGCCGAAAACAAAAAACTGCGCGCTCAAACTCTACTGGCTGAACGACAAGTGCAAAAGCTTGCAGCCTTGACGGTAGAAAATTTCCGCTTGCGAGACCTGCTTAACAGCAGGGAGCGTCTAGATGAGAAAGTCACGGTCAGTGAACTTATTGGTGTGAATACAGACCCTTTTAGCCATCAAGTGATTATTAACAATGGTTTTAATATGGGTGCTTTTGTAGGCCAGCCGGTGCTTGATGCGACTGGGGTCATGGGTCAAATTGTATCGACTTCTGCCTTTACCAGTCGGGTGTTATTAATTACAGATGCAGATCATGCCATCCCTGTTGAGGTCAACCGAAATGGCTTGCGCTCGGTGGCATATGGTCTAGGACAATATGAGTATTTAGAATTACAAGACCTGTCTGATACGGCTGACATTGAAGTGGGTGATATATTGGTAAGTTCGGGCTTAGGCCTGCGCTTTCCTAAAGGTTATCCCGTGGCTAAAGTCATTGAGGTACGCCACTTAGCAGGACAAGATTTTGCTAAAGTGATCGCTAAACCTACGGCGCAACTAAAACGTTCTCGTCACCTGCTCTTGATTGAAACACCGCAGCGACAAAGTTCGGTAGAAAAGGAGAGCCAATGATGGCGATTCAAAGAAGCCATAACATTTGGGTTCCATACGTG
>DDCR01000137.1 GCA_002335115.1 Oceanospirillaceae bacterium UBA2001
TGGGTATTGTTAGCGTCAAAATCAAAGTCGTCTGCAGGCCCAGTTGCAGGAGTAGTGGAGCTTTGATACACGTCATCCCAAGAACTGTCAGTGGCAAGCTCAACTGGGATTTCTTCATTCCAGTCACTCTCTGATTGGTGCGCGTCAACAGGATGCTCTACCGCTAGATCATCAAGCTGGGCATCGCTATTGTCTTTTTCTGCAGTTCCAATTTCATTTGGATCGAGTTCTTCTTCAAGTTCAAGCAGAGGGTTAGAGTCCAAGGCTTGTTGTATTTCTTGCTGAAGGTCTAAGGTCGAAAGCTGAAGTAAACGAATCGCCTGCTGCAACTGTGGCGTCATAGCCAGTTGCTGATTCATTTTGAGTTGTAAAGATGCTTTCATAGTTAAGTTAACTTATTGGTTCTTCTGTTGTTTTACTTGATCACAAAGTGAAGCCGTCACCTAAGTATACCTCTTTTACCTGCTGATTCGCTAAGATATCATCACTTGTGCCTTGGGCTAAGATATAACCTTCACTGACGATATAAGCGAGATCACAAATATCCAATGTTTCACGTACATTGTGGTCGGTGATGAGCACCCCAATACCTTTGTCGCGCAATTGTTGAATGATGTATTTAATGTCCTTTACGGAAATAGGATCCACTCCAGCAAAGGGTTCATCGAGCAAAATAAACTTTGGTGCACTTGCTAAAGCACGAGCAATCTCTACTCGGCGACGCTCTCCCCCTGATAAACTCATGCCTAAACTGTCTCGAATATGGCCAAGACTAAACTCTAAAAGTAGACTTTCTAATGTGTCTAATTGCTGGCTTTTTGTGAGTTGTTTTTGAGTTTGTAGAATGGCTAATATATTTTGCGAAACTGTCAATTTACGAAACACAGAGGCTTCTTGAGGGAGGTAACCGATGCCTTTACGGGCTCTTCCATGCATTGGTTGATGGGAAATATCCTCTTCATTAATAATGATCTGCCCACGGTCGGCATGCACTAAACCCACGATCATATAAAAACAGGTTGTTTTCCCTGCGCCATTAGGACCCAGTAGGCCTACCACTTGGCCAGCTTCAACGCGAATGCTGACATCTTTTACGATGGCTCGCTTACTGTAGGATTTAGCCAGATTTTTGGCTTCTAAGGTTGCCGCAGTGTTAATCTTATTGAGCATAGCATTCGCATCGTACAATATTGGTAGAGGGTTAATTGGAGTTAGGTAAGAAAATCATTTTGACTCGTTTGTCTTCACCACCGGTGGCCTTAACGTTATCCTTTGGAACGTCAAAAAGAATTTTATTGCCACTAAATTGGTTTCCTCGTTGGATCAGCTTCGCTTTACCAATTAAGGTCAAAAATTCATTTTCAACCTGATAATCTATGCTTTTTCCCCAAGCTTCCATGAGTTCGTCTTTGCCAGTCTCGGTGGGCTCAGATTGCTGGCGCATGTAGGCTAAACCTTCGTAAGGCCCTTCTTTAGCCAGCATGGTTTGAATGCCATTATCATTAAAGGTCAGGGTGATTGTGGAAGCTTCAATTTTCATAGTGCCTTGAGTGATGATGACGTTGCCTGAATAAATAGAAAACCCTTCTCCTTCATTCAACTCGGCACTATCAGCAGTGATCTCTAAGGGCTGCTTGCGGTCGCTATCAAGGGCCCAGGTCAAAGGGCTGGATAAGAGGGCTAAACAAGCCATGCAACACATGATCAAGCCATGCCAATAGGGCAATGGCTTAACCCTAAGGGACTGTTGGATAGACAGAAACATATTTAATTCCTCGGTGTGGAGTGAGTACCCTTGACTTTATTCAAGAGCAGTAAACGTTGGGTATCGAGTGTGAGGCGCATTCCTGTGCCCGTCAAGTCGCTATATTTGGATGTTAGACTGGCCCGTTGGTCAGATTCAGCATAATTTTGTTGGGGAAATAACCTAAGGCTTTGGCTGGTGAGGCTAAGTGGACGGTTAATGTCGGGGCCGTTAGTGACTAAGGCGTTACCTGTTAGGTTCACTTGGGCTCCTGAATCGAGTATCAGTCCCTCGTCTGCTTTGCCAAACCATGCTGAGTCCCCATCCGCTAAATAGATATTAAACCTGGGCTGCAACATGTCAGTGGTGCCAAACTCTTGAATGTGAGTAAACCGTTGCGCGGTTATTTTAGAGGATAAACTTCCCATTTCGTCATATTGGCTAATAGTGGCATTCGTCATGTAATAGTCTGGAATCCACTGGGCATCTTGTTCGCTTGTTTGTTGCAATGCTTTCTGCCACCACCATAATACGAGCAGCCCAACCAATCCTAAAGTCACCAAGTTGATATACAACCAGCGGCTGCGCAATAGCGTTATCATTTTGAGGCTGCAGTGAGCGGGGTGTTAAGGTAAGGTGCTAAGGCAGCATCCCAAGTGCCTTGAGCCTGCATAATTAAATCACATACCTCTCGCACGGCACCTTGGCCGCCATTGCGGCGGGTCACATATTGGCTGTACTGCATCATAGTGCTGGCAGCATTAGGCAGGGTAATACCTAAGCCGACCTTGATGATGGCAGCAAGGTCTGGCAAGTCATCGCCCATATACGCCATGTTAGCCCAGTCTAATTGTAAGTGTTGAGTGAGCTCATGCAGCGCAGTGAGCTTGTCTTCTCGCCCTTGCAACACTAATTCGATGCCCAACTGTTGAGCTCTTTGGCTCACAATACTGGAACTTCTGCCTGTGATAATAGCCACCTTGACACCGCTGGCTTGGAGCATTTTAATGCCTTGGCCATCCAAACTGTTAAAGGCTTTAATTTCTTCACCTTGGTTACTAAAATAAAGCTGGCCATCGCTTAGTACACCATCTACATCTAATGCGAGTAGACGCACAGAATGGGCGTGTCTGGTAAGCTGAGCCGCAGTGAGTTCTTGTGAAGGCATGTTATATGACTCCCGCTTTTAACAGGTCGTGCATGTTAATTGCGCCCACAGGGTGATTGTTTTTATCACATACAATAAGGGCATTAATTTGGTGTTGTTGCATGATTTGCAGGGCTTGAGCAGCCAGCATACCAGCTTGGGCTTGAATAGGATTATGAGTCATAAGCTCGCTAATGTGGCATTCACGCAGATCTTGGCTATGATCTAAGCTGCGCCGTAAGTCACCATCTGTGTAGATGCCTGTAAGTTGGCCTTGGGGACTCACGACCGCAGTCATGCCCATACTCTTTTGGGTCATTTCCATGAGGGCATCGGCAAAGCGAGTGTTTTGTGACACTGACGGTAAGTCATCGCCAGTGTGCATGATATCACTCACTTTAAGTAATAACTTTCGACCCAGTGCTCCACCTGGGTGAGAAAAGGCAAAATCTTTGGCACTAAAACCTTTAGCTTCTAACAAAGCAATGGCAATGGCATCTCCCATAACCAAGCAGGCTGTGGTGCTTGAGGTAGGGGCAAGATTTAAGGGGCAAGCTTCGGTACTCACTTTGACATTAAGATGCACATCGGCTGCTTTAGCGATGGTAGAGTCTACAGCGCCTGTCATTGTAATTAGCGGCGTACCGAGGCGCTTTAGCATAGGTAATAGGGTCACAATTTCTCTTGTGGTGCCAGAGTAAGACAAAGCAATGACCACATCTTGGGCAGTGATCATCCCCATGTCACCGTGACTGGCCTCACCCGCATGAACGAAAAAAGCAGGTGTGCCGGTACTGGCTAAAGTGGCTGCAATTTTGTTAGCAATGTGGCCTGATTTACCCATGCCTACTAAAACTATGCGGGCTGAACAATCCATTAATAACTGGCAGGCCTGCTCGAAGGCCCCATCAATGCGAGTGGCTAATTCAGCAACGGCTGCCTGCTCTAGGCTAATAGTGCGTAAAGCAGATTCGGCAAATAGTGCGGTCTGAGTTGGGTTGGCCCCCTCAGCGTTTTTTTGGCTCACAACATCTCCTAAGTCATGTGCGTGAATTATCTAGCGATAGTATAAAGTAAAAACATATACATAACATAGATCAACAGCAGTAAGCCGCCCATAGGCCTAGAAATATGACCCCCGCGACGGGCTTGAAATCCTAGGGTAAGGATAAAGAGCGTTAACATTAACATGAGCCCATAGTCCCGCCATAGTGCATCGGCTTCTATAACCACAGGGCTGATGAGGGCGGGTATCGCCATGACACCCAATAAGTTAAAAATATTAGAGCCGATGACATTGCCCAAAGCAATACCGTGTTGGCCTTTGCGAGCACTCATTATGGAAGCCGCAAGTTCTGGCAAGCTAGTGCCAATGGCAATAATAGTGAGGCCAATAATCATCTTACTCACACCTAATGATGTGGCAATATACACGGCGCCACCGACTAATATTCTTGACCCCAGTGCTAATAGAACTAAGCCCACTAACAACCAAACAATCCCTACCTTTAAGCTCATTTTGGCTAAAGGTTCTTTTTTGTCTTGTGAAGTTTCTTGAGAGTAATCTTGTTGAAAGCGTTTAAATAAATACAAACACACAACCAAACCAAGCAATAATAACCCACTGTCGATTGCGTCAAGATAGTAATCTAATAATACGATGCCAGCACCCATCGTGGCGAGGGTTAGTATGGGCAACTCAACCCGCACCAAGTTGCCCTTTATTGGTAATGGCGAAACAAGTGCAGTGGCTCCTAAAACTAAGGCTAAATTGGCTATATTGGAGCCGATGGCATTGCCAATAGCGAGTCCTGGGGCATCATCTAAGGCGGCCATCGCAGAGACTAGTATTTCAGGCGCGGAGGTGCCAAAAGCCACAATAGTTAAGCCAATTAACATGGGAGACATGCCGAGGTGACTGGCTGTTACCGAAGCGCCATCAACAAAGCGATCGGCACTCCAAATAAGTAGGATTAAACCGATCAAAACGGCGGCAATGGCGATAAGCATAGTTAAGTCTATTAATTGAAGTGGCGGTGGATAGGTAACTACAGGATCTCAACAGGATTAGTTCCAGTAGCGAGGCGCAATAAAAGCAAGACTCGACTGAATTTGCAAGTTTCTTTGCAGTTAAGCGAGTCAATGCTAAACTTATAGTCTTAAAAGTTAAGGCCATTATCGGAACTTCATCAATGCACACAGACGGCATAATTAATCTGCAAAATGTCAGCTTCTATCGCGGCGGTCGGGCTATATTTGAAGACCTAAATTGTGCCATAGCTGCAGGAAAAATCACGGCTATCATGGGCCCAAGTGGGACTGGAAAAACAACCCTGTTACGTCTTATTAGTGGCCAATTACAGCCGCATAAGGGACAGGTTTTTTTGTTTGATCAAGATATGGCTAAGATCAAACAAAAACAGCTTAACCAACTGCGCAAGCGCATGGGGGTGTTATTTCAAAGTGGTGCTTTGTTTACTGATCTCTCTGTTTTTGAAAATGTGGCCTTTCCCTTGAGAGAACACATGAACTTGTCAGCTGATGATTTGTATAATCGAGTGCTAACTCAATTGGAAGCCGTGGGTTTGCGTGGGGTGAAAGATTTCATGCCTTCACAGCTTTCAGGTGGCATGGCGCGGCGTGTTGCCTTAGCTCGGGCAGTCGCCATGGGGCCGGAGGTGATCCTTTATGATGAACCCTTTGCAGGCCAAGATCCTATTGCCATGGCAGTCCTACAAAGATTGATCAAAAGTTTGAATGATCAGTTGCAACTAACCAGTGTATTGGTGTCTCATGATGTTGCTGAAGCTTTTGCGATAGCAGATCATGTGATTTTATTAGGGGAGGGACGGGTGTTAGCCCAAGATCACCCTGACGCTTTAAAGACCAGCACTGACCCAGCAGTAAAGCAATTCATTCACGGAGAAGCAGATGGTGTTATTCCATTTCACTATCCTGCTCCCGCCTTGCAGGATGAGCTACGAGGGCCATCATAATGCTTCGTTTTGTGGTTGATTGTATTGCTAACTTAGGTGCGGTTTTATTACATAAGTTAGTGCAAATGGGCCAAGCTTTATTAATGTTGTTGCAAGCCACTACGGTGCAACCCAAGGCATCCAGTCTCACTAGGTTAATCCAGCAACTTTATGTAGTGGGCGTACAGTCGCTAATTATCATACTGGTTTCTGCGTTATTTATCGGCATGGTGCTGGGACTGCAAGGCTTTACCTTGCTATCAGCCTATGGGTCAGAACAGGCTGTGGGTCAAATGGTGGCTCTAACACTCGTGAGAGAACTGGCGCCAGTCGTGGCGGCTTTATTATTTGCTGGTCGAGCGGGTTCTGCGTTAACCGCAGAGATTGGCCTAATGAAAGCCACAGAGCAGTTAGCCAGTTTGGAAATGTTTGGCATCGACCCATTGCATCGCATTGTAGCACCAAGATTTTGGGCAGGTATTATATCCTTACCTTTACTGGTGGCTATTTTTAGCTTGGTAGGTATTTATGGTGGACACCTTGTCGCGGTGGAATGGCTGGGGGTCTACAGTGGCTCTTATTGGGGCAATATGCAGCAGGCTGTTGATTTTAATGAAGATGTTCTCAACGGCATGCTCAAAGCTTTAGTCTTCGCATTTTTAATTAGCTGGATTGCGTTATATCAAGGGTATTCATGTCTTCCAACGTCCCAAGGTATCAGTGCTGCGACCACTCGGACTGTGGTGTATAGCTCTTTGGCGATTTTAGGTTTTGATTTTATTTTAACAGCGCTAATGTTTGGAGGCGCAGTATGAACAAGAGATGGTTAGAATTAAGTGTGGGCGCAATGATGGTGGCTGGTATAGCTGCCCTTGTGGCTTTGGCGTTGCAGGTTAGTGGTGGCAGTATGCGTAATGTTGGTCATTACCCTGTGAGTGCTTTGTTTGAAAATGCTGCGGGTCTTGGCCCAAAAGCCAAGGTAACTATGGCTGGGGTGACGATAGGCGAAGTGGTTGCTGTGGGTATAGACCCCGATACATTAATGGCTGAGGTGCGCATGCAAATTTATGGGCAGATCAATTATTTATCCATTGATTCCAGTGCGAGCATTTTAACGGCGGGTTTATTAGGTGAAAAATATGTCGGTATTACTGCGGGAGCAGAAGACGATCTGCTAGGGGCTGGAGATGTGATTGAAGATACCCAGTCGGCACTCATTTTAGAAGAGCTTATTGGCCAGTTTTTGATTAACCTCGGTGATAAATAATAAGGAATAAAGAGCATGATGACGTTAAACATTAAGAGCACACGATTCACGTTAACTGTAGTGCTACTTTTATGCGCCCTAATGGCCAAGGCAGACGAATGGCAAGAAGCCAGTCAAGTGGTTGGGAAAAGTACACAAGCTATGCTTAGCTTACTGGAACAGGGTCGTCTAGATGCGCTTCGCGATAGCGAAACTGCAGGGGAAACTGTGCCTTTAGATGTGCCAAAAATGCTTTTAGGTATGGAAGTCATCATGGACACAGTCATTGATTTTGAAAGCCTTGCCAAAGGGGTGATGGCTAAATTCTACCGACGGGCATCGCCTCTACAAATCGATGAATTTCAGGCCGTGTTTAAGCGTTCACTGTTAAACACTTATTCGGGTGCGGTCATGTCTTTGGAAATAGATAATTTTGAGATTCAACCAAACCCCACGCTGAGTAAAAAGCCTGGCCGGCAAAAAGTTTGGGTCAAGGTGCTAGCCAATGGCGCTGCCTACGATATTAATTATGCCATGAAAAAACGTCAGCAAGGCTGGCGTGTCACCAATGTCACTATTGATGGTATTAATTTGGGTTTAGCTTTTAGGAAGCAATTTTCCAGTGCTATGGCCCAAAGGAAAGGCAATATGGATGATGTCATTGCATTTTGGAATGACCCATCCTGAGACGATTGATTACTAAACTTTGGTGGCGATAGTGGCGAGTATTTTGCTATCATGAGCGCCAAATTAGCCCTTGGAGAATATTTTGGACGCGCAACAAGTTAAACAAATTATTGAGCAGCAACTTGCTGGGACCCAAGTCATTCCTAGTGGCGAAGGTTGTAGCTTTGAGGTTACTGTGGTCGGCGACTTGTTTGGCGGTTTGTCTCCAGTGAAGAAACAGCAACTGGTCTATGGTTGCTTAACGGATCAAATTGCGGATGGTTCCATCCACGCTTTAGGCATAAAAACCTATACTCAAGATCAATGGCAGCGCTTAAACGCTTGACCTGGGCATTGCGCAAGTTATTTTAGAATTAAGAACTACTCACATTCGGCGAGCAATATTATGGATAAGTTAAGTATTACCGGTGGTAAACGCCTCGATGGAGAAATTCGGATTGCGGGTGCAAAAAACGCTGCACTACCCATACTAGCGGCAACCCTGCTGGCTCAAGAACCGGTCACTATTCGTAACCTGCCTCACTTACATGACGTCACTACCATGATCGAATTATTAGGTCGGATGGGGGTCTCTCTGCTGCTAGGAGATAAACTGAGTATAGAGATTGATGCAACCACGCTAGACCACTGCATAGCCCCCTATGACTTAGTTAAAACCATGCGTGCTTCTATTCTTGTATTAGGCCCCTTGGTGGCGCGCTTTGGCGAAGCAGAAGTATCACTGCCTGGTGGTTGTGCCATTGGTAGTCGACCTGTAGATTTACATATTCGTGGTTTAGAAGCTATGGGTGCAACCATAACGGTTGAAGAAGGTTATATTCGTGCCAAGGCAGACCGCCTGCACGGGGCCCATATATTTTTCGATACGGTTACGGTAACAGGTACTGAAAATATCCTCATGGCAGCTACTTTGGCAGATGGTGAAACCGTCTTAGACAATGCTGCGCGTGAACCTGAAGTCGTTGATTTAGCAGAATGTTTGATTGCCATGGGTGCAAAAATTACTGGCCATGGCACAGGTACTATCCGTATCCAAGGAGTTGAAAAACTTCACGGTTGTCATTACGACGTCTTACCAGACAGGATAGAGACAGGCACTTATTTAGTCGCCGCTGCAGTGACTGGTGGACGTATTAAAGTCAAAGACACTCGCCCTGACATCATGGAAGCAGTGCTTGCTAAATTGGAAGAAGCGGGAGCAGAAATTATCATTGGCGAAGACTGGATTAGCTTGGATATGTATGGCAAACGACCGACAGCGGTCAATTTAAAAACTGCACCATACCCCGCTTTTCCCACAGATATGCAAGCTCAGTTCTCGGCCCTTAACGCCATAGCAATCGGCAGTGGACGGATTACTGAAACTATTTTTGAAAATCGCTTTATGCACATCGACGAAATGGCTCGCATGGGCGCACAAGTGGTCGTCGAAGGCAACACTGTAATCCAACAAGGTATTGAAAGGCTGAAGGCAGCGCCGGTCATGGCGACAGACCTCCGAGCTTCTGCAAGTCTTGTGATTGCGGCCCTAGTGGCAGATGGCGAAACTATTATTGACCGAATTTATCATATTGATCGTGGCTATGATTGCATTGAAGAAAAAATGGGCGCTTTAGGCGCTATTATCAAGCGCGTTGCCTAAGTGGAAAATATCACCATGCCCAACAGTCTGACCATTGCATTGTCTAAAGGTCGCATCTTAAAGGAAACGTTGCCGCTTTTTGCCAGTGCTGGCATCGAACCTTTGGAAGATGTATACACCAGTCGTAAATTAGTCTTTGAAACCACTCAGCCCGGAGTCAGGTTTCTAGTCATTCGTGCGACAGATGTCCCTACCTATGTGTCCTACGGCGCTGCAGACATGGGTGTAGCAGGCAAGGATGTATTATTAGAACATGGGGGCAATGGCTTGTATGAGCCGTTAGACCTCCAAATTTCCAAGTGTCGACTTATGACTTGCGCCCCTATTGGCGCTGCACCGGCTGGCAGACGTCTCAGAGTTGCCTCCAAGTTTGTCAACATAACTAAGGCTTATTTTGCTGAGCAAGGGCAACAAGTGGACATTATCAAGCTCTATGGGGCCATGGAGCTAGCGCCTCTTTTAGGCTTGGCAGACCAAATTGTAGATATTGTTGACACGGGCAATACCCTCAAGGCTAATGGCTTAGAGCCATTGGAAGAAATTGCCGTCATTAGCAGTAGGCTAGTGGTCAGCCAAGCATCTATGAAGCTCAAACATGGCCACATAGGCCCCCTTATTGAACAGTTATCTGCGGCGGTTAGCGCCCTCCAGGGACATTAAAATGCAATGGCTTAAAGTCAACCGGCTCGATACCCAACAAGCCAATTTTGAGGCTCAGTTGAGTCAATTATTGGGTTGGGAAAGTGTTTCTGATCAACGTGTGCAAAAAACTGTAGCGGACATTATAGAACGTGTAAAATTGCAAGGTGACACGGCCCTGTTGCAATTGACCAATCAGTTAGACCGCACACCATTTAAAACGGCGTCCGAACTTGAAATCCCCCAGCAAAAGCTTGACCAAGCGTTGGCAGAAATTAGTCATCAAGAACGAGAGGCATTGCAAACTGCAGCCGCTCGAATCCGCGCTTACCACCAACACCAAAGACAAGATTCATGGAGCTATGTTGAAGCTGACGGCACTTCCCTTGGTCAGCAAATAACAGCGATGGATCGGGTGGGAATTTATGTCCCTGGTGGGAAGGCAAGTTATCCTTCATCGGTTTTAATGAACGCTATTCCTGCCAAGGTTGCTGGAGTGAAGGAAATCATCATGACGGTGCCTTTGCCTAATGGCAAAGTCAATCCGTTAGTCCTGGCTGCAGCAGCCATCGCTGGAGTAGATCGTGTTTTTGCTATTGGCGGGGCCCAAGCCATAGCAGCCCTCGCTTATGGTACCCCAATGGTGCCAAAAGTAGACAAAATTGTGGGTCCAGGAAATATTTATGTAGCCACGGCCAAGCGCGCCGTGTTTGGTGCCTGTGGCATTGACATGATAGCAGGGCCGTCAGAAATTTTAATTATTTGTGATGGCCATACTAACCCAGACTGGGTCGCTATGGACTTGTTCTCTCAAGCTGAACACGATGAGCAAGCTCAATCTATTTTGTTGTGCCCAGACAAAGACTATTTGGATCAGGTGGAAGCCAGCTTTAAAGCCCTGCTGCCAACCCTGGAACGCAGCAGTATTATCAAGACGTCAATTGAAAATCGTGGGGCTCTTATTCAGGTTGCCAATATGCAAGAAGCGATCGACATTTCCAATCGCATTGCTCCCGAACACCTGGAATTATCAGTCGCAGATCCTGAAGCTATGTTGCCTGAAATCCGTCATGCTGGGGCTATCTTCATGGGCCGTCATACAGCGGAGTCCTTGGGTGATTATTGTGCTGGGCCGAACCACGTGCTACCCACTTCAGGTACGGCTCGTTTCTCATCTCCCTTAGGTGTTTATGACTTCCAAAAACGCTCGTCGTTGATCATGTTTTCAGAGCAAGGGGCGAGTGATATGGGGAAAGTAGCCTCAGTATTGGCACGTGGTGAAAGCTTAACAGCCCATGCCAGATCTGCTGAATACCGCATCCTTGACTAAGCTTTATGATGGCGTTTTTTGGTGCTAATTTAGCGTTTGGTGGCCACAAGGGTCGCTCTCAACGGTGCAGGGTGCCCTTCTATTGAGCGGTTGGTGTCGTTTGGATCAAGAAAATCAGCAAGGGAGTGAAACGTCATCCACTCTGTGGCTCTTTGCTCTGCAGTGGTGGTTTGACTAACATCGACTGTGCGTATATTTTCTAAACCGATCTTACGCAGCATGTTCTCTAATGCCTCAGTGCTGGGCAAAAACCACACGTTGGCCATTTTTGCATAACGCTCTGGAGGCACAAGGATGGTATTGATGTCCCCTGGCACGACTAAAGTTTCCAGTACCAATTCTCCACCTGGGCGCAAATAAGACATGAGTTCTTGAATATGGTCGATGGGTGAGCGTCGGTGGTAAAGTACTCCCAAACAAAATACCGTATCAAAACAGCCAAAAGCAGGTAAGTGCTCACTGCGCAGTGGCAATATATAAGCCCCATTGGCAGGCAGTAATCGTTGCGCGGCATGGAATTGATAAAGGAAGACGCGGGTGGGATCAATGCCCAAAGCAAGACTCGCGCCAGCACCCAACATGCGGAATAAAAAGTAGCCATTACCAGTGCCTATATCGAGCACTTGCCGGCCCTCTAGAGGGCTAATGTGGGGTTCAATGCGCTGCCACTTCCAATCTGAATGCCATTCTGTTTCTATTTCAACGCCTAACAAATTCCACGGACCTTTGCGCCAGGGCATGAAAGCTTTAAGGTGTTGCTTGTATTCCAGCAAGTCCAACGCTAGATGTTCAGGTTTAACAATACAAACACTGTCATCTGTGAAGCTATATTTGGCACACTCTATTT
This sequence comes from Oceanospirillaceae bacterium UBA2001, assembly GCA_002335115.1. Classification (GTDB taxonomy): domain Bacteria; phylum Pseudomonadota; class Gammaproteobacteria; order Pseudomonadales; family Balneatricaceae; genus Njordibacter. Next base: position 12,258 of record DDCR01000137.1, read on the forward strand.
GCGGCATGGACTCAAGGGCGCGATCCCATTCTAAGGAACGGCCGTGGTTTTTGAATTCGTAATGCTGCTGTAAAACATGTCTTAGTTGTGGATGAAACTGCTCTAGGTTGGAGTTTTTTGTGAATTCAAAAAAAACCTCTAAATTTATACCCATGTTGGTCTCGCAGGTCACGTTTTAGTGAGATAATTCAAGCACACGATCCGGCCTTACTTGAAAGCAAGTAAGGCACAAAAGTTAAAACATTGCATGCAGGTCTCAACTCGGCTAAAGCCCGCGTCAAGTAGGCGTTGTCGGTGTTGTTCTAACGTATTGGGCACCAAAACATTTTCTAGGGCAGCCCGCTTCTGAGCGATTTCAAGATCACTATAGCCTTGGTAACGCTTAAAGTCGTGGTATAAGTCCACTTGTAATTCCTGTTGTTGTGGGTCATCAAAATAGACCTTTTCAGCCAGTAGTAAAACGCCATCTGAGCGCATGCCATCAGCAATATTTTTAAGAATACTCGGTCTTTCGATATCGGCTATAAACTGTAGTGTAAAGTTAAGGATAACTATGGATGCATTTTCTATGACCGTATCTTGTAAATTTTGTTGGCAAATTTCATAGCTGGCTTGACTGTGATCTCGAGCCATATTATGTCGACACCGATTGACCATAGCAGGTGAGTTATCTACCCCAACGATGTGAGCATCGGCGGGTAGGTTTTGGCGTAAACGCAAGGTCATAGTGCCAAGAGAGCAGCCCAAGTCATAACATTGACTATGGGGTTGGCCATATCGGGCCGCAAGTAAACCGATAACATCTAATAAGAAATTATAACCTGGCACTGACCGCTGAATCATATTCTCGAATACGTCAGCGACCTGAGCATTAAACTCAAATGGTACTGGTCTTGCAAGGGGTTGTGCAAAGATCATGTCTTGCTCAGGTGGTGGGGTAGAATGAGTCATAATAAGTCACTTACTGAGCAGATGGGCGGGTACCAAGGATAGCCGTGATAGTGGCATGTTTATTTTCACGTCGATAAGTGACTTTGAGCTTGCTGCCGGGCTTTAGTTGTGTCACGTAGTTTAAAGAATCATTCCAATCTTCAATAAGATTATCATCAAAATGGGTAATTAAATCGCCAGGTTGCAAGCCTGCTAAATGGGCAGGGCTATTGGCATAAACGCCCGACAACATGATGCCAGTGTCTTGGTCCAAAGCAAACACATTTTGACTATATTGACGTTTAAATACGCTGAAATCGATACCTAACCAGCCTCGGACAACTTGCCCTTGAGTGACAATACTACGTAAGACTTCAGCAGCAATATCAATAGGTATAGCCAAACCGATGCCTTGACTCCTTGAGCTTGTGGATGAGTTATAGAAGTGCGCAGTATTGATGCCTACCAGCTCTCCTTGTGCGTTAATCAAGGCGCCACCTGAATTACCTGAGTTAATAGCCGCATCGGTTTGAATGAAACTTTCGAAGGTATTGAGGCCTAATCGATTGCGTTCTTTACCACTGATAATGCCCATTGACACGGATTGGCCGAGACCGTGGGGGTTGCCAATGGCAAATACTAGATCGCCGACACGCGAATCTAAATCAGCAGGCACCTTGGCTGGGGTTAAGTTAACAAGTTCAATCTTGATGACGGCCAAGTCAGTGGCCGGGTCAGTGCCAACTAAAGTGGCGGCTGCAGATCGACCATCAGCTAAACCCACTAAAATTCGCTTCGAGTTTTCAATGACGTGATTGTTAGTAATAATGTGCCCTTCAGCACTGGCGATGACCCCTGAACCCAAATGCACCTCGTTAGTGTCGGCATCAATTAATTGGCCCTCTAATAAGTTGGCATAGTGAGGATCTTTTAATAAGGCAATACTGGTCGCGGGCATTGAAATCTGGCTATATATGCGTACCACCGAGGCCATGCTGTGTTCAAGTACATCGGCATAGCTAGGTTCTAACGTTTTTTGGGTACCGAACCCAGTGGCGGACCACAAAGGGATACCTGTGGTTTTTGTAAACCACTGGGGGGCGATGAACATGAGAGCGATGGCCAGAAGCACGCCCGCGAGGGCGAAGGGTAACAAATATTTGATAAACGAACGGGTCATATCATTATCGAATCGCTAATGGCTTAATAAAGATTATTAATGAGTGTCTGTCATGGGCCTACCTAGTTTAAACTTTGGTGCAGTTAAAGGCAAAAAACACTTGAGCTGTTTGTGTATAAAGTTGAAGTGACCATAGAAGCCAGTGGTGTGTGGCTGGGGCTATAATAAGTGATGCTTTGTTTAAGCACCTTATGTCTTATGGCTCAAACTAGTGGTTCTAAGCGCATGGGCTCAAGTTTGAGTGGGTAGGTGTGGCTATATTTTCAAAACCTTCAAAACCTTTATCAAACCTCCAAAGCCTAAAATATCCACCTAAAAGTCTTTCTAGCCTCTATGGCATTGCACTTAAGTACTCAAGTTTTAGCCGTGGGGGTCACAGGAATATCATAGGCTGATGGGGCAGTCGCTTCTTGCTTAGGTTTGAGGCCATAGCGCTCGTCTAAAGTACCATGTTCTTTAGTACTGCTGCTCGGTGCATAGTCCATGGGAGGGCGGATAGTCGGTGCAGGCTCAGCCTGGTGTTCTATAGCGCTCTCTTTTGGCCCTGCAATGGTTTCTAGGCTGCTCACAGTGTCTGGGTCATCACATAAGCTTTGGGCCCCTTTGGCCAACTGCTCATGCACATTGCGATAGCTATCAGTAAGTTGGTTGACGGCGGCAGCCGTGTCTGCAAAATGCAGATTAACCTGCTCTTTATATTCGGCCATTTCTGTATGGGCCGTTTGCAGTTCCTTGCTAAGTTGGTTTTGACGTTTGAGGTCGCTATTATTAGTGCGCCCGAATAAAAATCCAATGCCAAAGCCAAGCAGGGTGATGACTAACCAAAAAAACCAATCGTTGCTGAGTAAATCCACCCGCAGCTCCTTTCAATAAAATGACTTGCAGGATAGTATTGTAATGGAATTCGTCCATTAGTACATCTCAGATATTACCTAACGCATTCATTTATTAACCCTATTTACTATTTTGACTGATATATGGCCTCACCTATCGAGCAGTATCGTAACGACCAGCAACAATTACACTTTTCTGCAGACATTGCGCAGGCCAATGCTATTGAGGATTTACAGAGACTTTATCTTGAATTATGTGCACTTGATGATGTTCAAAACCAACCTAGATCGTTATCACAGAGAATAGGGGCTTGGGCTGGCGGCCACTCTAAGCAGCAAGCAGCCACTAGAGGTTTGTATTTTTGGGGTGGGGTTGGGCGTGGTAAAACCTACCTCATGGATGTGTTTTACCAGTGCTTGCCTTTTGAGAACAAAAAGCGCACGCACTTTCACCGTTTTATGCGCCATGTTCATCACCGTTTATCAGTTCATAAAGGTATAAAAAATCCGCTAAAGATGGTCGCTCAGGAATTAGCTGATGAGGCTATGGTTATTTGTTTTGATGAGTTTTTTGTGACTGATATTACCGATGCTATGATCTTAGCGCACTTACTAGAAAACCTATTTCAAATGGGTGTGGTGCTGGTGGCTACGTCTAATATAGAACCCCAAGGCTTGTATGAAAATGGCCTACAAAGACAGCGTTTTTTACCTGCTATTGCTCTATTGGAAAAGCATACAAAGGTCATCAATGTAGATGGTGGGGTTGATTACCGTTTGCGCACATTGTCTCAAGCAGAGCTGTATCACTGGCCCCTCGATGCCGAGGCAGATATAAGTTTGGCATCGAGCTTTTCAGCGTTAGCACCACTGCAATCGCCTTTGCTAGCACCGTTGGAAATTGGAATCAGTAGCACAGGCGGGGGTGTCATCAATATCAATGGGCGGGCGTTCACCTATATTAGGCTGTGTGATGATATTATCTGGTTCAGTTTTGATCAATTATGTGTGCAACCTCGGTCGCAAAATGATTATCTAGAATTGGCATATGAATTTCATGGCCTAATCATTAGTAATGTGCCTTGCTTAAAAGCAGGTATGGAAGATCAGGCGCGGCGCTTTGTCAACTTAGTGGATGTTTGTTACGACGCTAATCTAAAACTCATCATGTCTGCAGAGGTGCCCCTTCTAGAGCTTTATGCGGGGGGGCAATTAGATTTTGTATTTCGCCGAACGTTAAGCCGATTGCAGGAGATGCAGTCTCATGAGTACCTAGCGCGGGGCCATGTGTCAGGGTAAAAGTTCGAAAGGATACTTAGACTAAAAACATTTGCTTTAACACTTAACAAAGCACTTGTTTATCCTGTATAATCTCGCCTCGCAGTTTCTGTGTTGGCTCTGGGAGCGTGGCTTTTTCTAGCTTAGCTAAAGAGTTGTTAGGGGCATAGACTGCTAGGCACGTTATTGGCCACTCTAGTGAAGGTTGTATTAGGCAGCGCAATAACTCAATAATTATAGGTAGGCTCAATAAACTGGGCCGTTAAATAGGTTATTCACATGAAAACCGTAAGTACTAAACCAGCTGACGTGACTCGTGACTGGTATGTTGTCGACGCTGAAGGTAAAACTTTGGGTCGTATGGCAACTGAAATCGCTCGCCGCCTGCGTGGTAAGCATAAGCCAGAATATACCCCTCACGTTGATACCGGTGATTACATCATCGTTGTTAACGCCGAAAAGGTCCGTGTAACTGGCAATAAAGCAAAAGACAAAATGTACTATCGTCACACAGGTTATCCTGGTGGCTTGCGTTCTATGTCATTCGAAAAGATGGTTGATCACGCTCCTGAGCGCACCGTTGAATTCGCTGTTAAAGGTATGTTGCCAAAAGGCCCACTGGGCCGCGCTATGTACGCCAAGCTTAAAGTGTATGCGGGTACTGAGCATCCACATCAAGCGCAACAACCACAAGCATTGACCCTGTAAGGAGACGATCATGGCAGTTACTCAATATTACGGTACCGGTCGTCGTAAGACCTCTACCGCTCGTGTGTTCATGACTCCTGGCACTGGTGCCATTACAGTAAACAGCCGCGAACTGGATGTTTATTTTGGTCGTGAAACAGCCCGCATGATTGTTCGCCAACCGTTAGAGTTGACCGAAACAGTTGAAAAATTTGACCTAAAAATCACTGTAGAAGGTGGTGGTGGTTTTGGTCAGGCTGGTGCAATTCGCCACGGGATTACTCGGGCTTTAATGAGCTTCGATGAAACGTTACGCCCTAGTCTGCGTGCAGCTGGTTTTGTGACCCGCGATGCGCGTGAAGTGGAACGTAAAAAAGTGGGCTTGCGCAAGGCGCGTAAACGTCCACAGTTCTCTAAGCGTTAAGCTTATTGCATCGTTTTGGTGCATGTTTAAAAAACCCAGCCAGATGCTGGGTTTTTTTGTGGCTTGTTGAAAATCAAAGGCTTTTGTAGCCTTGGAGTGGGGCATTTACCTTGTCTATTTAGTACCTTTCCTTTAAAATTGCGCTCAGTAATTTTACAGCCTAGCTGGAGACCAATTGAATGAGTAATGAAGGCGTGAATACGCGACGTCGCGTACTAGTCGGTGCATCCTTAGTTGTGGGTGGAGTTGGCAGTGTAGCGGCTCTGACCCCTTTTGTATCTTCCTGGAACCCTAGTGCAAAAGCCAGAGCGGCTGGCGCACCGGTCAAGGCAGATGTTAGTAAATTAGAACCAGGCCAACAAATGATTGTTGAGTGGCGTGGAAAGCCTGTATGGATTGTTCGGCGCAGCGCAGAAGCTTTGGCGCATTTGGCCACTTTAGACGATAGTTTAGCTGACCCCGCATCTGTTAAGTCAAAGCAGCCAAGTTACGTGCCGAGCACAGCAGCGCGTGCTTTGCGTGATGAATACATTGTGATGATTGGCATTTGTACCCATTTAGGTTGTTCACCCACCTATCGTCCTGAAGTGGCGCCAGTCGACTTAGGAGAAGATTGGAATGGAGGCTTTTATTGCCCTTGCCATGGTTCAACTTTTGATTTATCTGGCCGCGTTTATAAAAATAAGCCAGCCCCGACAAACTTAGATATTCCGCCACATTTTTATGAGAGTGATTCAGTCATTCTAATTGGCGAAGATGGAGGAAATGCGTAATGGCTGTTGGTAATCCTAACCGCGCTAAGGCGGAAAGAGGTATTGTTCGTTGGATTGACGACCGCTTTCCTCTGACCCAAATGTGGCAAGACCACATGTCAAAGTACTATGCTTCCAAAAACCTTAACTTTTGGTATGTTTTTGGTGTTCTTTCTTTACTCGTCTTAGTGAATCAGATACTCACTGGTATATGGCTTACTATGTCCTATGAGCCCTCTGCTGAAGGCGCTTTTGCCTCAGTCGAATACATCATGCGTGATGTGGAGATGGGGTGGATCATTCGATACATGCATTCCTCTGGCGCCTCAGCCTTTTTTATTGTGGTTTATTTACACATGTTCAGGGGCCTAATGTATGGCTCGTACCAGAAACCCCGTGAGTTGATCTGGCTCTTTGGCATGGCCATTTACCTAACGCTAATGGCGGAAGGATTCTTTGGTTATTTATTGCCCTGGGGTCAAATGTCCTACTGGGGTGCTCAGGTTATCTTGTCTTTAGCTGGCGCCATTCCTGTCGTGGGTGAAGACCTCGTTCAGTGGATCCGTGGCGACTACCTGATTTCAGGTATTACCCTGAATCGGTTCTTCTCATTGCACGTTATTGCTCTACCTATCGTAATTATGGCCTTGGTTTTATTACATATTTTGGCATTACACGATGTGGGTTCGAACAATCCAGATGGCATCGAAATTGACAAAGATAAAGATGAAAACGGCGTGCCTGTTGATGGGGTCGCGTTTTGGCCCTACCACGTGGTGAAAGATCTGGTGGCTATTGGTATTTTCCTAACCGTGTTCTGCTTAGTCATTTTCTTTTTCCCAGAAGGTGGGGGCTACTTTATTGAGAAGCCTAACTATGAGCCTGCCAACTCGCTGAAGACGCCTGAACACATCGCGCCAGTGTGGTATTTCACGCCTTATTATTCCATGTTGCGTGCCATTACCTTCTCTCTGTTTGGTTTAGATGCTAAGTTCTTAGGTGTAGTGACCATGGGTGGGGCTATAGCCATCTTGTTCGTGGTGCCTTGGTTAGATCGCAGTCCGGTCAAATCAATGCGCTATAAAGGCTGGATGAGCCGGACGGCGCTGGCCGTTTTTGTGGTGAGTTTCATTGTTCTAGGGTACCTCGGTACCATAGCCACAACAGAGGGCCGCACACAAGCAGCTCAGTTATTTACCCTTTTGTATTTCTTGTACTTCATATTGATGCCGTTTTATACGCGCATTGAAGCGACGAAGCCTGTGCCTTCGAGGGTGGTAGAATCATGAAGAAGTTATTCTTAATTAGTTTAATATTGATGATGCCTATGTTTGCCCAGGCCAGTGGTGGGCCGAGTATAAAGCTGGATACTATGGAAGCGGATGCGAGCGACAAAAGCTCACTACAGCGTGGCATGCAAACCTATGTCAATTATTGCTTGGGCTGTCATACAGCGCAGTACCAGCGTTATATTCGGGCGGCAGAGGATTTGCACATCCCCGAAGATCTGGTGATGGAGCACTTGATCTTTAGTGATCAAAAAATTGGTGATCAGATGACCAGTGCAATGGATCCTAAGCTTGCTGCTCAGTGGTTTGGAGCGACTCCACCAGACTTGACCAATGAAATTAATCTACGCGGTACCGATTGGGTTTACACTTATCTGCGCAGTTTTTATGCTGATGAGAGTCGTCCCTATGGAGTCAATAACGTGGTCTATCCTGCTGTGGGTATGCCTAATGTGTTGGCAGACTTGCAGGGTATCCAAACGAAAACTTGTGGAGAGGTAACCCAACTGGACGACCATGGAGCTGCCGTGATCGATAGTCTAACGGGTGAAGCAATAACTGAGCAAAGTTGTGAGCTACTCTCTGTGGCAGAAGGCTCAGGCACCATGACACCGGCTCAATTTGATGCAGCGATGTATGACCTCACTAACTTCATGGCGTATATGTCAAAGCCATACAAGAGTGACAGTCAACGGATTGGTCTGTGGGCTATTTTATTCTGCTTAATGATGACCGTGTTGTTCTACTTCTTGAAAAAGGAATTCTGGCGCGACGTCCATTAACGCTTGACTTTGAGGTATAATAGACGATTGCAGTCTATTTAAGCGCGACCTATGCCCGTGACTCTAGGTGAAGGGCATAGGTCGCGACTTCGTTCCGGCGCTGAGCGCTATCGTTTATTATTGAGGTATATCTACATGGGTGTAGTCGCTAAACGCTCTTCCATGACGTTTTTCTCTGATGGTTCAAATCATTATAGCCACCGCGTGCGCATTGTTTTGGCAGAAAAGGGTGTTACCGTTGACATCATTGATGTTGATGCTGAGCACAAGCCAGAAGATCTGGCTGATCTAAACCCCTATAACAGTTTGCCGACCTTGGTCGACCGTGATCTGGTGCTTTACGAAGCTAATGTGATGATGGAATACTTGGATGAGCGCTTTCCCCATCCACCATTGCTGCCGGTATATCCTGTAGCTCGTGCAGAAAGTCGGTTGTATATGTACCGTATTGAGCGTGATTGGTGCCGCCTTGCCGACCTAATCATGACCTCAGATGATGAAGCTGAAATCATTGAAGCTCAAAAAGAGCTGCGTGAAAGTCTGATTTCGACAGCACCAATCTTTACTGAAAAAGACTTCTTTATGAGTGAAGAGTTTACTTTGGTTGACTGCTGTATCGCGCCAATCTTGTGGCGCTTGCCGCAGTTGGGTATTGATCTTCCAGAGCTACAAGCAGCGCCCATGCTAGAGTATATGGAACGTATATTTGCGCGCGAAGGTTTTCAAGAAAGTCTGTCTGAGGTTGAGCATGAAATTCGGCTTTAATTGAGGCCGTGAAGATGATGACTCCAAGTCGATCTTACTTATTACGTGCCCTTCACCAGTGGATCTTGGATAATGATTCCACTCCACATATGGTGGTTGATGCGACTATCAATGACGTGATGGTGCCCGAACACTTTATTAGTGATGGGCAAATTGTGCTAAATATTGCACCTAGCGCAGTGGAAGGCTTAAACCTTGGTAATGAGGCGATAGAGTTTAACGCGCGCTTTGGTGGTGTGCCCATGCATGTGTACGTGCCTATACTAGCGGTGATGGCCGTGTATGCTAAAGAAAGTGGTGAAGGTATGGGGTTTGGTTTTGAACCAGGCATTCCAGATCCTGATGGCCCATCTAACTCACCTTTAGCAACGGTAGATAAACCAAAAGCATCGGGTACGGTGTCATCAATTGCAAGTCGTACGAAGCGTCCTACGCTCAAAGTTGTTAAATAACTAAACCGGTTAGTCATGCTTTTGAGAACATAAAAAGGGGTCAAAGAACCCTTTTTTTGTGTTCTCAAAAGAAGCTTCGGTTTACTATTAATCGATGTATTCAAACACCTTAACAATACGCTGGATGCCACTAGCATTAGACGCAACTTTCACAGCCCAGTCGGCTTCAACTTGAGTCACAAGTCCCATTAGATAAACGATACCATTTTCCGTCACTACTTTAATACGGCCAGCAGGGAACGCCACTTCACCCACCATGCGAGCTTTTACCTTCGTGGTAATGAGCGTATCACTGGTTCTGACTACATAGGATGCTGGGCCGCTGACTAATAGTTCGTTATGTACCTTTCGAACATTGGAAATGCCGCGCGCTTTTGCCCCTGCAATCACCTTAGTGTCCTCACTGGGTACTTGACCTATTAACAATAGAATACCATTTACACTCACTGCGCTCACGTTGGCCGTTTCTAGCAAAGGTGATGCACGTAATATCGCATCTACCGCAGCGGTTTCGATCAGTTGATCGTTATATAGGGTGCCTAAAGTCCGCGAGCCTTTGTTGTCAGTAATCGGTTTGTCGCTAAGAGTAGGTGAGCAGGCGCCTAAAACAAAGATGCAGCTGGTGATTGTGATGAGTTGAATGCCACGTTTGAGCATTTATTCGTTACTCCCAAATAGTTGAAAATCAATTAAATCACAGAGGCAGTGAATAGTAATCAGCTGCAGTTGCAATATATTAACGTTGTTGTCACTAGGAATCCGAATAGCGACGTCGTCTGGATCCAGCACTGTGGCCATGTCGCCGCCACTTTGACCGGTAATCGATATAACCTGTAATTGACGGTTATGCGCGGCTTGTATGGCTTGGATTAAATTACCACAATTGCCCTGCTCTGATATCACAACGACAATATCACCCTGCTGGCCTAAGGCTGTGATTTGTTTGGCAAACACATCCTGAAAACTGGAATCACGAATGACAGCACTCATTGTTGTACTATCAGCAGCTAAGTTAAACGCTGGTAAGCTGGGCCGCTCCTGCTTAAAGCGACTTAGTAATGCAGCACTCAAATGATGGCCATTGGCTGCGTTGGCACCATTACCACAAATGAGGATTTTACCCTCTTGAAGGAAGCATTGGTGCAGCATTTGCGCAGCGATAGCAATATCTTGAGGTAGATGCTCAGCACTGTATGCGGCGCAGCCCATGTGCTCATGGAACTGATTGATAACCCTTTCTTGCAGGTCCATTAATGAACTCTAACCTTAGTCTGAAGTGATAAACGCATTATCGATCCATTGTATCTGAACTTGGGTATGGGGGCCATTAGAACCACTAATAGCCATGACATCAAAGCGGCAGTCTAGTTTGTTTAATGACGGGTAGTTTAGCAAAAAGACCTTCGCACTATGGATTAAATGACGCTTTTTGGCGGGGCCGATACTAGCAACCGCACCCCCCATATAATCATTTTTACGGTACCTTACTTCGACAAAAGCCAGCACATGATCTTTTTGTGCAATGATATCAAGCTCGCCACCGTGACAAAAAAAGTTACGCTCAATCAAGGTCCAGCCCTGCTGAGACATATGTTGCCAAGCAAGCTCCTCGGCCCACGCACCAATTTTAGTGGAGTGCATAACTATGGGCATTTTTATTATCTAGGATTGGCAATAACTTTACCTGCTCTAAATTGTCCCCATGAACTATGGGTGAAAATTCGGCCTTGACTATTCATCTGCAAAAGACCAGTGACCCCATGCACACGGCTGTTGTTAAACGCCTGTAACTGTTCAAGCCGAGGGAAGAGTCGGTAGGCATCAATACCAATGGCAAATAGACGGGTATACCTTTCTCGATCAGGCCATTCTTGGCTAAATTTTTGTTGAATTTCAGGCTGTTCAATTAACCAAGGTAATTCGGTAAAAATGACTTTTTCTAAATCTCGATCGCGGCTCGTTCTGGTGGGACCTTGGTAGATATGGTGACTGGCATAGACTGGAAGATCTGCAGCATAGTGAAAGGCTAAGGTGGGAATTATTTGACGCCCATCTGAAGGCAGTGCAAAGAGCACAATCGCATCCACGTCTTGACGTCGGCGAGGCTCAAATTTAACCTTATTCCCACTACCCGATAGATGTTTCTTGAGTAACTTTGCCCGCTCATGACTTTGGTTAATGAGTAACGCTTGGGTAATTGACTCCGAATGATCACCCGCCCCAGAAAAGCTTACCTGGGTCGCTATTTCACCACCTAAGCTCGTCCAAGAGGTAATAAAATGTTGGGCTGCTTTGGTGGCCCAAGGTTGGTCCTGATGGAGCACAATAATGCGCTTATGGCCCTCAGCTAAGCTACGATCAGCCAGTTGTGAGGCCTCATCCTCGACCGCTAAACCAAATTGAATTAAATTGGTAGTGATGTTGCTTCTGCCTCCTAAGGGAATGTAATTCAGCGCAAGTGTGGGGATAGTTAGGGCATCCTTTTGGCTCAGTTGAATGACCTTATCTTTATCAAGTGGGCCAATAATAATGTCGATTTGATCAGCGGCAGCTTGCCGATAAAGCCCATCTAAGCTACTGAGACTAGAGGTATCATAAACTTTAATGTAAGGAATCATGGCTGAGGTTTTTTGGGCCTCAAAGCGAGCCGTCATGAATCCGTCCACTACTGCCTGCCCCACTTTGCCTAGCCGGCCATGCAAGGGCATCGCTAGGGCGATACGTTGTGGCTGTGTTGCTCTAAGGTCAGTTAGGCTTGCCAGTGCGCCAGGAAGCGATAGGCTCGCCGGATGCAGTGGCCACTGTTGTTGCCATTGTTCTACAGAGCTGAGCTGTAGCTCCATGTCGTGATGGACCAAGGGTATTAAGGCAAGTGTGTACCAAGCACGGCTTACATCATTGTCAGCTCCAGTAACCTGCAGGTTTAGGGCTTGGGCATTAACCTTGGTTAGAGCCATCCAAATTCGTTCATTATATTGGCTAGGCTCTATGGTCGTGGGGAGCTGACTTAAGGCTATTAACGCATTGGCAGCAGCTAGAGATAGGCCATTGGCTTCATAAGACTCGGCCTTAAGGACCAAGAGTTTGGTTCTTGCTTGGGGATCAGTATCAGGCGTTAGTACCTGGGCTTGTTGCAGCCAAGTAATGGCACCAAAGCTATCTCCTAGCTTTAGCTGACTCTCCGCCTTTGCTTCCAAATACCGACTGAGCTGGTTTTTTGGTACCAACCCTAGGTCGATTTGGTTGAGAATACGCGCGCTCGACTGGGCATACCCAAGAGCTAACACTTGCTCTGCCATGTCTAACAAATACGCATATTGAATGGCCTTTGGCATGAGGTATATTTTTTGCAGTTCTCGATCTAAAGGTTCTGGTAAAGGTTGCGCTTCACCTGTGATTTCTATAATGCTCTGTTGCTCAAAGGTAGGTACCTTTGTATTTATCTGTTCGGGGCTGTTAGTAAAGAGGATGGCAAGGTTTTTATTGGCATTATCAGAGTTTTGCTCAGAGTCTGCAGGGGAATTTTCGCTGGGCATTAAACTGACACTGTCTTGATCTAGGTCTAAACTGAGTGGGGTTATTGACCCGGGTACCGGCACTTTTTTGTCAGTCATATCCATGGCAATGACCATCACCTTCTCAGCTTCTTCAACCGTCTCGATCTTCTCAACCGGTTGGACCGTTGGCGGGGCCGCATTGAGTACCTTGGGTTGCTTGGGCACGGTGGGTATGACATTTTGCTGCTGGCAAGCACTCACTAAAATGAGTCCGCATAAGAGGCTAAGAGCACGCAAAAAATGGTTTAGAGATAAGGTCATAGAACATTCTTAATGAGTATGGTTGAGGCGCTTTAGGTTATAATCCGCTATTTAAGACCACCTTAGTGATCTAACTTGAGTAAGCCTAGCATAAAAGCGGGTTCAAACAAGTCTAAAAGGCTCAAAGGCATGACAACAGCAACGCTTTACATTGTTTCGACCCCAATTGGCAACTTAGAGGATTTTAGTCCACGGGCAGTAGCAACCCTTAAAAAGGTTGACCTCATTGCCGTGGAAGACACGCGGCATAGTGGTCGACTGATGCAGCATTTTTCCATTTCTACACCCATGTTGGCAGTGCACGATCATAATGAACGTGCGCGGGCTAAAATATTGGTACAAAAGTTGGCTCAAGGCCAGTCTATTGCCCTTATCTCAGACGCAGGCACTCCACTTATTTCTGACCCGGGTTATCATTTAGTGAATGCCGTTAGAAACGCTGGCTATAAAGTTGTGCCAGTGGTGGGGCCATGTGCACTAATCGCAGGGCTCAGTGTGGCAGGTTTGGCGACTGACCGGTTTAGCTTTTACGGTTTTTTACCTGCTAAAAGTAGCGGTCGTAAGCAGCAACTGCAGCAGTTGGTGAGTGTGACTCACACTCAAATTTTTTATGAATCACCCCACCGTATTGTGGCCACAGTGGATGATATTGTTGCAGTCATGGGCGCCAATCGCCAATTGGTGCTGGCCCGCGAACTGACTAAAACCTTTGAAACTATTTTTAGTGCCAAGGCCAGCGAAGTCAAATGTTGGCTGGGGGCAGATCATAACCAGCAAAAGGGTGAGTTTGTGGTGTTGATTGAAGGCGCAGAACCAGAACAGCTGCAAGCTATTGGGCCTAAAGAAGAACGCATGCTGTCATTGCTGCTGGCTGAGCTGCCCATTAAAAAAGCCGCGGCGCTCACTGCCGCCATCACGGGGCATAAGAAAAAAGCCCTCTATGATCGAGCCCTTGAGCTACAAGGTAGGTAACTCTGCTAAAGCCACATTTAACCTTGCCAGCGCTAGGTAAACTCGGTATCCTGCGCCCGAGAAAGTCCGCCAGACAGTCGCTGCTATTCTGCGTTTAGGCGTTTGAGTAGGGGAGGAAAGTCCGGGCTCCAT
>DDCR01000120.1 GCA_002335115.1 Oceanospirillaceae bacterium UBA2001
CCAAAAAGACCAATATTTACACCCCCCCCCTTATAACGAAAAGGTACTACCAGCTCCATCTCTATAAGGGTTTTTATGAAGCGCAACATGTGGCTAGTTAATCATCTTCCCTAGGGGGTAGTCCACCACATACCATTAAGCTTAATTGGTATTTTTGTATAGCCATGTTCAATTAGTTATTATTAATAAATAATCACACTTTAAAGTTTACAGTTCAAATTTTGCGCAAATACAGCTTGTCGCAAAAATAGGGATAGGCTCCATGAAATGCACATTTGCTTTTGCTCCTTTTGCGGCAGCGGCAGTGGCAATTAACGTTCTAATTTCGTAACCACCTTGCCCAGCATCTCTATACGTCTCTTCATCTGTATACGACAACATCGCGTCTTTGTCGTTACGCTGGAAGCGATCCATAAACTCTTGATCCCATTCGACATTAATTTTTCCAGAGTCTGGGGTTGCGGGCCAATGTGATATTCCACCAGTTCCGACCAATGCTATTTTTTCTGGTACTGCATCGCATGCATTTCTGATTGCTTCACCAAATGCCCATACTCTGTTTAAGGGAGTTAAAGGTGGCCCTTGGCAGTTGATATTCATTGGTATAATTGGTATATCATACTTAGGAGTTAGAAAGTTAAGGGGAACACTAATTCCATGATCAAACTTCCACTCTTCGGAAAAAGCAGTATCCGCAGTTTTCATTACTTCTGTAATCAAACGTTTAGAAAGCTCAGCATTACCTGGGACTTTTGTACGAGGTATCTTCAACCAATCAGGGTCTTCGATAGGGCCTTCATATTCATCTGCCATACCGATGCAGTAAGCTGGCATATTGTTCATAAAAAAGTTTGCAAAGTGTTCTGCCGCAATAACAATTAATGCTTCTGCTCCAGAGTCCACAATGTCTTTTCTCATTTTATCTAAATTTGTATAAAACGCATCGCGTAATTCTGGATTTGCCCTATCTGCACGTGCTGTAATACCTGGGCCATGACTGCACACGCCTGCATAAACTAAACTCATGATCTAACCTCGGTATCTTCCGTAAAACTATTACCTGACCCCGTCATAGCGTATACCCCTTCTCTAACGGGACCATATTTTTCGATGCCATCGCGCATAGCTTGTAGGTAGTCATCCCATTCAATTTGATGGAACGCCGCAAAATGCATTAATATTTGACCGTTAACTCCAAGAACGTATAACAAGCCGATATCAGGCTTAGTTAATGCAGTCACTTCTTCATCGGTCAAAGTGTAATTTCCTAACAAATTATCTAAATCATTGTTATATCCATGCTGAATACTTGTATCTCGATTCAAATCATAGAGAATTTTTTGTGTGTAATAGAGGCTCATTTCATTCTCGTGCTAATAGCCAGCCGATTCAACATCATCGGTCGAATCAATAAAATCTGTAGCTAATTTTCGCGTAGCATTTGCAAGTAAGGCAGCATCAACACCCACTCCAATAAAATGGGCTCCAGCATTAATATAATGATCGGCTAGGTCTTTTGTAACAGCTAAAACACCTGCCTTTTTCCCCGCATTATTAATAATCTTAAAACCACGACCAATGGCCGCAAGAACTTCAGAATGACCAGGATCTCCAATATATCCCATTGCTGCAGACAAATCTGATGGGCCAATAAAAACAGCATCAACACCTTTTACAGCAGCGATTGATTCGATGTTTTTAAGACCTTCTAAAGTTTCAATCTGTACAATAAGACACACTTCATCATTAGCTTTTTGAAGATAATTAGGCACTCGGTTCCATTGAGCTGCTCGTGCCATAGATGTACCTAAACCGCGAATGCCTCTTGGTGGGTAATAGGAAGCTTTAACAAGTTCAGTTGCTTGCTCAGCTGTATTCACCATGGGAATTAATAGTGTTTGTGTGCCGATATCTAATAATTGTTTAATTAATGCAGTATCTCCTTCAACGGGACGTACGATTGAAGAAACTGGATAAGGCTCAATGGCTAGCAAGTGACCCATTATAGATTTTAAATCAAATGGGCCATGCTCAGCATCAATGAGCACCCAATCAAAACCAGCACCAGCTCCAATTTGGGCAACAGAAGCATCTGGAATACCTAACCATAATCCAAATGTGGGTTTATCTGAGTTCAGTGATTGTTTAAATGTATTCGTTTTTATTAACATGGAAAAATACTCATAGATTTATTAGACAAAATTAACTGAGATAGAGCCTAAAGCACCATAATCTCCAACAACCTTGTCGCCTGCTTTCACTTTCATAGGTGCTGTAAACGAACCTGATAGTAAAATCTGCCCTGGCTCTAGAGCAATATTATGAGAAGCAAAGCGCTTTGCAATCCAGCAGATTCCATTAGCAGGATGATCAAGGACTGCAGCGGCTAGACCCGTTTGCTCAATCACATCATTTACTTTGACGATAGAACCACACCATCTTAAATCAACTTCTCCTGGTTTCACTTTACGTCCACCCATGACGATACCAGCGTTTGCTGCATTGTCTGCAATTGTATCAAAAACCTTTCGCGTATAACCTGTTTCAGGATGAACACGATGGCTACGAGCAGCAATAAGCTCAAACGCAGGAATGATATAGGCTGTTGCAGCCATCACTTCTTCTACCGTGACGTTCTCGCCAAATAAGCGATCTTTTAAAACAAACGCTAGCTCAACTTCAATCTGAGGATCAGTAAAGTCAGATGTTTTAATTTCTCCACCATCAGGAAACACCATGTCATCCAATAACACACCATAGTCGGGGGTATCGATTTTCATCACACGCTGCATCACACGAGAAGTTAGGCCTATTTTATAGCCGACAATTTTGCGCCCATCTTCAATTTTCCTATTAACCCACGAAGACTGAATCGCATACGCATCGTCCATATCCATATCTGGGTGCGTTAATGTAAGCGGATCGATTTGCTCCCTATTAGCTTCTGCAGCATATAAATCATCTGCAGCTTTTTGAATTTGACTATTATTTAACACATCTAAATCCTCTCTTTAGTGTTTAATTCCAACATTAACCTAAAGACTTATAAGTAATCTTGGATGTTGTTTTTGTTGAATTTTAAAACTGGCTCTAGTTCCTTCATTTCAAACGATAGAGCGACACCTTTTGTGGTAAACGTATCTGCAAAGTATTCTGTAAACACCGCAAAAAATTGCTCTGCAGCTAGCTTTCTATCGTCTAATGAGCGCCCTGCTCCCAACTTAACCTCAAGGTGAGCAAAACAAAGTTCAGGATTACCATCAGCAAGGCGGTACTGTTCGCAACAGTATGCTCTGCTGCGAATCCCTTTTAATGGAAACAAGCCTGTTTTTTCTGCAGCAGTATGTAGTTTTGCAAATAACTTCTGAATTGCATTCTGATCTTTGCTGAGCCCGCAATTATCAGAGTATTCGAGTACAAAATGAGCCATAAAACATTCCTTTTATATAAAATCAGTGTTTAAAGTCCACCAAGCACAGGGACTCTATGCGTTCCATGTGCAATACAAACATTTTTAGTTTCCATATAGAAGTCGAAACTATAGTCACCACCATCACGCCCAATACCAGACATTTTGATACCACCAAACGGTGAAGGCAAATTACGATTGTTTTCTGAATTAACCCACAACATCCCTGCTTCAACATGGCGAGACATCCGCATCGCGCGACCATTATCGTTAGTCCAGATATATCCGGCCAAACCATAATCTGTATCATTTGCAATATTGATTGCTTCTTCTTCGGTTGAGAATTCGATTGTCGTTAAGACAGGTCCAAATATTTCTTCTTGTGCAATTCGCATTGAGCTTTTTGCATCACAGAAAAGTGTTGGCTCAACATAATTACCTGGACCTAAATCTTCACGTCGTTTTCCACCCACTGCAATAGTAGCGCCATCTTCTTTGGCAATATCCATATAGCTCATTACTTTATTGAAGTGGTCTTTATGGACTAACGGCCCTAACTCTGTTGCTGGGTCTAAAGGATGACCAACACGTAGATTTATAACTCTCTTTTCTAAAGCGGCTAGAAACTCCTCTTTGATGCCTGATTGAATTAATAGGCGGCTTGAAGAGGTGCAGCGCTGACCATTCAAGCTGTAAATCATAAAGACAACCGCGTCTAATGCACGATCAAAATCAGCATCATCAAATACGATGACTGGATTTTTACCACCCAATTCTAGATGTACACGTTTTAAAGTATTGGCACCTTGACGCATAATATGAGAACCAGTAGTTGTATCTCCAACTAAAGCAATTGCCTTAATAGCAGGATGTTCAGTCAAACGTTTACCAACATCTTCACCAAAGCCATTAACTGTATTCCAAACACCATCAGGTAGGCCTGCATCTTTGGCTATCTCAGCTAGTAACATAGCGGTCAAAGGTGTAAGTTCAGCTGGCTTATGAACAATCGTACAACCAGATGCGAGTGCGGGTGCTATTTTCCATGTGGACAACATAAATGGTGTGTTCCACGGTGTGATAATACCCACTGGACCAATTGGTGTGCGCATGGTGTAGTTTGTATGTTCATCTTGCAATAAACCTTGGCCATTCTGTGCTTCGGGTGCTTTATCTGCAAAAAATCTAAAATTCGCTGCACCACGAATTGCAGCCTGTTTCATAAAACGAATTGGTTGACCACAGTCCATTGACTCAACCAGCGCAATTTCTTCAGCTCGCTTTTCAACCATGTCAGCAAAATGATGCAATATTTTTTTGCGTTCATTCCCAGAAACATCTCTCCACTCTGGAAATGCAGCCTGAGCTGCTTCACATGCTTTATCCATATCTTCTGAAGTACCTCTAACAACATGCCCCAAGGAAGTATTGTCGACTGGAGATATATTCTCGTAGGTCTTAGCATCATTAGCTGTAAAAGGTTTACCGTTAATAAAATGCCCAGTGGGCGCTTCTGCAAAACGATTTAAATATTTTTTAGATTGCAAAAGGTTTACGTCAAACTCGCTCATAAGAGACCTCGGATAATTTAATTTTTATGGCTAGAGTTGCAGAACTAACAAATAGATCGTCTTTTTTGAAAATTAAGCACAAGACCTTGGTATTAATGACTTGATGAACTAAAGCTTCACATAAACTACAACAATTTGAATGCTCTAAAGGTTAACAAGTTAACATTAATAAGTATTAAATGGAACATTATATCATAATTAAGGCATTTAAAGCCCAAAACAAATTAACGCGTTAATCGAATTATATGTATAATAACGAAACACTTTAGTCAATTGCACATACTGGACAAGGAATAAAAAATGCGATTTATAACCTACGAATACCAAAACACTGTTTCTTGGGGTGCTATCAATGAGCAAGGCGTCATTGATCTAGGATCAAAAATGGGAGGTGACTTACATTTGGCTATCCGCGAAGATCGTTTAAAAGAAGCACAAGATCTTGCGGCCAATGCTGAAGCTGACCACCAGCTAAATGATATTAAGCTACTTGCTCCGATT
This sequence comes from Oceanospirillaceae bacterium UBA2001, assembly GCA_002335115.1. Lineage (GTDB taxonomy): Bacteria > Pseudomonadota > Gammaproteobacteria > Pseudomonadales > Balneatricaceae > Njordibacter. Next base: position 5,482 of record DDCR01000120.1, read on the forward strand.
ACAAACCCAGGAAAAATTGCTTGTATTGGCGTGAATTACGCCAATAGAAATGCTGAATATAAAGATGGCTCTGAAGCACCAAAATTCCCTAGTCTATTTATGAGAACACCAGATTCATTTACCACTCATGAGGAACCACTTTGGCGCCCGCCTGAATCACACCAGCTAGACTATGAAGGTGAGATTGTTATTATTATCGGTAAACCTGGTAGACGTATTTCTGAAGAAAATGCGTACGACCATATTGCAGGCCTAACGATTATGAACGAAGGCACTTTGCGAGACTGGGTACGTCATGCTAAATTTAACGTTACTCAAGGTAAAAACTTCGTTAACTCCGGATCAATTGGGCCATGGATGGTCAGTAGTGATGAGTTTACCCCAGAAAAATACGAAAACATGCATATTACTACCAAAGTGAATAACGAAATACGTCAAGATGATACTACTGCCAATATGATGTTTCCTCTCAAGCACATCATTAGTTATTGTTCACAATTTTTCTATCTTCAGCCTGGAGATGTGATTGCAACAGGTACTCCAAATGGAGCTGGAGCAAGATTTGACCCTCCAAAATATCTTGTACCTGGTGATATTATTGAGGTTGAAGTTGACGGTATTGGTAAACTAATCAATGGGGTAATTGATGAGCCAATCTAAGAATAATAAAGATGACAAGATATTAAGAGGTTTTGATCGTTCGTTGCCAATGTCACTGCTTCGAGCTCGAGAATCTGTAATGAAAACTTTCATCCCAACGCTGAAGGAATACGATCTAACACCTCAGCAATGGCGGGTTATCCGTGCACTTGAGCAACAAGATGGTCTAGAAATTTCTGAATTATCTAAACAATGTTTTCTTTTAAAGCCGAGCATGAGTCGCATTGCTCGATATTTAGAGTCAAGAGGTCTTATTGAAAGACGCAAAGACACTAATGATCAAAGAAAGTCTGTCATTCACTTAACCAAAGAAGGCTATATTTTACGCGAAAAAGTAGCACCTAAATCTATGGAAAGGTATGACTACATTACTGAACAATTCGGCTACGGAAAGTTAGAACTGCTGTACGAGCTCCTGGATGACTTAGTGGACTGTTTAGACGATACAACCAACCAAACAAAGACCAACCAAGAATCATGACTTCAGACCTTAATAATAACTTGTTAAAAATAAGTCGCTATATTATAGATGTTGTTTCTGTTATGAATGTGGCAAAAGATGAGATCTTTGGCCCAGTAACTCCTCTAATTTAAGTTTGAAACAGAAAAAGATGCTATAGCTAATGACATAGATGTTGGCTTAGCTTCATACATTTGTACTCGTGACACTGGCAGAGTATGGCGAGTTTCTGACGCTTTAGAGTACGAAATGGTAGGAATTAACGAAGGTATTATTTCTAACGAGATGGCTTCTTTTGGAGGAGTTAAAGAATCTGGAATGGGCCGCGAAGGTTCAAAATACGGCATTGAAGACTGTCTAGAAATCAAATATTTGTGCATGGGCGGTAACACTAGACACTTAATCCTTGAATCTAATGGTTAGTTAAGAAAGTGGATTAAGGCATATCATGTAGATATACCTTAATTATGAAATTAGAAGCTTTATAGACATCCCCCTACTTTTTGGCTATTTTCATTATTTTTATTAGTCAAAATAATTGAGAGGTGAAATTGTAATCACTCAAAAGTTGAGGAAACCATCTTGGAACTAAGCGTCTCAAGCAATATTAAAAGTTAGCGTTAGCGCTGCGGCATATCTTCTAATGTATAAACCAAGCTCACCAGCGCGTCTTCTGGAACTGCGGGCACCTGATTTGACCACTCTATATACAAATCACGCATAACAATTAGACGTTCTGGCTCTAGCTTTGCTTGATTAGCCCTTTCCCGTGCATCATTTTTTACGTTAAATAGATACTCATTCTCATCTACCTTTAGGTATTTCCAATCTCCAAGACGAAAAGCGCGTTGATCTCGATGTTTCATTCGCCAGTACATAGGCCGTTCAAAAGTTGTTAAAGAATCAGTGAAGGTAGGCTTCATTGACACTCCATCTAGCTTATGATCCTCTGGTAATGTTGCGTCTGCTATATCCAGTATCGTCGCAGTCCAGTCCATAGTCATTGAATGCTGTTCGCTCGTCACACCTGTTTGAGTAATGCCTTTTGGCCAATGAACAATATAAGGTACGCGGATACCACCTTCTGTGAGGTCCATCTTTCCGCCAACACAAGGCCAATTATCTGAGAATCTTTCACCACCGTTATCACTTGTGAAAATTATTAACGTATCTTCGAGCTGATCATTTTTTTCTAGAGCATCAACTAACCAGCCAATACCTTCATCCATCTCTTTAACCATTGTTTGGTAAGTTTCAACATTACCTCCGTCTAGATGATAAATACTGTCACTTATATCAGGGTCAATTTTTCCTTGGGCACGTGTCTCCCATGGCCAATGTGGAGCCGTGTAATGCAGGCTGAGCATAAAGGGCCCGCCCACTTTAGCTCGCTGATTTATATAGTCAACGGCACGTTTAGAAAACAAATCAGTAAGATAACCCTCTTCTTCATGTGGTTGACCATCTAACTCAAGATCATGTTCTTTATTGGTTCCAGTATGCGAATAGTACCCAACTGCACCAGACATGGGGCCAAAGTGATGCATGTATCCACTTTTTTCCGGTCCAAAATGTGGACGATAGCCCAGATGCCATTTTCCAATTAATGCCGTATGGTAACCTTTATCTTTAAGCAGTGAGGGTAAGGTTGGTAGCTCTGGAAACAAGCCGAGCTCAGGATTGCCTATTGCGTTATCTGCCATCGGCTCCTCACTAGCCCCTCTTACCCAATATTGATAGCGACCTGTCATTAGAGCAAATCGAGTAGGTGAACATACCGGAGCGTTGGAATAGCCATTGATATATTTGATGCCATTGGCCGCGAGCTTATCTAAAACAGGGGAAATAGGTTCCCTTCCCCCGTAACATCCTAGATCTGCATATCCAAGGTCATCAGCAACAATAAACACAAAGTTAGTCATATCAAGCCATCCTATTCTATAAACGGATATTCATTACATCAATTAGTACACTATTTAAAACATATGAACATGTGCGTACTAAAATGACACTACCTTACTTTTAGGGGTTTTTGATTATTTATAGTTGAACCCAAGCAGTCTTAAGGTTGATGTATTTATCTAATGCATGTAATGACTTATCAACACCGTTGCCGGATTGCTTAACACCGCCAAGAGGTACTGTATTGTCTGCGCCACCATAGGTATTCACATGAACCACACCTGCATTAATGGCTCGAACCATTTTGTGAGCACGCGATAAATTTCCTGTCCAAACACCAGAAGCTAAACCATAGTCGGTAGAATTTGCCAATTTAATTGCTTCTTCTTCGGTATCAAAACTTACTACACCCAAAATAGGACCAAATACCTCTTCACTGTGAATTTTCATATCAGGAGTCACATTGCTGAACAACGTAGGTGCCATATAATAACCACCACTTTTAGTGAGAATACGTTCACCGCCAGTAACCAAATTTGCACCATCATTAATGGCTTGTTTAGCGAAAGCTAAATTCTTTTCTAGTTGTATTTCACTATTTATTGCACCGATATTGCTGTTTAAATCAAGCGGATCACCTACTCGTAAAGTTTCGGTAATCTTGGCTAGTTTTTCCACAAATTCATCATAAATTTCACGTTGCACTAATAAGCGGGAGCCCGCCACACATACCTGTCCAGAGTTGCGGAAAATTCCCAACGCAGAAACCTTAGCTGCCTGAGCTAGATCAGGCGCATCAGCAAATATAATGTTAGGTGACTTACCGCCTAATTCGAGATAGACACGTTTAAGATTTGAACGAGCAGAGTATTCAAGTAACTTACGACCAACAAAACCAGAACCTGTAAACACCAATACATCGACGTCATTGTGTAGACCCAGAGCTTCACCAGATACAGCACCCTGACCTGTAACCACATTCAACACACCATCAGGTAGGCCAGCTTCAGAAAAGAGCTTTGCAAGTCTTAACAATGTTAAAGAGGCTGTTTCAGAAGGTTTCATTACTACCGAATTCCCTGTCGCTAGTGCGGGAGCAAGTTTCCATGCAGCAATCATTAGCGGAAAATTCCAAGGAATAATAGCACCTACAACACCAACAGGCTCGCGATGAATCATTCCTAAAACATCCCCGGCTGTTGGCGCAATTTCTCCATAGACTTTATCAATAGTCTCCGCATAAAAACGTATTGTTGCAGCTGCTGAACCTGGCTCAGCTTTAAACGCCATGCCAATTTCTGTACCGTTATCACGTACCCCCAAAACAGCAAGCTCAAGTGCATTTTTTTCAATAAGATCAGCGGCTTTCAGCATTATTTTTTTACGTTCAGCAGGAGCCATATTGGCCCAACTACCTTTCTCAAAAGCAGCGCGTGCAGCGACCACTGCACGGTCTACATCTTCTGCTCCCGCGTCGGCGGTGGTGGTAATAACTTGACCATTGATGGGACTAATAATATCGATTGTTTGACCACTAATCGCTGCCTGCCATCCACCGTTTATAAATAGTTTTTGTGGTGCTATTTTTTGTTGCCGTAATTCATTTATTTTTTGTTGATCCAACATAGTTATTCCTTGAGCTCTTGTACTTCATTTATCTTTGGATAATTCAGATTTTCTATAAACAGACACAAGCAATAGGCACCCATTTTTTGGTATTATCGTCAGCTATTGTTTTTTAATCGTGCCATCAGCAACCCATTGGTCAAAAATTTTAAGGGCTGTATCGGCGAAAGCCTGATCATTAATGTGTGCGTCCAATTCTGTCATTTCAACTGGAGAAACTATGACTTTTCTCATTTCATCGCAAAATGCGACTAAACCCTCTGGGTCGTGAGCGTCCCCCCCTTCTTTATCCCATTCTTCAATACCTTGAGTCGGCAATAACACATGAACAGGCGCAGTGGCAGCTGTTAAACGCTTCGCCATTTCTTGAGCAGTCTGGCGACGCTCTTCAGTATTTAACACTGATGATTTTATCAAACGATTGTGTGTATGAAATGGCCGATCCTGGAATTGTTCAGGAATTTCCTGCCAACCTGCAAAATCAATCAAATCAATCGCACCCGGTGCAACCAATTGAGGGATGCCAGTTCGTCCTGCACTTAACAAACGATCAGGGCCAGAATGCACTACAGAACCAAAAACTAAATTACTCAGTTCCTGCATTGAGAAATCCATCACACAAACAAACTCGCCTTTCGTAGCAATGTTTTCATAAGCCATGCCACCCATGCCCATTGAATGAAAAATAGCGACTTCATAGCCCCGCTCTTCAAGGGCTGGCTTCAATAATTTCATATAACTTAAGCAAGAGCTTCCAAGTGATGTCATACCAACTACGGGACGATCATTCTTGGAAGGTTCTACAGCTCTTGTTGCACCTAACACTGCCCCAGCAGCTTGACTGAGTGAGGACTTACAGATGCTATTTAAGCCATACAAACCACCCGCCCAAAGGATCATTTGAATATCAGCGGCTAAGCGACCAGGCTCTATTAGCGGAGAAAATGATACGGTGGAAACCACGTATTTTGGCACACCTAACGGTAAGGCTTGGCAGACATCGAGCGCCAAGTCTGTCGCCATGGTACCGCCCAAAATCACGACACCGTCAAAACGTCCTTGCCGTTGTAGCTCAATAACTAATGTCGAAGCACCTACTGCCATCATCTGCATCGCTTTGTTTTCACTGTTGAAATCAATCGCTTTTTGAATAGAGCTATTGGCAGCTTCTGCAACTTGATGTTTGGATATGTCGGTTGGCTTATCAGGATCACCTAACACACTCACATCCATGGTAATCACTTTGCCACTCATGGCTTTAATGCGCGATGCCATATATTCTAATTCGTCGTTTTTTGTGTCGTAGGTACCGACAATTAAAATCGTTTTATCTGGCATGAAATTCACCTTTATCTCAATATACTGGTTCGTAATAAAATGTAAGAACGGTTGATCCTAGACATGGGTGACGTCATTTCAACAGCGTTTCCACCAACAAATTATCTATTGTCATGACGGTTTCTTCTTTTGGGTTTACTTGTGTTCACAATATTCTTTAACCGCTGTCCTAATATGCAATACGATGACCAACACAATAATTGCAAAAATAGCAGCAGAAATGGGCCGGTCGATAAAGTCTAATGGTGTTGTAACTCTAGCCATCGAGGAGCGCAATTTGACCTCCATGATTCCACCTAAAACCATCCCTAAAATAATAGCAACAATCGGTAGATTAAGGCGTTTCAGAATCAAACCAAAGACACCGAATCCTGCTGCAACTGCACAATCAGTGATTGAGTTACGCAAAGAGTACACACCGACAAAGCTTAGCGTCAGTATTACCACCCCTAAAAAGCGCGTTGGAATTTGAATAATTTTAAGAATAAAATTAGTCGAGAACATGAGGAAGATCAAAACTATTCCATTCAACAGTAATAAGGAGATATAAAGGGCCATTACAAAGTCCATCTCGTTTTGGAACAGCTGGGGCCCCGGAATCACATTGTGGACGTAAAACACTGAAAGCATCATCGCAGTGAGTGCCTCACCAGGAATACCCAGTGCTAGTAACGGAATCATTGCAGCTGCAGGGACAGCATTATTAGCCGCTTCTGAGGCGACTAAACCTTCAGGAGAACCCTTACCAAATAACTCCGGTTTTTCTGAGTTTTTTTGTGCATAGGTGTAGGACATAAACTGAGCGGTAAACTCACCCACTCCAGGAATCATTCCCATTAGGATACCAAAACTTGCTGAAACACTGGCTACTCTTTTGTAAATCCAAAGCTCTTTTAAGCCTTGAAATAGACCACCTTTTAAGGGAGTTGCTTTTGGGGAGTAATTGTTTTCAACTAATAACAAAAATGCTTGTGAAAGAGCGAATAGACCCAAAACTACAACGATCAAATCAACACCTGAAGCTAACCAAGATTGGTCAAAGGTGTAACGTTTGGTATAGCGAATGGGTTCTAAGCCGATACTATTAATGAATATACCAAAACACGCGAGCATACCAGTGGCTAAGATCTGGCCACGATGGGCAAAGACAACTAAAATAATACCGAGCAAAGCGGCCATGAAGATTTCACGACTACCAAATAAAGGAGCGACTTTTGCCAAAACGGGAGCAAAAAGTATTAAGCAAATGACCGATAATATACCACCAAAAAATGAAGCCGAGTAAGCAAGACTGAGTGCCCGACGTCCTTCGCCCCGTTGAGTCATCGGGTAGCCGTCGTATGTGGTCAGCGCATTAACCGCGGTACCGGGGGTGTTAATCAAGATCGCTGGAATCGATCCTCCATACATGGATGAACCATAAATTCCGAGCAATAAAGTCAGGCCGACAATAGGCTCTAGCGAAAAGGTGGCGGGTAATAAAATAGCGATGGCAACGGCAGCGCCAACACCAGGAATTGCTCCTATAAATACGCCTCCTACCGATCCAATCAAAAGTGCAAATAAAACGTCCCAGCGAAATAAAATATCGAAAGCACTTAATAATACGTCCATATTATACCCCTAGAAGTTTAGTATCATGAAGCTACGAATAGAGCCTGGTAAGTACTCATAGAGTTCACCACCTGGAATTTTCACCTTCAGGAAGGTTTTGAATACCAATACAATAAGAAAACCGATGAATGACGCAAGCAGAAACATTTTTAACTCTCGATAACCTAATCGGAATACCAATAAAGGCATGAATATAAGCGTCATTGGTAAGTAGCCCACTTGTGGAACCAGCCAAACATACAAAAGAAACCAAGCAGCATATTCCAAAGAGCGCACCCATAAACCGATTTCTTTTAATCGACCATAAATCCGCTGTGAGAGTGCCGAACCAATAAGATGAAAAAAAGCAAAGATTGTCATACCAGTCAAGCTGACAGCAGGCCAAAACCCTGGCTGAGCAATAAACTTACCCTGGTTACTCCAATGGACTTGTTCATCTAGTTGGGACAGTAATAAAATTGAAAAAATCAGGAAAATTACTGCAAACACGAAATCTCCAGTTCGGCGATCACGTTTGAACAGTGTCTTCATGGGCTTCAATTTAAACATACCAGTTACTCACAGCGTTTGACATAAACGGAACTTAAAGAAATAAGACCCCTCAATATCATATGTATTCAAGGGCCTAGATTCAGTACTACTTTTCTAAAATTTTACCTAGTACTTCTAGTGCTGCTATATCGGAGTCGATTTGCTTAGCAGCAGCTTCCACATCTTGCCAATAAACCAATGCTCCAGTTTCTTTTGCTAACTTCTTAGCAGCATCAGATTCGATAACTTTTTTAGCTGAAGCGATTATTTTCTTACGCGCATCTTGCGGAGTATCCTTGTGAACAAATAAACCATTCCACAGCACTAAATTAAGCTCTGGAACTAGTTCAGAGACAGTCGGAACATCGGGTATTAAGGATATACGCTCAGAACCTATCGAAGCTAAGACTTTTACCTGATCAAGACAAGGAAGTATCAATTGCAAAGTAGTATTCATAACATCCACATCACCAGATGCTAACGTATTACAATCAAGCGCATCAAAAGGTGCTTCAGATGCAAACTCAAAGCCTTTTTTCTTAGCTAGTGCAAATGTTACTTGAGTTGGAACTAATGGCCCACCAAAGTGACCAAGCGCAACATCGTTTTTCTTAGCATACTCTGCTAAACCATCAATATCATTGTAAGGTGCATTTGCCCCAGCAACGATAACGAATGGGTAAGTGAGGAAGTTACCAAGAGGCTCAAAAGGGTTAGGTGATAATTCGGGAATACCTATGGTTGGCCCAACTGTTGGAACGGCAATGACAAATGAGCCTACGGTATAGCCATCTGCTGGCGCTTTAGCGACTTCAATAGCGCCTGGGAAAGGTCCTCCACCGCCTCCAGGCTTATTTACTACTGCTGCTGCAACGCCGTTATCCTTTTGAAATTGATCAGCAATCATTCTTGTTAGAATGTCTTCCAAGTCACCTGGTGGAAAAGGAACTACAAAAGTAACAGGTTTTTCAGGATATTCTGCAAGGGCTACAGATGAGGCTAGTAGTGTTGCGCTAGACACACTAAGTGCCAAAGCAATTGATAAAAGTTTATTCATATAACTCTCCAATAATTTTATTTTTACTCCATCGGTTCATTATTAACACCAATGGTGCAAATAAGTATTGCAATAAACCATGACTTGTGTCAATAATTACTTATTAAATATATGAAATTGGAACAAGAATGTTCAATGACAATCTACATGGAGCTACGGGATGCCCAAATTTGCAGAACAAATTTACCTTAATGGCCGCATTAATACCCAAAACCCTGACGCGCCGTGGGCTGAATCTATGGCGGTTCGTAACGGTAAGATACTGTCGCTAAATAAGGAAGAAGTTAGCCAGCTAACAGGCTCCTCCACGGAGGTGATAGACCTGCAGGGCAAGTTCCTGATGCCAGGATTAATTGATTGCCATGTACATGGATTATGGGGCGCACGGCAAGAAGCGTACGAGTGTTTCGTAGGCTACGAGGCCACCTTAGAGCAGCTTTTAGCAGGTGTTAAAGCCAAAGTAGAAAGTACTGGCGCAACTATCTGGATTAGTGGGGGGCCATGGAATACGGGACACATAGCGGCCATCCAAGAGCTTGGCGAGACGCCACGTGAATGGTTAGACTCTATCAGTGATCAACATCCCATTTGTTTGTATGACACGACCAAGCACAGCATGTTAGCCAACAGTATGGCCTTAGATCTTAGTGAGGTCGAAACTTTTTCCCACCTATATAACCAATCCTTTATCGAACGGGATGCTAAAGGAAAGCTCAATGGCATAGTACACGAAGATGCTACTGGGCCGTTCCGTCAGTTCCTCAGCTACGATATGTCACAAATGTTGGCTGCGGGGAAGCACCTCGTCACCACCTTACATCGCTATGGCATCACTGCCATGAAAGAGCCCATGGCCTTTCGCCAGGACCTAGAAACATACCAAAAGTTGGACCATAGCAAGATTTTGAAGCTGCATGTATTTAGCCACATTGCTCGATCATCACCCCTGTCTACGGTCAGCCTTAGTGTGGCTGAGATGACGTTAATGCGAGATCAATACCGCAGTAAAAATCATTACCCCGACGGCTGTAAATTGTTTCTTGATGGTGTTGCACCTAGCCGAACAGCAGCATTCTTTGACCCTTACGTGCCTTGTTGCTGTGTTGGCGAAGCGGTTGATCAATACGATGCTGAAAAACTGTTACGCATATCCCCCAAAGACTTAGCCAATCAACTAGTAGAGCTAGACGAGGCAGGTTTCACAGTAAAAATGCATGCTGTTGGAGACTGCGCTGTTAACGCTGGACTCACCAGTATTAGCGTTGCAAGAAGCACCAAGAATTCAGGCATAAAACATGAAATTGCCCACACAGCCTTTGTATCCGATGAGGACTTCCCGCGCTTCAAACAACTTGGAGTAGTAGCCGAAGTATCCCCAAAAATATGGTTTCCAACAGCTATTACAGCTGTCCAACGAGAAATTCTCGGATTAGAAAGGGCTAATCGATGCCACCCGATCAGAACTTTACTGGAGCACGGTACGCTAGTCACATATGGTTCTGATTGGCCGGCAGCAGTGCCAGATGCTGACCCTTGGATCGGTATGGCAGGCATGATCACCCGAGAACACCCCAAAGGACTTTACCCAGGACACGTGGGCTACGACCAGGGAATTAATTTAGACCAAGCTATCGCAATATTTACCTGCAATGGCGCCACCGCAATGCGTATGGAAGATCGGATTGGCCAGTTAAAATCGGGGTTTCAGGCAGACTTCATCGTGCTGAACCATCACTTGGATAAAATTCCACCTAACACCATTGCTGACACCAAAGTGCTGGCCACATATTTTGCTGGTGAGTGCGTATACTCTTTGCTGGAGACCGAGATTGCCGAGACTGTGAATTAGTTTGTGCCTTTATTTTTCAGGTTCCTGACAGGTTCCTGGGTGGTTGGAGTAGGTTAGCCACCACTGACGTAGGCATTTAATTAGCGCGCGATGCTTTTACGCAAAGATTGGCTCTGTTACGTTGATAGACTACCCGGGGTATCTGCAAACCAACAAACACCAGGTTACGTGAAATTTGGTTGCCGTAGGCCGCTATAAAATACCACTTTAAGGTTTCTTCACCTTAGATTATAACGAGTGCTTATCAATGCCCAGTTCATCTTGCAACGACAGTGCGTAAGATAAAAGCTCTGCGTCACCCCGATGCCCGCTGATCATTTGTAACCCAACAGGCATGCCAGATGCCGTAAGACCGCAGGGTAAGGACAGGGCAGGTAAGGAGACCAACGTAATGGCATAAACAATGGCTAGCCAATCGATATAGTTGCTGAATTCCACACCATTGCAGCTATCCACATAGCGCTGTTCAACAGGGAAAGGTGGAACAATGCTAGTGGGGCACAGAAGTAGGTCATACTCTTCAAAAAAAACTGCCATGCGCCCCCTAAGGACTCCCCGAGTTATTTCGGCTTGGGCGATATCTGCTGCAGTGAGGTTTAATCCTCGCTCAATATTTTCAACGATATCAGCTTTGAATGATGACGGATTATTCTTGTACAGGCCACCCAAAGACATAGCAAAAGTGTGGGCCCTTAAAGTCTGATAACTAGAATGAACACCTGTGAAATCTGGCGATACAAAGTCAACTTGGGCGCCCATACCTTTAAACTTTATCGCCGCTTGTTCACAAATTGAAGCTATTTCAGGATCTACTGGAGTAATACCGAGGTCGGGGCTAAAGGCAACTTTTAGCGGGCGTTTACGCATTTGAGTTGTTGTCAAAAAATCAATCTTAGGTTTAGGCAAAGAAAAAGGATCTCGAGGATCCTCTTCACTCATAGCGTCCAAAAACAACGCAACGTCTTCTACGTCTCTGGCCATAGGACCGTTCACACCCATACTTTCATAGGGTAGAACGGATGGGCCTTTTGCCACTCTACCAATGGACGGGCGCATACCAACAATGCCACAATAGCCTGCCGGACTTCTTAGAGATCCCGCATGGTCAGAACCTTGTGCCAACCAAGCTGAGCCGCTTGACAAGGCGGCTGCGGCGCCACCAGATGATCCGGCAACAGTCATTGCTAAGTCTTTAGGATTTCTAGTAGTTCCATATACATCATTAAAGGTATTGCCTCCTGCGCCAAACTCTGGACTATTTGAGATCGCATAAATAATTCCCCCTTGTTTTTCTATTTGCTCAACCATGTAGTCACTATTGCTGGCCACTCTGCCTTTAAATATGGGTGACCCCATGCTAATAATGACCCCGGCAACTTGGTTTAAGTCTTTGATAGCAACTGGTAAGCCACATAGCAGGCCTCGTTGTGATGGTGGTTTTTGCATCAAAGTATCAGCATGTTTGCGAGCTCTCTCGAAGCACAATGTAGGCAAGGCATTAATAACACCATCAACCAAGCTGATCTGCTTTTCCAAAGCATCGAGCAGTTCATGGGGCGACACTTGTTCGCGCCGAAGGGCCGCAACAAGTTGTAACGCGGACCGGGCTATTAAATTTGTCTTGGAGAAGGGTTTTTGGGTTTTGTTCATTTTTTAATCCAGTTAACAGGACTCAAACTGCCCCATAGACTATTCATCTAATGCAGGTTGGCTAAGGTTTCCAGCGTCGAAATTACAGAAGGAATTGATAAGGGCCTGCAGCTACCGGCAGGCCCTTGACTATTACTGACCTTAACCGTGCTTGTTAGTAGGTATTGACGGCAGGAATATCCAAACCAATTTCACGATAATAGCGCTCTGCGCCAGGGTGTAAACGGTTAGGGATTATTTGCAGCGCATTTTCTAGGGTAATGGTGTTAGCCATCCACTGGGCTGCACTCGTCAATTCAGATAAATTTTCCCAGATAGTTTTGGTGACTTGATAAACCACTTCTTCATCTAAATCCATTCGAGCAGAGAAGTTCACTAATGCACCATGAGTTCGAGCAGCACTAGTATTCATCTGATTAACACCATAGGCACCGGCTGGAACCTTCACAAACGTGGTACTGCCGTCTGGTGAGATTTTTAGCTGGTCCACAGGGACATCGAGTAAACGAATCTTCTTAGTAAGAGAAAATTGTTGTACCGATGGGCTAGGTACGTTGGTAGGCAATACCACTAAATCAATCTTGCCATCCTGAAATGCTTGTATGGCGGCATCAAAACCAAAGTTTTGTACGTCCATGTCGTCTTCGGTATAACCGGTGATCGCTTTAATATTTCTAGCCACTACACCGCGTGCTGCACCACCTGGAGGGCCGATAAAGACTTTTTTTCCTTTTAGGTCTGTAAGGCTATTGATGTCACTATCGTCATTCACCACATAGTGATAAGGGCCTATTTCATAGGAAAACATCATACCTAAGTTATCTTCCAACTGTGGAGCATCGGCCATATCTTTGAATGGACCAACATTTTTATCCATTAACCAATTAATGGTAGGAGAACCAAAAAAGAAGTCTACTTTACCTTGACCAGCTTCAACCGCGTGACGCGTAGCAGCGCCAGTGGCACGAACTTGCATTTGTACGTCAGGTAAGTGTTTGGAAACTAACTTAGCAATGGCTGTATTAACTACAAAAGGCGACATACCAGGCGCTATGGAGGTTACTCGGTACGTCTCGGCGTGGGCTGTGACTGCCACACCAATGGCAAGTATAGCGGCGCTTACTATAGTGGTTAACGTTTTTGTTATTTTTTTCATAAGAATATCTCAGTTATTTAGGCTATTAGGGGCCAGTTTTGCGTATGACTAGTTGGCTTACGAGTGCTAATAATAAGCCTACCAGCCATACTTCAATTTGTGGGAAGATTAGTGAAAACCCAACCACTAAACGTAACCCTCTTATTGGCATTGACAAAAGACCACGCCAAGGGTCACTACCTCCCATACAGGAAGCAAACATCCAGATTGCCACCAATAAACGAATCATGGTGGAGATCAGATCAGGGTAGTTAAAGCTATCAACCACAATTAACAAAGATGGCGTATAGACAAAAACGAAGGGTACAAGCAAACCAATAATGGAAAGCCTCAGGGCAGTAAAAGAGGTCGCTAAAGGGTTTGCTCCTGCGATAGGGGCAGCCACATAGCAGCCATACGCAATAGGCGGAACTATGGACGAGTAAACTGCGTAGTAAAGTACAAACATGTGTGCAGCCAGTGGGTCTACGCCAGATTTAATCATCGCTGGTGCTATCATAATGGCGATGATGAGATAGGCTGGTAAGGTCGGCAAGCCCATACCCAAAATCAAAGCTCCCAGCATCGCAATCAACAAAGCCACAAACAGATAGTCTTCCCCCCACACGGCAATGGAAGTAGCAAAACTAATCGCAATTCCAGTTTCATTGACCACCCCCAAAACGATACCAATAGCCGCCACGGCAATCATAATTTTACCGGCAGATTCACCACCATCGGCGAAGGCACGCAAGATTAACATGGGTTGGCGGCGGAATTTTGGACTAAGTACCAAGCCACATACTGTTGCTGTAGAGAGGCCAATAAAACCAGACATAGAGGGTGAGAAGCCTATTAAAAAAGCCGTCATCAAAGCCACAATAGGCCCTGCCACTAACAAACCGTTAATCCAATCTTGCGTGCTAAGTTTTGGTATGTCCGCTGGATCCATGGGTTGTTGGCCGAGACGAATAGCTTCTGCATAGACTTGGGCGAATAAACTGATGTATTTAAATATGGCTGGCAAGGCGGCAGCGGTAATAATAGAGAGGTAAGGTTTACCCAACATATCTGCCATAACAAACACTGCAGCAGCCATAATAGGAGGTGTCAGCTGACCACCAGAAGAGGCTGATGTTTCTACTGCTGCAGCAAATTTGGCAGAAAAGCCCTGTTTTTTGATCATGGGAATGGTAAACACACCAGTTCCTGCAATATTGGCAGCCACAGAGCCACTCATCATGCCAAATACGGCACTGGCCACTATAGCAGCGTGGGCTGCTCCTCCGCGTATACGCCCGGTTAGGGCTGTGGAAATACGAATTAAACTCTGGCCTGCGCCAGTGTGTTCTAACATAGCCCCAAAAATCAAAAATATCAGTACCGTATTAGCTACCAAACCAGTGGTACGGCCAAATACTCCATCAAAGGAATACCATGCAATTTGCATAAAGTTACCAACATCCATACCAAAATGTTTTAGTGCATTAGGGAGGTGTGGGCCTGCAAAACCAAAGACTGTAAAAAATAATACTAAAAGCACTAGGGACCAACCCCATGCCCGGCGGGTAGCTTCCAATATACACAACAAACCAATCGTCCCAGCGATTAGATTATTATTGCTGGGAATGTAAAACCCGGTCCACAACTGCTGATGGATTTGAACAAACCACCAAGTTGCATAAGCAAAGCCCAATACCAATAGGCCATCAACTCCCCACGCTAAGCCTCGACGACGATCTCCTACCGGCAGACTGTGTGCTAATGGATTGCTTAATAACACAATAGCAAGACCGAATCCGATCGCGCCATAGCGAGAGATCACTTCATCAATTAAGGCAATGACAATGGTGTAAATGATGAGAACGGAGAAGGTAATCGTCACCAGCATTTTGGTGATTTTTATCCAAGCGTTGGTTTCTTTTTGAGCGCTAGTTGACATTAATTCCACTCCAAAATTGACGCACATTGACCTCAATTTTTGCCAAGAACTGCTCGAGCGCCTCTACTTCTTGCGAGCTCAGATCGTGAAACAATACTTTATAAAATTTATCCACAATTTCAATAACGGTGCCTACTATTTCTTGTCCTAAAGGCATAATTAAAAGCAATGTTTGGTGTCGATCAATATTTGACTTGTTTTTTCCAATTAGCTTTTTCGCTTGCATTTTTTTAATGGTGTTGCTCAGCTGGCCAGGGTCTAACAACAACTGGTTGAGTAATTCTGTAAAGGTAGTCAGCCCACTGGCAATGTTGCCCAGCACACGCCACTGGAACATTGTTAGGCCGGTGATACGAGTCAAGTTATAATATCCAATGCGTTTGTGAATGGCGCCTATATAATAAAAATTTATTCATATAACTCTCCAACAATTTTGTTTTTTTGTTTATTGGTTCATTATTAACACCAATGGTGCAAATAAGTATTGCAATAAACCATGACTTATGTCAATAATTACTTATGAAATATATGAAATCGGAACAAGAATGAAAACGATAGATAAAGCCTTAAAACTACTTAGCTATTTTACTGTGATCCAACCAGAGATTGGATTAAGTGAGCTTGCCAGAATGTCCAACTATGATAAAGCTGCCACACGACGCTTTTTAGTGGCTCTACAAAACCATCAATTTATTGAACAAAACGAAGATACAAGAGCCTACCGTTTAGGTATAGGTTTTCTTATTTTTGCTAAAATCCGTGAAGCTACAACTCCACTAGAGTCAATTATTCAATCCTCATTAGTTCGATTAATGGAAGTGACCAATGAAACTGCTCATGCTAGTTTGATGACTAACCAAAACCTTTCCACAATTGGAATCAGTTTCCCAAATAGAGGAATGCAAGCGCACCTTGAACTAGGGGACGTACTACCTTTGCACTCAACAGCCTCAGGAATTGCTTTTCAAGCCTTTTCAAACAATTCAAATATTAATAATCCAACACATAAATCGTATATCAAAGGCCTTAAAACTGACTCTACTACTCTTGAAGATACCCGCCGACGGTGTTACGCAGTGAGTACTGGCATTTATTGTAGTGAAACAACTGGTATAGCAGTCCCATATTTTGATGCTACTGCGACCCCTATGGGCGCTATAGCTGTAGCAACTCCAAATTCACGTTTGACAGAGAAAATGTATGAAACATTTTCTACTGCGCTTATAAGAGAAAGCAAAAAAATTACAAGTTCAATTGGAGGGCAAATGCCTCAATCTTTTATTCTCACTAACCCTGTTCCATAGGAATAAAATTCAAATGAAAGACCAACCTGCTTTAGTATTAGATTTTGGCGGAGTAATCTCACGTACGCTATTCGAAACTCACTTGATGAGTGAAAAAGCCTTGGGTCTCCCAGAAGGCTATCTAACATGGCAAGGCCCTTTTTCAGTTGATCAAGACACTCTTTGGCAATCTATGCAAAATGATGAAATCAGCGAAAGAGATTACTGGCTTTTTCGTGCCAAAGAAGTAGGTCAAATGATTGGGGAAAACTGGACCACCATGCAGCAATTTGTACAAGCTGCAAGAGGCGATGATGTTATGGCAGTTATTCGTACTGAATTTTTAACTACTCTCGAAGTGGCTAAAAAAGAAGGCTACAAACTAGCAATATTGTCGAATGAACTGGATTTATTCTATGGCAAAACCTTTCGTAAACAATGTCCATTTTTGAAAGATTTCGATTTAATTATCGATGCCACATACACAGAAATACTAAAGCCTGATCCTCGTGCATACGAATTAATTACTGAGGGACTTGGCGTAAAAGCCGAGCAATGTATTTTTGTAGACGACCAATTACGTAATATCCAAGGCGCTGAAGCTGTGGGTATGCAAACAGTACACTTTAATGTAATGCAGCCTGATGAAAGCTATGAACTAGCTCTCAAATTACTGGCTCAAAAGGGAAATAAACTTGACTAAAAACATACAATCAACAGGTTTTGAACACCTGACTGGACACGACCAATCTTTTTGGCACCCGATGACACATCCTGGTGATTCCTTAGCAAATCCGGCACGTATATTTGTAAAAGCTGAGGGGGTCGAAATCACCGATAATACAGGTCATAGCGTTCTTGATGCGGTAGGTGGTCTATGGAATGTTAATTTAGGCTATTCATGTGAGCCTGTAAAAAAAGCTATAAATGAACAGCTACAACAAATGCCTTTCTATTCTTCTTTTCGCGGAACCACAACGGCACCTGTCATTGAATTATCAGCAGCATTAAAAGAATGGTTTGCTGAAGATGGGATGACACGATCATTTTTCACCTCTGGTGGTTCTGACTCGGTTGAAACATGTTTACGACTAGCTCGTCAATATCACAAAATTCGTGGCGATAAAGATCGATATAAGTTCATCAGTTTAAAAAAAGGCTACCATGGAACACATTTTGGTTGCGCATCAGTTAATGGCAATTCAAATTTTCGTCGTAACTACGAACCACTACTACCTGGAACCTATCATATTCCTGCACCATGGACCTATCGTAACCCATTTAACTCAGATGACCCTGCGGAAATAGCTAAGTTATGTGCCGCGTTACTTGAAGAAGAAATTAAGTTCCAAGGCGCAGATACTGTCGCAGCTTTTATAATGGAACCAGTATTAGGCGCGGGAGGAGTAATTGTCCCTCACAAAACTTTTATGCCAATGGTTCGTGAGATTTGTGATCGCCACGGAGTATTACTAATAGCCGATGAGGTAATTACTGCCTTTGGACGCACTGGGTCTGCCTCTGGTTCACGTCATTGGGGAGTTAAACCTGACCTTATGGCTACAGCAAAAGCTATCAGTAATGCCTACTTTCCGGTTGGCGCTGTATTGATCAATGATAAAGTTGCTGAAGCCTTTGAAACTAACAAAGATGCAACGGGAGCAATTGGCCATGGTTACACAAACTCTGGGCACCCTGTGGGCTGTGCAGCAGCAGTGGCGACCTTAGCAGAAACTAAGCGCTTAAACATACCAGACAATGCAGCTAAACGCGGAATTGAACTGCAAGCTGGACTACAAGAGTTAATGTCAAAACATCATAAAGTCGGTAATGCACGCGGCGTCGGTTTAATGAGTTGTTTAGAATTGGTCTCAAACCGAGAAACAAAGGAACCTTTAGATAAAGCATCTATTGAAAAGGTAGCTGATGCGACCTATAACGAAGGTGTAATAATCAGAACATCTGGTAATAATATAATCATATCTCCCCCATTAATTATTACGACTAATCATGTTGAAAGAATTTTAAGTGCATTAGATACGGGCTTAAGTGCAATTGGATAATGGCAACTTAACGAAAATCTAAACTTTCATAGTTAGTGAATAGTGATACGCGCCCAGCTTAATAGCCACTCCAATTGGTTGCAATGTAATGCAATGGGAGGCCAACAATGGCAGGTGAACGATACACCCAAGAGTTTAAAATTGCTCAGGTTGAGCAAATCACCCAAAAAAGGCATTCAATTCCAGGCGTCGCCAGAAGGCCCCGAATTACCATTAAAAGTCTTTATAACTGGTGAACAAGATACGATGATAATGCGCTGGAGTAAGAAGCCAACCAAGTTCAAGAAGGCGAGTTAAAACGCCTTAAAGCCGAATTCAAGCGTGTCGCTCAGGAGCGTGACATATTAAAGGAGGCCGCTGTAGATTCAAGGGAACAACCCAAAAACTGTTACGCTAATAGGAACTCAATCATGCAACTAGCCAATTCCTCACTCTTTCGCCAGCAAGCTTATATTAATGGCATCTGGTTAGCGGCTGATACCAATGCCACTATCGAAGTGACTAACCCTGCCAATGGAGAAGTCATCGGCTCCATTCCTGATATGACGGGTGTGGAAACTGCTCGGGCCATTGAAGCGGCACGCGTCGCTATGATTAGTTGGCGCAAACAAACGGCCAAACAACGTGCGGTCATTCTGCGCCGCTGGTTTGACCTGATTATGGCCAATCAAGATGACCTTGGTAGAATCATGACCTTAGAGCAAGGTAAACCCTTAAACGAAGCCAAAGGTGAAATAGCATACGCTGCCAGTTTTATTGAATGGTTTGCCGAAGAAGGTAAACGCACCTATGGCGATATTATTCCTACCCATAAAGCGGATGCTCGCATTGTTGTTACTAAGGAACC
>DDCR01000004.1:0-890 GCA_002335115.1 Oceanospirillaceae bacterium UBA2001
AGTGAAAAGGATTTGCAACAAGATGTCGACTTTTTGCGACGCCTTTGGGTTCAAATCAAGCAAAAAATTGCTGTGGGAGAAGCTCCACAAGTCATCTATCAAGACTTACCTTTAGCGCTTCGAGCCCTTAGGGATATTGCCCATCCCCAGATTGAAAAAATTCGCATTGACTCCAAAGAAACCTATTTAAAAGCGGCCGAGTTTGTTGATCAGCTGGTACCAGATATGGCATCAAAATTAGAGCACTACCCAGGTGGACGGCCGATTTTTGACCTGTATAACGTCGAAGATGAAATTCAAAAAGCACTCGGACGAAAAGTGTTACTCAAGTCAGGCGGCTACATTATTATTGACCAAACCGAAGCCATGACCACTGTGGACGTCAATACTGGGGCTTATGTTGGGTACCGTAATTTAGAAGAAACTATATTTAAGACTAACCTTGAGGCGGCGACGGCGATAGGCCGACAACTGCGATTGCGAAATCTTGGTGGTATCATCATCTTAGATTTCATTGACATGCAAGATGTAGAGCACCAACGTCAAGTGGCTCGAACCTTAGACCATGCACTTTCTAAAGACCACGTTAAAACTAAAGTACTACCTGTGTCTGAATTGGGTTTAATTCAAATGACACGCAAGCGATCGCGAGAAAGTTTGGAACAACTTTTATGTGAGCCATGTTCTTCCTGCGAAGGGACTGGATCAAATAAAACGCCTGAAACTATTTGTTATGAGATATTTCGAGAAATCATGCGCGCCCATAGGGCTTATGATACGAATACCTATTCAGTGCTCGCGTCACAGGCTGTGATTGACCAGTTGCTTGATGAAGAAGCGCACCGTTTGGCAGAATTGGAAGAGTTTATTGGTAAAACCATCTCCTTACG
>DDCR01000004.1:969-10243 GCA_002335115.1 Oceanospirillaceae bacterium UBA2001
GGCATTGATCATCATCCGTTTTACCATCAATGGGTTCAGCAAGAAGTAAGTAAGGCCATTGGACAAACGCTAAAGTTAGAGTCATTTCAAGTTAAGTTAGTGGGTACAGACTTGCAGCTAAGCCTAGCGGGCATTGAAACTGCAGAAGGTTTAAATCTCTCACATTTAGACCTCGGTGTGCATCTATGGGATTCCCTCCAAGCCGATGTATTGCGTTTATCCCACATTCAAGCAGAAGGTTTGTCACTAAGTCTTAGCCAGCAAGAAAATGGCTTTTGGCTTCCGCAAGCGACTTCTGAAACACCTAGTAAAAACTTTCCTCAGCTAATGTTGGCAGTTGCTGCAAGAGTGCCACAATTCTTATTGCAGGATATTAGTCTTACGCTAATCCCGCATAGTGCTGAGCCCATCAGTTTACCTCAGTTGAGTGCTCAGGTGAGTGTGACAGACCCCAGCAGCGACGGGATGACACGAATCAGCGTGTCACTCCATGGCAATAAAAATACCAAGACAGAAGGCGATGATATTGAGGCTGAGGTTGAAGTTGAAGGCCAAGTCACTCTAGACCTAAATAATAGCCAACTGATGAATTCAATGATGGGTGATAATGTTGATCATAATTTAAAAACAATGATCGAACGGGCGCAAATCTATTTACAAAGTGATGACCTAAAAATGGTGCCACTTGTAGCCTTATTAGAACCAGATCAAACACTTTTTCATTTAAAAAGGCTGCAGGTGAGTGGTCAGTATTGGCTAGATTTTCAGGCTAAGCAGGGTCTAAAGTTAATCACCCGCAAAAGTCATGCTGTGCTCGAGACGGCCACTGACAAGGTCAATTTAAAAGGTGACTTAAACCTTATTAGCCTGTCAGAAGGGGAGGCTGTTTTTAATTGGAATTTGGCCAATTGGACTCTCACCGGAGAAGCTTTAAGTGGTCAGGTTAATGGTGTCGCTTTACCATTAACTGAATTGCTGGTTAAAAAAGCTAACCAACAAGTCATATTACTCAGCCCTAAGCTGCATTTGGCTGACACGCAAAAGGTATTGAACACCCTCACAAATATACCAGCAAAGATCAACTTGCCTATTCAATCCTTGGCACCTAAAGGATGGTTGCATGAGGCTCAGTTGTATTTAGATACCCAGCAACCTCAGGATTTCCTGTTCACAGGTAAACTGCAACAGGTCAGTATCAAAGCATGGTCTGGAGTGCCGCACATTGAGCAGGCTGATGGCCGTATTTGGCTTAATCGTTTGGGTGGCAGAGTCATGATCAATGATACGGACGGTCTTAAAATGCGTATGACTCAACTCACTTCATCGCCATGGCAGTTTGATGGTTTAAAGGGGGAGGTAAACTGGCACTACGGCTCAAAAGTTAACCGTTTTAGTTCATCCGCCATGGCCATTGAGCTTGCTCAAGGGCAGGTTAATTTAAAAATGTCGGCTTCCTTTCCACGCAGAGGTTCAAAAGCAGAGCCGTTTATGCAATTGACTTTGGGCGCACAGAATCTAAACCTTGCTGCACTGCCCAGCTTATTGCCAGATCTTTTGCTGGGTGAAACATTGGGAGATTGGTTAACCACTGCTGTGCCTAAGGGGACTTTGGCTGAGGCTGCTCTCATTTATAATGGTCGTCCAGGTAACCTGTCGAATGCTGCTGGGATTATGGCAAGGTCGATGCCAATGGCTGCCTTTTTGCAAGCTCCCAGCTTGCATTATCATCAAGATTGGCCTCAAATTGAGAGCTTAAGTGCTGATCTAACCTTAGATAAAAAAGGGGCATTGGTGAGTGTTCGGGAAGGCCGAGTTGAGCATAGTCAAACCACTCAATCGGTTCAAGGTTGGCAGATTGAGGTGCCCACGTATGCGCTGGCAACTCAACAACGCCGGTACATAAAGGTGAGTGGCAAAATAACAGGTCAAGCGGAAAAGATGATGACTTGGGTGCAGCAACCACCTATGAAGCTTGCTCTGCCACCCTGGCTTCTGGCGCTCAAACCACAGGGAGACATGTCCCTGTTAGGCAGTGTGGCCATTCCTTTTGGTCATCAAGCTAAACCAAACTATGACTTAAAGCTATCTAGTAGCAACCTCAATGGTTACTGGGCTCCTTTACAAGCGGACATACGCCATGTTGAGCTTAAAGTCGATTTGAGCTCTGCTAATGCCAGTAATAGTGAAAGTGCAGGTGTGGGTGTGGGTATCGGCGCTATTGAAGGGGATGGTCTGATCGATGGTCAATTGGTGAGCTTTAAACGCTTGAGCAAAGTTGATCTTGCGCAACCTTGGCTATCAGACCTACCTAAAACTATTCTAAACGATGCATATGCAAACTTGAGTGCCATGCAAGATGGTTTGACGCTAGAATTTACAGGTCGATTAGCACCAGACTACCTAAGCACTAAAATAGATCAGTCATGGGCTCAAAAAACTTTAGGGTCACTTCCGTTTGTGGCAAGATTTTCCACCTGCGCTCTTCTGGGGTCTGATTGCACTGCGTTTAGTGCAGAGTTAGATTTGACTAAAGCAGGCCTAGATCTGCCAGATCCTCTGCGTGACTTAACACAACTACAATTGTTGGGCCATTGGCAGGCAGGTCAGCAAAATTGGTATGCCAGTATTGACCAACATCAACTTGCCATTCATCTGGGTAGAGGAAAAAGTTCACCCAAGGTCAGTCTTCTTGGTGCTAATGTGGCTTTTCAAGGTGCCACAGAGTGGGCGCAAAAGGGTCAATGGAATGTGAGTGGCCAAATAGACTCTGTGGACGTGGCGCCTTGGTGGGAGGTTTACCAACAATATATCAAACCCATGTGGGCAGCTTCAAAGCAAGATATGACAGAATTTGTATTGCCAAACATTGACGTTAAAATAAAACATGCCACCTGGCTTGGCTTTGATATTGATCAGGGCACTTTAAGCCTAGAGAGCTTGGCCGCAGAGGGTGATTCAGTCACTCCTGTGCCATGGCGTATGCGCCTAACTTCAGAGCAGCTATCAGGGAAAGTGGACCATTTTGGTGCTGACCATCCGCTACTAGTGCATATTGATCATGCGCATTTTAATTTTCCTGAGCCGAGTGTCGACAATAATAGTGAAATTAGCACTGAAATAGTTGACGATAAAGATGTGCTAGAAAATATCGATCCTAGCAAATTTATTGATGCTGATGTGTCTATTGATGAGTTGCTTAAGAATGGAGAATCCTATGGGCAGTGGCAGTTCAAAGCTCGGCGAGTAGGCGCGCAGGTTAGTGTGCATGATATAGATGCGTACATTCGCCATAGTCATTTGCAAGGCAATCTAATTTGGAGCAAGGTTGATGGAGCTCATCGCACGCAATTCACTGGACAAGTTGCATCAGATGATATGGCCAGCCTGCTTGTGGACTGGGGTTATGATCCTTCTTTCGTGGCTGAGACTGCTGCCATTGAGTTGCAGCTAAACTGGCCGCGGTCTCCCTTGGCGTTTGCCGTAAAAGATGCCAGTGGTGATTTAGGACTGCGGCTTAAGAAAGGTAGTTTTTCGTCTACGCCTAATGCAACTTCAGGTTTAAAGGTATTGGCCTTGCTGGATATGAGCCGCCTCATTAGACGCGTGAAGCTGGATTTTTCTGATATTCTTCAACCGGGGTTTAGTTTTGATAGTATTACTGCGCTCTATCGTTTTGATCAGGGTGTCGCAACTACTGTGTCGCCGGTCACACTAAAGTCTACCGCATTAAATTTATCTTTGGACGGTTGGATTGATTTTAAGCAACGCCAAGTGGACAACAATTTAATTATTACCTTACCCGTAGCAGAAAAGTTGCCATTAGCGGCCCTGATAGCCGGTCTGCCGCAGCTAAGTGGTATGATTTACATTGTTAATAAACTCATTGGTGATGAGCTATCTACCTTCACGAGTGCTCGCTATAGTGTTTTGGGGTCGCTTGATAACCCGGATGTCAACTTAGTGAGAATATTCGACAAAGACTATCAAAATCAGTCGGTGCAGGAGCGTATTGAAAATGTCATCCCCACCCAGTAAGCCCAACTCAATGTCATCTGAAGCTGTCAACTTAATGGGTCATGGGCCAGCAGTAGCAGTGGTGCAATTGGTCAGTAAACTTAGTGTTGATGATAATCTACGTGCAACAGCTGAGCTTATTCAACGGGCAGCAGAGCAGGGTGCCCAATTGATCATGTTACCAGAAAGTTTTGCCGTTTTTGGTGACCCTCAGATGGTGGCGCATGGTGCAGCGGCATCGCTGCCTCAGCATGGCTTGCGCCTTTGGTTATCGCAGCAAGCAAAGGCTAATCACATATGGCTAGTTGGGGGTACTATTCCGTGTCAACAAGGCATACGAGACATAAATAAGGTGCGCTCTGCTTGTTTTGTCTACGACAGTGAAGGAGATGAAGTTGCGCGCTATGATAAAATCCATATGTTTGATGTGGACATCGAAGACAGTCATGGCAGTTATCGTGAATCTGATACCTTTGAAGCTGGAGATCAGTTGGTGGTGATTGACACTCCAGTGGGCAAGGTTGGCTTGACCATTTGTTACGATTTACGCTTTGCAGAAATGCATGCTAAGTTGGTGGATTTGGGAGCCCAAATTATCGTTAATGGAGCGGCCTTTACCAGAACCACGGGTCAAGCGCACTGGCACACATTATTGCGTGCGCGAGCCATCGAAACTCAGTGTTACATGCTGGCAGCATCTCATGGTGGTCAGCATGATCATAGGCAAACCTTTGGCCATTCAATGATTATTGATCCATGGGGTGAGATTTTAGTGGAGTTAGATGAAGGCCCAGGTATCGCTGTTGCATGTATTGATCTGGATCATTTAAAAACGATAAGACGAGCCTTTCCATTGCAATATCAACGTCGCTTGAAATAAAAAACCAGCAGTTGAGCTGGTTTTCTAGACTGGCTGAGCCTTAAAACTCTTGCCAATCATCGTCACTGGTTATGACAGGTGCAGGTTCATGCTTGCCAGCTGGCGTGGTCATTTCTGCCAAGGCTTGTTTGCCAAATACCTGTTCTGCTGAACGCAATGGTGCGGCAGATGGCGTGTGAATTCCAGAAGCAGTTACTTTAAAGAAGGAAATTTGATCTTTCAGTGCTTTAGTTTGATCGCTTAAGGAGTAACTTGAAGCTGACGACTCTTCAACTAACGCCACGTTTTGTTGGTTAACATTTTCCAACTGGCCAACCGCAGAGTTAATCTGGTTAACGACAACTGTTTGCTCGCTCGTTGCAGTGGCAATTTTAGCCACAATATCATTAACTTGGGTAATCGATTGACTGATTGATGTCAACGACTCACCCGTCTGGTTGACTAAGTTACGGCCCTCTTTGACCTTATTCGAACTATCATCAATAAGCACCTTAATATCCTTCGCCGCATCAGCGGCTCGCTGAGCAAGTGTTCTTACCTCACCTGCCACTACTGCAAAACCTCGGCCATGCTCACCTGCGCGGGCGGCCTCAACAGAAGCGTTAAGAGCCAATAAATTAGTTTGAAAAGCAATGCCATCAATTAAAGTGATAATAGGAACAATCTTACTACTGGACTGTTCAATATCACCCATAGCTTGAACCGCTTTGTTCACCACTTCCACCCCATCAGACGTCTCTTGTTGAGTGCTTACCACCAGAGTTTGTGCTTCGTTTGCACGGTTTGTGTTGTGTTCAATTGTGGCTGCCATCTCTTCCATGCTCGAGGAGGTCTCCTCTAAAGATGAACTTTGCTCACTCGTGCGTTGAGACAGATCATCAGAACCATTACTGATGGCGTTAGCATTTGAAGCCACACTATCAGTCGCTTGAAGGACAGCTGAAACCGTTTTTTCCATATTTTCAACTGAACTATTGAGAGCAGATTTTAAATCTTCTAGACGGCCTTGATAGGCACCCGTAATGCGTTGAGTCAGATTGCCATGAGCCATTTTTTCTGCCATCACAGTGGTTTCACTGAGGGCTTCAGCAATAGCTTCAATGGAGTTATTGACTCCTATTTTAAGTTGATCCAAATCGCCTTGGAGGGGGGTTTCTACCCGTAAGTCAAAATTACCTACTGCCGCAGCACTCATCACTTGATTAATTTCACCAATGGCTTGTTCCATGGTTTTCATAGTGCTTGTGAGAGTGGTTTGGAAGTCAGACCCAATGGCGCTAGCACCCTCTAATCGGTAACTAAAGTTACCCGTGGCAATGGCTTTTAGGACTTGCTCAAGGCCATCCATGGTTTTCTCTACGCTATCCGCAGAATTGTTAACACCCGCTTTTAAGGTAGCTAGATCACCCATAAAATCAAGCTCAATACGATTGTTAAAACGGCCCTTAGAAAGGTCTGTCACCACCGTATTGGCAGCACCAATGGCGTGTTGTAAGGATTCTAAATGCTGGTTGACTGCGTTAGCCATTTGACCAATTTCGTCGGTTGAAACGATATCAGTCACACGCAAAGAAAAGTCACCAGAGGCATCGATTTTTTTAAATAATTGAGACAATGATAAAATCGGACGTCTGATTGAGCGCGACATAAAGAAGGCCAATATATAGATAAGTACACTACCAATGATGCCGATCTGAAGGGCTAAGACTTTGAGATCTTGAATAGGTGCAAAGGCTTCAGCACTATCAATTTCTGCAATCAACGCCCACCGTGTACCTAATATATTAACAGGGGTATATGACGAAAGAACGAGGTTACCATTGTAGTCAATAATAGTACTCGATCCACTTTTGCCTGCCAGCGCAGCTTTTGTCGTGTCAGAATCAATACTACCTTTTTCAGGGTTGGCAAACGAGGCTTCGACGGTATGGTTGATGGGGTCAAGGAATGAATCAGAGCGCATTAAATAGTCAGCACCGACCAAATAGCTCTCGCCTGTGGTGCCCATACCAGAGCGTTCAGCCATGACTTTGTTAATGCTATCGGTTGAAATTTGTAGGGCCACCACGGCTTTTATTTTGCCAGCAGCATTGGTTATAGGTTGGGCAATAAAACTAGCAGGGGCGCCATTAGAGGGCGCATAAGCTTCAAAGTCGGCAAAGCCAAATTCGCCAGTGCTCATGACCTCACGGACCAATCGACCTAAACTAGACTCTGCATACACCCCATTAACAAGGTTAGTTTGGTAGTCAGGTTCCTTAGTGGCGGTATAGCCAACATAGCCATCTGGCTTAATGATAAATAGGTCATAATAACCGTATGTTTCAATGTAGGAGTTATAGTGGGTGTTCTCTTTACCAGACAGATTTAGATTGGCACACATGGACAGTGGACACATGGTGCGGTCGATAGTTTTGCTGAGTATAGCGAGATCTTCTTGTGCTGATTTGAAGAAGTTTTCTATTTGGCCTTTTTTAATACTGCGTACTGTTTCAAGCTGATTTAAAGACTGTTTTTCTAAAGCTTTGGAGGCACTATCCAAAGTAGTAAGACCCAACACAGTGAGTGGAATAATTCCTACCAGCAAAAATGCGGCAATCAGTTTTTTACTGATGCATATTTTAGCGAACAAACTTGGCATGAAATTCTTCTCCGTTTTGAATTTTTAGCAAAAACCAGTTTAAAAACTGATCAAACAACTTCAATTTGTCAACAGATTACACCCCTAGCTAGTTCATGGCTAGTGTGTTTGCAAGAGTTCATACCTAGGGTGAAGTTTAACAATGCAAAAGAACTGTTACTGCACAGCCTAAATTAGGTGCTACGCTTTTAATAGCTAGTTAATGATCAATACTGTACTAATTCCTTATCGGACTGCCAAGGTCAAGCATACTTACAATACGAGCTTGGGTATCCTTAGAGCGGGCCAAGCGCAAGAAGGATTCCCGTTCGGCATTAAACAAATCCTGCTCGCTCATCATGGTATTCGCTTTGACTTTGCCGCCGGTAAAAATACGGGCGAGTTCAGTACCTACGGCGACGTCGTGGGCCGTAATTTTTTGTTGATCTTCGGCTTCGAATAACCAATCCATCATTTCCCTATACGTATCCTCACCTGCCATGGGCAGTGGTTTGCGGGGCTTTGCTTTTTTGACCCGATCCAGTTGTGATAATGCTTCACTTAATAAGCGGTCTCGGTTCATCATGTATTGATCTTCTGGGTACAGCATGGCTTGCTCAGTGGCTTCTATGGGCGACGTTGCTGTCCAACCATATCCCACAATCATAAACGCTTTCCATGCCGCAGCTTTCATATCGCCAAGGACTTCATACCATCGGTATAGATACTCTTTACAGCCCCCTCCACCTGGCACAACGCCAACGCTTGATTCGACTAAGCCCATAACAGAATTCGCATGTCCAATGACATGGTCAGCGGCTAACACTACTTCAAAACCCCCGCCAATAGACATGCCCGCCGGTGCAGCAATGACCGGTAAGGGACACTCATTAATGGCGTGCATTGTGTGTTGAAAATGATTTAGGAAGTCATCCATACCCTTGTAATCTTGGGTTTCAAAGAACTCGCGAAAGGCGACTAGATTTACTCCACAGGAAAAATGTTGGGCGTCATTGTGAATCACAACACCTCGCAGTTGGCGCTGCTGTGCCTGCTCAAGCGCATGGCGAATAACATCCATAGACTCACTGTCTAGGGCGTTAGCCTTGGAATGAAATTCTATAATGGCTGCCCCATCATGCTCAAACCAACTGGCTTTAGCATTACTATACTGAGCCGTTAGGGTTTGGCGTAATTCAGAAAAACGCAGTACACCAGCGGGTCTGTTAATTGGAGCATATTGCCCCCCATGTTCTAAGCTGCATAATTGTTGGTCAATGACTTGATAGAAACCGTGTTGTTTAGCTGCCAATAAAAGCATGGGTGCGACCTGACGGTTTTCTTTTTGCATACGCTCAACCACTCGCTGAGCACCAATCTGATCTAATAACTCAAAGGGGCCATAAATCCAGTTATAGCCAAGTTTCATAGCGTCGTCGATGGGTAGAATGTTGCGGCCAATTTCTGGGATCAGGGCTGCTGCATAATTCAATGTGCTCGACAAGACTTGCCATGCAAAACGACCATATGCGCTATCGTCATCTAATAATACAGCAACGCCTTCAGCTTCTGCTTGTTGCGCCAATGGCAGTTGCAAACGGGCTGTCGTTTGATACGTGCCATCAGTTAAGTTCAACATTTGTTTACCGGCGTCTGTATCTCGGTAAAATCCTTGACCGCCTTTATTGCCAGTTTGTCCGTTAGCCACCATTTTTGTCATTAAAGGAATAGGCTGAGCATATTGATGAAACTCGTCCTCT